>QKAR01000035.1 GCA_003246335.1 Spirochaetales bacterium | reverse complement strand
CGGCGTTTCTAATCAGCGGACCGTCGCCGAAACGGACTCTTTCGAAAATTCGGCGCGCGCGCGCGGCCTTTTGCGCGAGGCGCTCATGGCCTCGCTCGCCTCTCTCTCCGTACCGGAGGACGTCGCCGACGCCCTCCGCTCGCGCATCGACCGCCGCATCGCGATCGTCCCCGGGCAATTGAACCCGGACTCAGTGCGCGTGGAAAAAGTCGAGGCTCGCGGAATGGATTTTCTCGGCAAGGTTCGCATCGCCGAATATGCCCTCACGAGCGGAGGTCTGCTTGAGATCGAGTTGGACGAAAACGGGGAGGGGCGTCGCATCCTCGGCCGTCCCGTTTCCTCGGAAAAAAAAGCGGGAGACGTTATCGTGAAAATCGTGACAGAGCCCGATCGGTCGATCGAGCTCGTCTCGATCGGGAAAGCCGTTCTCGTCCGGCGCATCCGGGGCTCGATATTTTCGGAGCTCCCGCTCGCGCGGTCTTAGCGCGGACTTTTCCCCTGCGGAGGCCCCTTACTCGAGCGGGCCTCGGTATTGGTTAACGTCGAGGGCGTCGAGCCGTTCCCGTAGCGCGGGTAGCCTTTCTTGGAACGAAGCGAGGCTTCTCGAGCGCTTGGGCGACCAGAAAGCTTCCGCCACGGCGCTCAACCGGGGAAACAGCATATATTCCGCGATTCTCGACGCGTAAATTACCTCGGTCCACAGGTTGCATTGCCCTCCGAGGACGAGCTTCGCTTGGTCCTCGTTCATCTCGCCCGCGACCGGTTCCGTCTCGTACGACTGTCGAACCGTGCATACCGAAAGATGCCCCGGTTCTTCCGCATTGTCGAGCGGCTTAAAATTCACGTAACAGCCGTCGCTGACGGGCGTCATGATGACGCGATGTCCTTTCGCGGTCGCCTCGATGCCGCCTTCCTTGCCCCGCCAAGACATGACGATAAAGTCTTCGGGCAACTTGAACGTATCGGTTTCTTGCAGGACTTCGTCCCAGCCAACGGCCGTTTTCCCGCGCGCGCGCAGCATTTCGGAAAGTTTTACCGTAATCCAGCTTTGGAGTTTGGACTCCTTCTGAAGGGAGAGCTCCCTCATGCGCGCCTGGCATTTCGGGCAGTCTTTCCATCGGTTGAAAAGGACCTCGTCGCCTCCGATATGGACATAGCGCGAGGGAAAAAGATCCGCGAGTTCGTCGAACACGGCGCCGGCAAAATCGAAAATCTCGTCGTTCCCCGCGCACAGGACATCCTCGAAAATCCCGAATTCTCCCTCGACGTGATAGGGGCCGCCCGTGCAGCCAAGCTCGGGATAGGCCGCGAGCAAGGCGCTCGCGTGCCCGGGAAAATCGACTTCGGGAACGACCTCGACGTGGCGCGCCGCGGCGTAGGCGACGATTTCGCGAATTTCCGCGGCCGAGTACATCCCCTCGATCTTGAACCCGTTTTGTTTCATGCGCGGGTCGATTCTCCACGACGATTTTTCGTCCAGGGCAGGATACTTCGGGACGGAAAAACGCCAGCCTTGATCGTCGGTTAAATGCCAGTGAAACACATTGAGATGGTGAAGGGCCGCGAGATCGATGAGCTTTTTAATGAACGCGGGCGTGAAGTAATTGCGCGCGGTATCGAGCATGCATCCTCTCCAGGAAAACCGCGGCTCGTCATCGATATTAACGCAGGGCAACGTGACCGTGCCCGTCTTTTTTGCGGGGAGCAAAAGCTGTCGCGCGGTTTGAATCGCGTGAAATATGCCGATTCCGGTTCCGGCGAACAGGAACAACCCGGTATCCGTTATCGACAGTCGATACGCTTCGTTTTGCAGCTCGCGATCGACGGCGCAGCGTATCTCGATCGCGGTATCCGGTTCGGACGGAAATCCGATTTCGGCGATTTGGGCGGCGCCGAGCGAGATTTCGGCGGCGAAAGCATCGTCGCCCACGAGACGCGGGGCGGTCTCGATTGTTATCGATCCTTTCGTAAAAATCACCTGTGCGGGATAGGGGACGAGTTCAAGCGTTTCCATGGAAGCCTCCTTGCGATCCTGAAAGCAAATAATAGTGGATCATTTCTCTTTCGTGAATGCTCTTCTTGAGTTGACAGTATCAAAAACTGGCGCGACAATCAGGTAATTTACGGATTAATCGCGCAATGTTCTTAAATACTAGCGCATCCCTTTCTACCGATTGCCTTTGGCGCATTTTTTAATTGTTTTATCGGGTTAATACTACATTTTACGCTTGCAAAAATAACGAAGTACCGTATAATAGGCATGGTTGAAGTAAAGAATCAACCAACCGATGCGAAAGAAAGGCGCATCAGTTATCGTAAATCGATCGTCCTAAAAATTGGTCGATTTTTGTTATTACAAACTCTTGGAAGGAGGAGAATGTATGAAACTTTCAAAGAAAGTTTTGCTCGTGGCTGGAACCGCCTTAATGGCCGCCGGTCTCGTATTCGTCGGATGCGGAAAAAGTGGTGCCGCGACTGGCGGAAAGGTTGTCGTCAAGGCGCTCGCCTATGGTGATAACGCGAACCAGGAAGGCCAGAACTGGGTGCGCATCGTTGACGCATTCGAGAAGGCGAATCCCGATATCGATATTGACTACGAATTGCTCTATGACGAGGCGTATCACCAGAAAGTGACCGCCCGTCTCGCGTCCGGCGACGTTCCCGCCCTCGCGTACATGGGCGCCGACGCTCGTTGGGGAGCTCCCTGGGCTGAGGCGAAACAGCAGTTTGACATGAAGCCCTATCTCGACACGAATGTTTTCGACCTTTCGCTGATCCCCTCGATGGGCCCGAACGGAGAGATTTACGAGCTTCCCCTCGGAACCTCGAACCTTTGCACGGTTGCGTTCGCGAACACGAAACTCATCGCCGAGCTCGGTTTCGATATGCCGAAAACCTATGAAGACCTCGTGAAGATGGTTCCCGCCGCCAAGGCGAAGGGAATCGAGGTCGTGGGTACCCATGGCGCCGACGGTTGGGCGTGGGGTTCTTGCATCCTCTCCGGTATCATCGCCCGCACTTCCGGCGACGCGCACTGGGTCACCAAGGCGAAGGCCGGATCCGCGAAATTCACCGATCCTGAATTCGTGAATGCCCTGAAAGTTCTCCAGGTGATGGTAAAGGACGGCGTTCTTTCCTCGAAGAGCGTTCTCGTCGATTCCGGTACCGGCCTCTCGAACTACAGCAATGGCAAGTACCTGTTCTACTTAACGGGCCAGTGGGATGCCGGTAGCATCACCCCCGAGACCCAGGAAGTCACCAAGCTCATCGCGTTCCCGATCCTCCCCGGAGAGAAAGGAAACGGCGGATCGATCGCTGGCGCCATCCAGGTTGGTTATGGAATCACCCAGGCCGGAGCCAAGGACGAGAAAGTCCGCGACGCCGCCCTCAAGTTCCTTGCCTACTTCAACAGCGAGGCCGAGGTTATCCAGCGCCTCCGCGACGGTGCCATCGTCGCGCCGGTCCTGAAGTCCTATCAGATCCCCTCGGATATCCCGACGATCATCAAGGCGAAAGTCGACCTCGGAAAGAACACGACGATCATCACCGACGTTATCGACGCGTTCATCTCCGGACCGCAGAACGACGCGATCAACTCTGGCTGCCAGAAAATCGTTTCTGGAACTTCAACGCCCGAGCAAGTCGCGGCTGAAGTCGAAGGACTCCGCAGCTAATTTGCACCGAATGATTTAACTCGGGGAAGGGGCTAGGCCCCTTCCCCGATGCACAGAGGAGTGAGAAGTGAAACGACGCGATAGTCGGGATTTGTTGACGTATTTTGGATTCGTCGCCCCGGGATTTTTAGTGTACATTTTAATTGTCGCCTATCCGATTTTGTATTCGATCGTATTGAGTTTTTCGAATTACAATCCGAATGCCGGCGGCGCGTGGGGATTCGTGGGCGTTTCGCAGTACGCAAAGCTTTTTACCGATCCTGACTTTTGGCATGCGTTTACGAATAACATGATCGTCGTCGCGGTTTCAGTCTTTGGCCAAATCCCGATAGGTTTCATTCTGGCGTTTATCCTTTTCCGCAAGCAAGTTCGCGGCGCGAACTTTTTCCAGTCGATGGTTTTCCTTCCGCAGTTTCTCTCGACTATCGTTATCGGTATAATGTGGAAGATGCTCTTTAAGGCCGACGGCCCCGTTTCCCGGCTCTTGCAGATTCTTTCGGACGACCCCTCCCGTCAGTTTACCATGATGCTCGAAAAAAGCACGGTCATGATCCCGATAGGCTTCGCCCTCATTTGGATGTACACCGGATTCTATATGATAATTTTCCTCGCGAACCTTCAAAAAATCGACGACAGCATGATTGAGGCCGCGAAAATCGACGGAGCCACGGAGCCCCAAATTTTCGCCAAGATCATCGTTCCGCTGCTCGCGGGAACGATCCTCGTTTCGTCGATTCTCGCCATCGCCGGCTCGCTCCGCGGATTCGGCCTCATTTTCTCGATCACGACCGAAGGCCTTACGCGGCTCAACGCCGAGGTTCTCCCGATCATGATGTATCGAATCGCCTTCCAGGATTATTCGAACCCCCTGCGCTACGCGTATGGATCCGCGATTTCGAACTCGATCGTTCTCATTAGCGTCATTCTGATTATGTTCAGCAATTTCGTTGGCAAAAAGCTCGGCACCGGCGAGGAGTATTAATATGGCAGAGTCCGTCGTTCTTTCTAAAAACCATAGAAGAAATTCCATCGTTGGAAAAACGCTTTCCTACATAATTTTCGTTTTGTGGACGTTTATCACGGTTGTCCCGCTGTTCTGGATGTTTTATTCCTCCTTCAAGACGAACGAGGAGCTCAATAAGGACGTGTACTCCTTCCCGCACGCCATGTTCGACAATAAGCATGACGAATACGTGGTGATCGCGCCCCAGCTCAACTTAGTGTATCCGTACGATCCGGCGACCGACACTCGCCCGCGCCTGATTATCGAGTCCACCGAGATTGCGCCTCAGCGCCGATTAATGGTTCAGTTTATCCTCAAGGATAAGCTCCCCGCCGCGATCGCCAATTTGCAGCCCGGACAGAAATTGACTCTCGATCAATTGCCGACCTCGATACGCGCGAAGATCAGCTGGGACACCGTTTGGTGGAATTATACGTCGGCGTGGACGCGCGGAACGCTCTCGCTGAAATTCCTCAACAGCTTGATTTATACCTGCGTGTCGACATTCTTCGTCGTGCTATTCGGCCTCATGCTCGGGTACGCCTGCAGCAAGATGCGCTTCAAGAAACTTTCGGCGATCATCGTCGGGGCGATAGGCCTGGGATACTTAATCGACGTCAATCAGGTTATCATACCCCTGTTCCTCATGCTCACGAAGATTCATTTGACCGACACGCACTTGGGTATCATTTTAGTGTACGTAGCGTTTGGCCTTCCGATGGCCGTCTTACTCGCCTCTCAGTTCATAACCGGGCTCCCGGATAGCCTTATCGAGTCGGCGTACATCGACGGCGCGTCGCCCTTCCGCGCGTTTAGCAGCATCATCGTGCCGATGACGGTGCCGGTAATCATCACCGTTTGCATCATGAGCGGACTGGGTATCTGGAACGAGTTCTTGCTCGTCTTGGTTTTCGCGAGCTCGGAAATCACGAAGTCGTTGCCGGTTGGCGTATTCTCCTTCTCGAGCAAAACCGGCGTTCAGCTGGGTTGGCAGTTGGCGGCCCTGGTCATCGCGACCGTTCCGGTCATGCTCGTCTACTTCCTGTTCCAAAAGGACTTGGCGGAAGGCGTCGCCGGCGGCGCCATTAAGGGCTAACGAGAGCTCAACCGCGAGATTATTCCCGTCCTTTCGTCGGGCTGCCCCCTGAAAGCGGTTGCTTCCAGGGGGCAATTTATTTTCCGCGACCCTCGATCATTCTCGTTTGCAAGCCGCGTTTTTTTTTGTAATATTGAAGTATGCCATCGGAGGCATATATGAGTTCAACGATTTGCTTTCATAACGCGACCGTGATAACGGGATTTTCGGTGATGGAAAATTGCGCCGTCTTAATACGGGACGGAACGGTTGAGGACGTATTCAGCCAAAAGAGGTTTCTTCAAAAAAAATTCGACTCCTCCGTTCAGTTAATAGACGTCGAGGGCGCGTACGTCGCGCCGGGTTTCATCGATACGCACGTTCATGGGTTCAACGGGTACGGAACCGAGGATAACTCGCCCGACGCCATCATAGAAATGTCCCGGGCCTTGGCGGAATACGGCGTAACGGCTTTTAACCCGACGCTCTATCCCAGCGACCCGGACACGATGAAGAAATCGATCCGAGCCGTAGTCGCCGCCATGGGGCGCGAGAGCGGCGCTCGGATAATGGGCCTGCACCTGGAAGGTCCGTTTATCTCGCCCGAAAAGCTCGGGGTGCAGCGGCCGGAAACGCTGAGCGCCGTCGACCTCGACCTTATGGAAAGCCTTTGGGAAGCGTCGGAAGGCCATCTCATTAACATGACGGTGGCTCCTGAACTGAAAGGCATGCGCGAACTCGCCCTCTATTGCATTAAGAAGAATATCGTTCTTCAGGCCGGGCATACGAACGCGCTATACGAAAACATGGTTGAGGGCCTTCAGGCTGGCATTCTGCACGCGACGCATATGTTTAACGCGATGAGCCAGCTGCATCACCGAAATCCGGGAGCGGTTGGAGCCGTCCTTATTCATCCCGAGATGTCGTGCGAGGTTATCGCAGACGGCGTACATGTGCATCCTGACCTTTTTCGCCTGCTCGTGCGAGATAAATCCATCGATAAACTCGTCCTCGTAACCGACGCCCTGAAGCCGACTGCGCAAAAAGAGGGGCCGCTATTTGCAAATGGCGAGGAAGTCGTATACCATGGGGGCTGTTTCCACCGAAAGGCCGACGACGTGATCGCGGGTTCCGCGCTTACCATGATTTTAGGCGTAAAAAACCTGCTCTCGTTTGGGCTTCCCGTCGAAAACGCCGTGAAGCTCGCGTCCATGAATCCCGCCCAGGTGATGAAATATTCGCGGCAAGGGGCCTTAATTCCCGGGTACGACGCCGATATCGTCGTTTTCGATAAATTTTGCAATGTCCTCGCGACCGTCATTAAGGGGACTCTGCGAAAAAACGTATTTTAGGAGCTGTTATGAGGGTAATTATCAAAGAAGATTATGCCACGTGCGCCGAATGGGCCGCCAGCCATGTCGCTTGGCGCATTAATACGTTCGACCCGACGCCGGAAAAACCCTTCGTCTTGGGCTTGCCCACGGGCTCGACGCCCCTCGGCGTCTATAAGGAACTGATCCGGCTCTACAAGGCGGGGAAAGTTTCTTTCAAGAATGTCGTCACTTTCAACATGGACGAGTATCTCGGCCTCGACGCGAATCATCCGCAAAGTTACCATCGTTTCATGATGGATAACTTTTTTTCCTACGTAGATATCACGCCGGCGAACATAAACTTTCTCGACGGTATGGCGAAGGATCCGGAAGCTGAATGCCAAAGGTATGAGGACAAAATGCGCTCCTTTGGGCAGATTAACCTATTCTTCGGCGGAGTGGGGGCCGATGGGCATATCGCATTTAACGAGCCGGGTTCGGCGCTGACTTCCCGCACGCGGATAAAAACCTTAACCCAGGATACCATCATCATGAATTCCCGGTTTTTCGGCGGCGATCCCGATCGAGTGCCGACCAAGGCGCTTACCGTCGGCGTTGGGACGATCACGGACGCCGAGGAAGTTCTCATTTTGGCGACCGGCTACACAAAGGCGCGCGCCTTGCATCACGCCGTCGAGGAAGGCGTGAACCACATGTGGACGATAAGCGTTCTCCAAATGCATCCGCGCGCGATCATCCTGTGCGACGAGGACGCCACCGATGAACTTCGCGTCGGTACCGTCCGCTATTTTAAGGATATTCAGGAAAAAAACGCCCGTCCGTATTAACCCCAAAAGCGCGAAGTATACGGCTTGATCGCGGTCTTCCTGAGCTTTTCGGCGCCCTTTGTTAGGGCGCTTTTTTTTTATTCACCGGTGTTTATACCATTTGACAAGCCAAATCCCTTATGTTATGGTTAGTTGAAGTATCCAATCAACTAGAGGAGAGATTATGAAATTCGGTCATTTTGACGATAAAAATCGCGAATATGTTATCGAAACGCCTCGTACCCCGTTTCCGTGGATAAATTATCTGGGTAATACGCAGTTTTTCTCATTAATATCGAACACAGCCGGCGGTTATGCCTTTTACACGGATGCGCGGTTGCGCCGCCTTACCCGATATCGATATAACGATGTCCCGCTCGATAACAACGGTCGCTATTTTTACATTAAGGACGGCGATTGCGTGTGGAACCCGGGATGGAAGCCCATGCGCGTCGAGCTCGATTCCTACGAGTGTCGCCATGGATTCGGGTATTCCAAAATTTCCTCGTCGAAAAACGGCGTGAAGGCCGACGTTCTGTACATGGTGCCGAACGGCGAGAACGCCGAGGTACAGATGCTTACCGTCACGAACGCGTCAGACAAAAAGAAAGATTTGTCGATCGTTTCGTTCGTCGAATGGTGCCTCTATAACGCGCTCGACGATTCGACGAACTTCCAGCGAAACTTCTCGACCGGCGAGGTCGAGGTTGACGGAAGCGCCCTGTACCACAAGACGGAATATCGCGAGCGCCGCAACCATTTCGCGTTTTATTCGGTGAACGAGCCGATCGACGGATTCGACACCGACCGCGAGACTTTCCTCGGCCTCAATAATAATTACGATGCCCCTGACGCGGTTCTTTCCGGCAAGAGCGGAAACTCGGTCGCCGACGGATGGTCGCCCATCGCGAGCCATCGCCTGAACGTGAGCCTGGAGCCGGGCTCGTCAAAGACGTTTATTTTCGTGCTCGGCTACGTCGAGATGGAGAACGAGCGGAAATGGGCAGGTGAAAACGGCTGCCCGGTTCCGTCGAAAGGCTTACTCCAGACGAATCCGAACATGCGCGTCCTCAATAAAGAAAAAGCCCTTGACCTGCAAAAGCGATTTTCGACCCCCTCTCAGGTCATCGCCGCGTTTGCTGAGCTGAAGGCTTTCTGGGATGGACTGCTCTCTAACTTCACGCTTAAGACGGGCGACGAAAAACTCGATCGCATGGCGGTTTGGAACCAATATCAGTGCATCGTTACGTATAACTTCGCGCGTTCGGCGAGCTATTTCGAGAGCGGAATCGGGCGCGGCATCGGTTTCCGCGACACGAGCCAGGACATGCTCGGCGTCGTGCACCAGATTCCCGCGCGCGCCCGCGAACGACTTTTCGACGTCGCCTCGACGCAGTTCGAGGACGGTTCCGCCTACCATCAATTCCAGCCGCTGACTAAGCGCGGAAACGCCGACGTAGGGAGCCACTTCAACGACGACCCCCTGTGGCTCATCCTGGGCGTGGGCGGCTATATTCGCGAGACCGGAGACGTCGATTTCCTCAAGGTAGACGTGCCGTTCGACAACAGCAAGACGAATAAAGCGACGCTCTTCGAGCATTTGCGCCGCTCGTTCCACTATACGCTCGAGAACATCGGTCCTCACGGTTTGCCGCTTATCGGTCGCGCGGACTGGAACGATTGCCTCAACCTCAACTGCTTCAGCAGCGACCCAAACGACTCCTTCCAGACGTCGACGAACAAGGACGGAAAGAACGCCGAGTCCGTCATGATCGCGCAAATGTTCGTGTACGTCGCGCCCGATTACGCCGCGATGTGCCGTATGCTGGGAGAGGACGCCGAGGCGGCTTTCGCCGAGGACGCGGCGAAGAAAATGGCCGCGCAGATTTGCGAAACCGGCTGGGACGGCGAATGGTACATTCGCGCATATGACGATTTTGGCAACAAGATCGGCTCCAAGGAATGCGAAGACGGAAAGATTTTCATCGAGAGCCAGGGTTTCGGCGCCATGGCTCAGGTCGGCGCGGATAAGGGGTATCCCCTCAAGTCGCTCGATTCGGTTAAAAAGCACCTCGATACCAAGTACGGCATCGTGATACTCGATCCTCCGTACCGCGACTACCACATCGAGCTCGGCGAGGTTTCCTCGTATCCGCCGGGATATAAGGAAAACGCGGGTATTTTCTGCCATAATAACCCGTGGGTAATCATCGGCGAAATTAAGTCGGGACGACCCGCCCAAGGTTGGGAGTATTACAAGAAAATCGCGCCGGCATACCTTGAGGATATCAGCGAAATTCATCGGCTGGAGCCGTACGTGTACGCTCAAATGGTCGCGGGAAAGGCCGCTCGCCGGCATGGCGAGGCGAAGAATAGCTGGCTCACCGGAACGGCGGCGTGGAACTTCGTCGCCCTTTCGCAGTGGATTTCGGGCATTCGCTCCGAGTACGATGGCCTTCGCGTCGAGCCGCGGTTGCCGGCGCACGTGAAGACCGCGACCATAACCCGCGTATATCGCGGTTGCGCCTACGTCATCACGGTGGAAAACCGCGATCCCGCCGGAACGGTCGCTCTTTCGGTTACGTCGGGCTCGGTCGGCGTTAAGGGCACGCTCGTAAGCGCCGGAGCGAAAGGCGCGCGCGTGGAAATTAAGGCCGTGGTCGGTTAATCCTGATTTTTTGGACACGGTAATTGACCCCGCTCCCGCACGGAAGCGGGGTTTTTTTACGCGCGCGCGCCGTTTCGTTTTTCCTTGTAAAAAATACCGTCTTGGCATACAGTTAGTGCGCGCCGCAATACGGAAAGCAAGGAGTTCACCAATGTCTTATAACGCGAATGACGCACGGTACGAAGGGATGGAATACGCGCGAAGCGGTCGGAGCGGTCTTCGCCTTCCGGTGATTTCGTTAGGGCTCTGGCATAATTTCGGCGCTGACGGCGATTATGAGAACATGAAGCGGCTTTGCTTCACGGCTTTCGACAACGGAATTACCCACATCGATCTCGCGAATAATTATGGGCCGCCCCCCGGGAGCGCCGAGGAGAACTTCGGGAAAATCCTCCGCGACGGACTTTCTCCCTATCGCGACGAGCTCATCATCAGCACGAAGGCCGGCTACACCATGTGGCCGGGACCTTACGGCGATTGGGGCTCGCGGAAATACTTGCTGGCGAGCCTTGACCAAAGCCTTTTGCGCATGGGGCTCGACTACGTCGATATTTTTTATCATCATCGAATGGATCCTGAAACCCCGCTTGAGGAAACGATGGGAGCCCTCGATCAGGCGGTGAAAAGCGGAAAGGCGCTGTACGCGGGAATTTCGAATTATGACGGGCCGACGACGTCGCGGGCAATCGCGATACTGAAATCGCTCAATTGTCCCTTTGTCATCAATCAAAGCCGGTATTCCCTGCTTGATCGGCACATCGAGGAAAACGGGCTGAAGGATGTCGCGTCCGCCGAAGGTTGCGGCATCATCGCCTTTAGCCCGCTCGCGCAGGGCCTTTTGACCGACAAGTACCTCGCCGGCATTCCGGGCGACTCGCGCATCGCGCGCGACGGTCGATTCTTGCGCGCCGAACAGCTGACCGACGAGAAAATGACCACCATCCGCGCGCTCAACGATATCGCGAAACGCCGGGGACAAACCCTCGCTCAAATGGCGCTCGCTTGGGTATTGCGGGACGGGATCGTCACGAGCGTTCTCATCGGCGCGTCGAAGCCCCAGCAAATTCTCGAGAATCTCGAGGTCGTGCGCCATCACGATTTTTCGGAAGAGGAAACGAGCGCGTTGAACGCGCTGACGCTTCCGTCCGCGCGAAGGGCGTAACCGTCGGGGCTTTCCAGGGACCATTCGAACCGATATAGTAAGCTTATGGCGCAACGCAAGCAGATACAGTACATCTCTTTTATAGCCCTTTTGGCCCTGATGGTGATCTTGATGGGGATGGTTTTTTTGCCCTATCTTAACGTTCTTCTTTGGTCGTCGGTGTGCTATATCCTGCTGATCCCGCTGCATAATCGCATCATGCGAAAAATGAGCCCGTATCGGCCCTTATTCGAGCTTAAGCGGCATCTTCTCGCCGGCGCCTTTTCTTTAGGCACGGTGCTGATTCTCGCCGGCGTCTTTTTCTTTATGGGATTCCAGCTCATCGGGCAGGGGAAGGCGTTTCTCGAGAGCGCGAAGGATTTCGTCGCGGCAAACCCTCTTTTTTTCAGCCAGACTGACGCGGGCGTGACGATAGCGAACCTCGTCCAGAAAATTTCCCTGGGGACGGTCGATATCGGCGAAATCGACTTACGCTCGGAAACCCTGAAATTCCTTTCGTCCTACTCGAACACGATAATGACCTTTTCCCGGAGCATCCTCTTGAACGTGGGGAATTTCGTCCTCTCCCTCGCCTTCGTTTGCTTCACGCTGTATTTCTTCTATCTTGACGCGTCGTATTTGGCGAAAGTGTTCATCCAGGCCATTCCGATAGACCCGCGAAACACGC
Organism: Spirochaetales bacterium; assembly: GCA_003246335.1. Lineage (GTDB taxonomy): Bacteria > Spirochaetota > Spirochaetia > Treponematales > Treponemataceae > Teretinema. The sequence continues at coordinate 11,021 of QKAR01000035.1, read as the reverse complement.
GCCGACTCCTCGTGAAATTCCGCGAAGTGACGAAGAACCTTTTTTTGGGGTTTTTCGCCGTCGCGTTCTATCAGGCGATAGCGGGCTTTGTAATATTCAGCGCCTTTCGCATACACGGCGCCTTGCTGTTTTCGGCGATGGTTCTTTTCTGCTCGTTCATCCCCATGCTCGGCTGCGCGCTCGTGTGGTTTCCGCTCGGTTTGGGCGTGTTGGTTTCTTCCGGTCCCGTGCGCGGCATCGCGTTTTGGGTTCTTTGCGCGATCTTCATAAGCTTTTTGGATAATTTCCTCCGCCCGTTTTTCCTGAAAGACCGGATAAAAATTCATCCCTTGCTGATTTTTTTCTCGATCGTCGGGGGCTTGAAGGTGTTTGGCCTGAACGGCGTTCTGCTCGGGCCGCTCGTGATAATCCTGTTTTTTACCATCGTCGATATCGCGCTTGAGGAAGAAAGCCTGCCTCCCATCGACGATCGCGCCGACGAAAACGTCGAGGTGTGAGGTGCGGCCGCCGCGCGCGACGGCCCCATTCCCCGTATTTAGAGCTTAAACCGCCCGGTTAAATCGTTGAGGGTCCCGACGGCGTTGACGTTTTCCCCGGAAACCCCAATGATCTCCTCGATCGTCTGCCCGATGGTGTCGCTCGCGCGCGCGATGTCCTGCGTACTCTTCTGAACTTTTCGCGAAATGTCTTCCAATCGATTCATTTCGGTGAGGATCATTGACGTACCTTGATTCATCTCGAGCGATCCGTCTCGGATTTGGACGGTGATATTCTGGATCTCGTCGAGCGCCTCAAGCACCTGCTGACTTCCTTCGGTCTGTTCCCGCATCGCCATGCTGATTTCCTGAATGAGCCCGTTCGCGTCCTTAATCTGCCTAACGACCGCGTCAAACGATTTATCGGCCGCCGCCGAGGCGCTGACGATGGTCGATATGGTCGACACGACTTTTTTCAGTTCCGATTCGATGGTTTTCGACTGTTCGGAAGAATCTTCCGCAAGCTTTCTAATTTCGTCCGCGACTACCGAGAAGCCCTTTCCCGCCTCGCCCGCGTGGGCCGCCTCGATGGCTGCGTTCATCGCGAGCAAATTCGTCTGGCTCGCGATGGAATCGATAATCTCGTTCGTTTCAAGCAAGTGCTCGGATTGATCGGACACGTTCTTTACGAGATCGATGACGTTTTGCATGCTGTCGTGGCCTTCGTTCGAGGCGGTGAGCAACGCGCCGAAACTAGTGCCCGCGCGTTCCAGGTTCGCGGAAATAGAGTTGATGTTCGACACCATTTGTTGGATGGCCGCAGACGACTCGGTGACGCTCGCCGATTGTCCCTCGATTTGCTGGGAAAGGCTCTCGATGTTCTTCGCGATTTGATGAATGGTGGACGATGTCTCGGTGACGCTCGCTCCCTGTTCCTCGGTTTGAAAATTGAGGTCGGATACGTTCGCGGTAATGCCCTCAACGTCGCTTTTTACGGTTTCGGCCTTGTTTTCGAGCTTTTCGGAAATTTCTCCCATCGTTTTCGCCGCGGCGTTAACTTGGGAAATCATGCCGTGGAGCGAGCCGATAAACTCGTTAAAGTAGTGGCTTACCTCGGAAGTTTCGTCTTTACCCTGAACCTGGAGGCGATACGTGAGGTCTCCCGACCCTTCGGCGATATCCTTGAGCGTCTTCGATGTTTTTTCGAGGGGCGTCGCGATACGCGCGCCGAGAAAAATCGAGACAAGGACCGCGCCTACGAAAGTCACGATGATGATGACGCCAAGCGAGGCCAAGATCGTGTATACCGCCCGGAGAACGTCGTCGTCCGGCTCGATTGCGGCGATCATGAAATCGGTCCCGGGAATTTTTTCCAGGGAGATATGGCCAAGTTCCTTCGTTTTTGGGTTAAGTATCTCGCCTAAGCTTTGGCCCTTTTGGCTCATGGAAATGAGCGTGGTTGCGACGTCGTCGCCGAGTTCGGAAATCGAGATTTCCGCGTTCGCGGTTAGCGCGAGCTCCGTGAACATCTGGTCTTTGTTATCGTATTCGCGATGCGAGACGATGCTTCCCGTGTTGCTGAAAATGATGATGGAGGCGTTTTTACCGATCGTCGTTTCGGCGGATTTCGTGATATCGTCGATCGTCGCGTTGAGCTCTTTGCTTGACATGGAGATTGCCAGAAGTCCTGCGGTCGAACCCGCGTCGTTTAGCATGTTTGTCGCGATGATTATTTGCTTGACGCCGGTTGATTTCGAGACGTTCGGGTTTGACACAAACATATGTTTTCCCGGAGTTACATTGTTCGTGATCAAATTCGAAAAATAATCTCGACCGGAGACGTTTAATGGCGTTCCCGCGCTGTCGCTGATTAATCCCCCCAGCGCGGGATTTCCCGTGTCCGTCGATCGGAAATACGTCCCGTTCGGTTTAGCGAGGATGAAAGCGTCAAAGGTCCGATCTTCGTTTGAAATCGATTGCATGATCGGCCGTATCGATTCCCAGTCGAATTCTTGTGCGGCTTTTACATTGGAGATGGCGGTGAGGTACCCCTCCTTGATCCGAAACTCGGCGCCTATATTTTCGGCCATGGCGCGGTTATATTTCGACAGTGAGTCGAGCGCAAGTTGCTTTATCGTGTTTTTTGTTTTTAGCATGATAAAGCTCATTCCGGCGATGAATGGCAGCAGTGAAAGCGTCAGAAAAAAAATACCGAGTTTCTTTTGAAGTTTCATGGTCCAACCTTTTGAATAGTAGTCGACTCGAGCCCCTATAACTCAAGTTATTATTAACTATAATGGATATTTTTTCTAATTTCGAGCGTTGCAAGGCGCTTGTCGCGCTTTATTCCAGGTTTTCGCCGTCAATTACGACGTCAATTCGCGCGACGCGACGAGCGATCGTTTCCAAGACGGTGAAAGTAATCCGGTTGAGGGAAAAGGACATGCCCGCGAGGGGAAGCCTTCCCAACTGCTCAAGCATAAAACCTCCGACTGTTTCGTAATTCTGCGAGATCAAGTCGGTTTTAATTAACGCGTTTAAGTCATCAATATGCAAATTTCCGGGGATTCGAAGATGGTTGCGCGAAAGAATTTGAACGTTTTCTCGGGGATGGACGGTTTCTTGGTCGTACTCGTCTCGGATTCCCCCGAATACCGCGCCGATGGCGTCGTCGAGAGAGACGATCCCGGAAGTTAGACCATGTTCGTCCACGACTACGGCTATATGCTGACCCGTTTTTTTCATCTCGGAAAGCAATTGAGTAATCGTCTGGGTTTCCGGAACGAAAATCGCGGGTCGCGCGAGATTTCGGGCCTTTAGCGCGTCGGGGCCCGGCGCGAAGAGAGCGTCTTTATAGTGGATAACTCCGCGGATTTCGTCGATGTCGCCCTCATACGCGATGAGTCGGGAAAAACCGGTCTCTCGAAATCGCTTAAGGATTTCCTCGACGCCGTCGTCAAGGCGAACCGCGGCTATGGACGTGCGCGGCGTCATGATTCCGCGAAGCGAAACGCCGGTAAAGTCAATAGCCTTGCGCAGCAACGCGTGTTCCGCGACGTCGAGCGCTCCCTCGCTTTTACCCACGTCGACCATCGTGATAATCTCGTCTTCGGTGAGTCGATGCGCGGCGTCCGGCGTGAATCGGCGCACGGCGGAAAGGAAACGCTCGTTCATCGCGGAGAAGAGCGAGGCCACGGGTCCGAGGATTGCCGTGACGATATTCGTTATCGGGGCAAGCCGCGCGCTGATGCCGATCGGGTCGGCGGCCGCGATGGTTTTCGGCGTGATTTCCGAGAAGACCGTGATGGCTATCGTCATCGCGAGCGTCGCCATGCCGACGCCGCTCTCGCCAAAGATCCCTATGGCGAACGCGGTGGCGAGGCTTGAGGCCCAGATATTCACGACGTTGTTCCCGATCAATAACGAGGTGATGACGCGCTGTTTGCGCTCGAGAAGCGACGAAAGAAGCGCTTCCCGACGCGTTTTGCCCTTTTTTATTTGCCGGGCACGCGCTTTGGGTACCGAGGTCAACGAAGTTTCCGCCGAGGAAAAAAACGCCGAGCAACCGAGCAGGGCGACGAGCAAAAGCGCCGTAACGATCGTCTTACCGCTCATCGCGCCTACCCTGCCGGAGGATTTTGACCGCTCCGACTCTGTTTCGGCTCATCGTGAGGACCTCGAACGCGAAGCCTTGCTCGTACACGCGGCTGCCCTCGAGGGGTATTCCGTCGAGTCGTTCCATAATGAATCCCCCGAGCGTATCGTAAAATTGCGACGCGAGAGTCGTTCCCAGCCGCTCGTTTATCGCGTCAAGCCGCGCGTCGCCGTCAGCGGTTTCCCCGTCGGGGCCGTCGCCCTCGAGCGTGCCCGAGCCGTCATTTTCGTCGTCGAGGCGTCCGAAAATTTCCTCCACGAGATCCTGCGTCGAGACGAGTCCCGCGATCCCGCCGTACTCGTCGATGACCATCGCGAGGTTTTGATTTTCGTCGCGGAGTTTTTTCTGCACGTCCGAGATTTTCTGTCCCTCGAATATGAAGAGGGCGGGGCGGATTACGTCTTTCACGGATTTATTCTTTTTCCCCGGTCCGTCGGCGAAGAGGAAGTCCTTGACGTAGAGAATGCCGCGGACGTCGTCGATACCGTCCCCGCATACCGGCAATCGGGAAAAGCCCGTTTCGCCGGATATACGCTCGACCTCGGCGCGGCTCGCGCCCAGGGGAACCGTGATTATGTCCGTTCGGGGAGTCATGATGTCGCGCGCGTTCAAGTCGGCGTAATTTAGGATGTTGCGCATGAGCTCGCGCTCAGGAGCCGCGAGTATGCCTTCCTCCTCGCCGACTTCGATGAGGGCGATTAAGTCCTCTTCCGTGACCCGCGCGCCGTCCGAAGCCTTTTTTCCCCCGACGAGCGACGCGATCGCGTCGGTAAGCGTCGAAATGGCCCATACGAGGGGCGTGAGCGCCGCGACGAGCACGGCGATAGGGAGCGATATCTTCAGCGCGATACGCTCGCTGCGAACGAGGGCGACCGTTTTCGGAAGAATCTCCCCGAATACGAGAATTCCAATCGTCGCCGCCGCGGTCGCGACGCCGATTCCGGCGTCGCCGAAGGCGGCGACGGCGAGCGAGGTCGCGAGCGAGGTGAGCGCGATATTCACGACGTTGTTGCCGATGAGTATGGTGTTGAGAAATTTCGTTTTGTTCGCCAGAAGGCGCGCTACCCTGATCGCCTTTCGGTTTTTTTTCTCGACGAGATAGCGAAGGTGCAGTTTGCTCGAAGACAAAAAGGCCGTTTCCGCGGCGGAAAAAAACATGGAGAGAAGGAGCAGTAAGGCGAGGATGGGTAGGAGGATTCCCGCGCTTGGCGGGCTGGAGGGTTCCATATGCGGTAATTAACCTTACCGCATATGGAAATCGTCGTCAATCGAGCGATGGTTTACTTAGTCTCTTTCGGGGGTTCGGCCTTGAGTTGCTCGATGGTCGCCTTAATTTGCGGGGCCCCGTCGTTTTGGGGATCGGCGTCGTAGGCTTTTTGGAGCCACTCGATGATTTTCACGTTGTCGACGGTTCCCGACATCGCGTTCATGTACGCGCCCATGTACCAGGCCTGCTGTTTCTGCGCGTTGTCGAGGGTTTCGCCCTCGGCGAGCTTCAGGAAAAGGTCTCCCGCGTCGGTCATTTTTCCCTGCTCGTAAAACTGCAGCGCGTCGATGTAGGCTACCTGCAATTGGTATTTTCCCTTGAGCCCCGCGGACCCGTCGGCGTCGAGATCGGGAACCTGGCGAATGAGGTCGGAGTATCGGTCCCGATGATAGGCGTCGATGCTCTCGACGAATTCGTCGATGGCTTTCGCCTTCTCCACTCCCTTCGCCGAGGCTATTTTTTTCTTCATGTCGACGATTTTTTTGCGCGCGTCCTTGAACGTGTCAAAAAAGGCGAGAACGGTTTCGGCGGTTTTCGCGTCCTCGGGAGCCGCGGCCGACGCGTAAACGTCGCCCTCCGGTGTCACGAGCACGAACGTCGGCATCGACTGCACGCCGTATGTCGTCGCGAGCTGATAGTTCGCGTTCAGGGCATCCGCGTCCATTTTCGTCTCGTCCTGGACGATGTCGACGTTGCACATCACGAATTTCTTCGAGCCTTTCTTGAAGAAGTCCGCCGTGAAGGCGTCCGTGACGAGCTCCTTGCTCTTGTCGTTCCAATCGGAACCGGTAAAGGCGATCAACAGGTCCTTTTTGGTTTTTTGCGAGGCGGTTTGCGCCGCTTCGAAATCGGTAATCCAGGCGGTTTGCGGCTTCGAGCAGCCCGTGAGCGAGAGCGCGAGCGCCGCTGCGGTCGCGAGTACAAGCATCGGCTTGTTCATGAAAAACTCCTTATTGATCGTTTCCTGGGAAAAGCGTTAGCCCTTCCAATATCTCACACCCGCGGCAAAAATGTTCTGGCATGTATCGCCGGGTATGTTCGTGAAAAGTCTCGGTCCCCCGGACGGGGACGCGGTGTCGATGGGGCGCTCGCTGTGACCCATTTTTCCGAGGATGCGGCCGCTGCCGTCGGTCATGCCCTCGATCGCGTACGCCGAGCCGTTGGGGTTCGCGGGCTCGATGGCGGCCGGTTTTCCCTCGTCGTCGACGTACTGCGAGAAAATTTGCCCTCTCTCGAAAAGTTGGGTCGCGAGGCTTTCGGCGATTATAACACGGCCCTCGCCGTGCGAGAGCGGGACGCGGTGGATTTTACCGAGTAACAGGCTCGGGTCGTCGGCCCAGGGGGACATGATCGAAGACACGCGCGTCGCGGCGAACCGGGAGACGTGCCGCCCGATGACGTTGTAGGTGAGCGTCGGCATGTCCGGCGACGGCGGAAGGATTTTACCGTAAGGGACGAGACCGACCTTAATAAGCGCCTGGAACCCGTTGCAAATGCCGAGAATGAGGCCCTTTCGCGAATCCGCGAGGCCCATGATGGCGTCCGAAACGCTCGGTTCCCGGATGACGTTCGCGATGAACTTTCCAGACCCGTCTGGCTCGTCGCCGGCCGAAAACCCGCCCGAAAACGCGAGTATGTGAGCCTCGTCGATCGCCTTGCTCAATTCGGCGATTGAAGCCGCGAGTTCGCTTTGCGTGCGGTTGCGCAAGACGACGATCCTGGTTTCCGCCCCGGCCAGACCGAACGCTCGGGCCATGTCGTATTCGCAGTTCGTTCCGGGGAAAACCGGCAAGACGACGAGCGGCCTCGCGACCGACTTTGGCGCGCGTCCGGCGCTTGGTTTTTTCGCGTACGACGCGGTCGCCCACGCGGGGACTGCGCTTTGGGGCACGACGCCGGAGACCGGCGGAAAAACTTTCGCGAGCGGCAATTCCCATCGCCGTTGCGCCTGATCGAGCGGAATGGCGGTCGATCCGATGTGAATAATCGGCTCGCCGATCGTCTCTCCGAGCGTTATCCATCCCTTAGCTGGCGCGCAACCTTGGGGAACCTCAAGAATGATCGATCCGTATAAAGGCGCGAAAAGCGCGTCTGCGCCGGTTTGGCGCTCGGTTTCTGCGAAAAATACCGAGGGGAGGGCGAGCCCCGAAAGGGCCTTTTCGCTGAGTTTCGCGCCGACGCGGTTTCCGAACGCCATTTTCGAGAGGGCCGCCGCGATTCCCCCGGCGGTTACGGGATAGGCCGCGCTGATTTTTCCCTCGGCGCCGAGTCGGAGGACCGCGCGGGCGTTTTCGGAGAACGCGTCCCAATCGGGCGTCCCGTCCGGGAGCCAGGGCGTTTTTACGAGCAGTAAGTCTTTGCATGGGGCCGAGAGGGAACCGCCGCGAACGCGGGCGTCTTCCGTCACGGCTACGGCGAAGGAAACGAGGGTGGGGGGGACGCGGAGATTGTCGAAGGAGCCGGACATGCTGTCCTTTCCGCCGATGGCCGCGGTTCCCGCCTTGAGCTGGGCAACGAGCGCGCCGAGCAGGGCCGCCGCGGGCTTTCCCCACGCTTCGTTTGAGGAGGTCCTTTCAAAATATTCCTGGAACGTGAGTCGCGCGGTCGCGGGATCGCCGCCAAGCGCGAGTATTTTCGCGAGCGATTCGATGACGGCGTATTGGGCGCCGTGGAAGGGGCTCCACGCGGCGGCGCGCGGATCGTACCCCATGGACATGAGGCTCGTCGTCGGGGTGTTTCGTCCGGGACCGACCGGGATGCGCGCGGCCATGCCGCATTCGGGCGTTGACTGATAGGCGCCGCCCTCGGGGAAAAGCACGGACGCGGCACCGATGGAACCGTCAAAGCGTTCGGCGAGCCCGCGCTGCGCGGCGACGGAAAGGTCTTCCATCGTGGCGAACCAGCGGTCCTGAAGCGCCTGATCGGACGAGGTGCCCTTCGCTTTCCATCGCCAAACCCCGCTCGGGGACGCGATGCGCGCCTCCGCGTTTCTGCTCGCGCCCGCCGTGTCGAGGAAGGCTCGGTCGATATCGACGATGGTCGCGCCACGCCACTTCATGACGAGCCTATTTTTTCCGGTAACGGTCGCGATGACGGCGGCGTTCAGGTTTTCCCCGTTCGCCGCCGCGATGAAGGCGTCAACGTCGACCGCGCGGACGACGACGGCCATGCGTTCCTGGGATTCGGAAATGGCGAGCTCGGTCCCGTTGAGTCCTTCGTATTTTTTGGGGACGGCGTCGAGGTTGATGTCGAGGCCGGGGGCGAGCTCCCCGACGGCGACGGCGACGCCGCCCGCGCCGAAGTCGTTGCAACGCTTAATGAGCCGCGTGACTTTTGGGGCGCGGAAAAGGCGCTGAATTTTTCGCTCCTCGACGGCGTTTCCTTTTTGGACTTCGGCGCCCGCCGTCGTCACGGATTCCTGCGTGTGCGCCTTAGAGGAGCCGGTCGCGCCGCCGATGCCGTCTCGTCCCGTTCCTCCGCCGAGCATGATGATCACGTCGCCGGGAAGCGGTTCTTCGCGCACTACGGAAGATACCGGGGTCGCGGCGATTACAGCGCCGAGCTCCATGCGTTTGGCGAGAAACCCGGGATCGTAATACTCGACCACTTGCCCGGTCGTCAGCCCGATCTGGTTTCCGTAGGCGCTAAAGCCCGCGGCGGCCTCGCGGGTGAGCTTTATTTGCGGGAGTTTTCCGGGAAGCGTATCGGCGAGCGAAACGGTGGGGTCTCCGGCGCCGGTTACCCGAAGCGCTTGGTATACCCAGGCGCGGCCGGAGAGCGGGTCGCGGATTGCGCCGCCGATGCAGGTCGCCGCGCCGCCGAACGGCTCGATTTCCGTCGGATGGTTGTGCGTCTCGTTTTTGAACATGAGGAGCCACGGCTCCGAAACGAGCGGCTTTCCCGGCCCCTCGGAAACTTTGACGTCGATGAAAATGGAACAGGCGTTAATTTCGGCGGATTCCTCGATGTCTTCGAGCAACCCGCGTTTTTTGAGCGCCTTGGCGCCGATGACGGCGAGGTCCATCAGCGAAACGGGTTTTTCGATCGTGCCGTCCGCTTTCGGCTGTGCCCGGTCAGCGTAAATTTCCGCCCGGATTCCCGAATAAGCGTCGAGGGCTGCCTTGAAGGTTTTCGCGTACGGGCCGTCGTCAATCTCCATCGAGTCCAAGATGGTATTGAACGTGGTGTGCCGGCAGTGATCGGACCAATAGGTGTCGAGCACGCGGATTTCGGTTTCGGTGGGATCGCGGTTTTCTTTTTGGAAATAACGCTGCAAAAAGGCGAGATCCGCGCCGTCCATCGCGAGTCCCTTGTCGCGCCGGAACGCGGAAAGCGCCCCGCCGTCAAAGGCGCGAAAGCCCTCGACGGTCGGCACGTTCGGGGGATTTTCGGCCGCCATCGCGAGCGTTTGCGGTTTTTCCTCCGCGGCGATTCGCGAGTCGACGGGGTTGATGAGATATTGGCGAACCCGCTCCAGATCATCCGCGGATAGGTCACCCGAAAGCGCGTACACGCGGGCGCATCGCACGATCGTCGGATCGGGGCGCGTTGCCGAGTCGCCCGGTTTTCGCAATAGGGCGAGGCGAATCGGCGCGCTGGTCGTATTGGCCGGGAAGATACTCGATGGCGAGTACGGTTTCCCCGTCTTTCGGCGGAAACGTCTCTCGGTGCACCCGATCGCCCTGGGGTTCGGAAAATATTTGACTCGAGGCGATCTCGAGCTCGTCGGCCGAAATACCCTCGATATCGTAGCGGTTGAAATATCGAAGGCCGGTCAGTTTTTTCACGCCGACGAAATTCGTAAGCTCCGTGAGCGTTCGCCTCGCTTCGTTTTCGAATCCTTGGTTCCTCTCGATGAAAAGACGATAGACGGGCGATTTCATTGCGTTCCTCCGAATCGATATTTTCCCCGTATCATGGCATAAAACGGCGGTAAATTCTATGGCATGCCGGCGGTCTGCCTATTAAACATCCTCGTCCGGTATGCTATATTCAACGCGTTTCCATCCGCTAACATGAGGAGATTCGCATGCAGGAAATACTCGATTTATTGCAAAACGACGCGCGGCTGACGCCCGACGATATCGCGGCCATGACGAAAAAACCGGTTGCCGAGGTTCAGGCGATTATCGCGGGCATGGAACGGGATGGAATCATCCTCAAATACACCGCCGTCGTGAATCAGGATAAAGTGCCCGAGGAAAAGGATCTCGTGCGCGCCGTTATCGAGATTCAGGTAACGCCCGAGCGCGAGCACGGTTTCGACGCGCTCGCCGAGCGGATCTATCGGTTTCCCCAGGTTAAGTCGCTCCATCTTATGTCCGGCGGCTATGACCTCAAGGTCGAGATCGAGGGCAAGACGCTCAAGGACGTCGCCTTCTTCGTGTCGGAAAAACTCGCGACTCTTTCGGGCGTTAAAAGCACGAAAACCCATTTTGTGCTCAAGACCTACAAAGAAAACGATATCGTGTATGTCGACCAGAAAAAAGACCGCCGCGAAGGCGTGACCGCCTAAGGCCGTAAGGATACGACATGAACGCCCGTCCGGATAGATTTTCCGTAAAAATGATGAATACGCCCCCGTCGGGGATCCGCAAATTTTTCGATTTGATCATCGGGCGCG
>QKAR01000030.1 GCA_003246335.1 Spirochaetales bacterium | reverse complement strand
TCCTCGTCGACCACGGTATACAGAACCGTCGGGCAATGCTCGGAAATGACGCGGGAGACGATCTCCTGCACCTCGCGCGTGCCGGTACCGTTGCCGATCGCGACGAGCTGCACGTCATAATCCTTGATTGCCTTCAAAATCGCGGCTTCGGCCTCGGCGACTTTGTGGTTATAGATGACGAAATTGCCGAGATACTTTCCGGTGGAATCGAGCGCGGCGCACTTCGTTCCCGTTCGAATGCCGGGGTCCACGCCGAGAATGCGCGTACCCTTGATCGGCTGCTGCATCAACAGATTCTTGAGGTTCTCGCTGAACACCCCGATGCCGTGGTCGTCGGCCTGATCGGAAAGGTCGGAGCGGAGCTCGCGCACGACTGCGGGCGACAAAAGCCGCACGAGCCCGTCGGCGACGGCTTCCCGGTGATAGGGGTTCCTGATCGCGTATTTCCGCTCCAGAATCTCGATGGCGGCATCCACGTCCACGTCGATCGTCACGTCGAGCGCCTTATCCCGTTCGCCGCGGTTAATCGCGAGCACGCGGTGCGGCTTAATCTGATTCAGGGCTTCCGTGTAATCCCAGTACATTTGGTACACGCTCGTTTTCTGGGCGGCTTCGTCGCCGACGCCCTTCACCACGAACTGACCGCTTTTCAGGTAGTACGCGCGCACGTCGGCGCGGTTTTCCGGGTCCTGGGCGACGCGCTCGGCGATTATGTCCATCGCGCCCTGTTTTGCCTCATCGGCGGAACCGACGGAAAGTTCCGCGTTCTCGGCATCGCTTTTCACGTACGAGGGCGCGGCGGCGTCAACCTCGGCTTGCGACGCTTTTTCCATAAGGTCGGCGAGCGGCTCGAGACCGCGCTCGATCGCGAGCATGCCGCGGGTTTTTTTCTTCTTTTTGAAGGGCGCCCACAGGTCCTCAAGCTCGGTCAGCGTCGCCGCCTTCATGATATTGTCATAAAGCCCGTCGGAAAGCTTTCCGAGGGCGAAAACGCCTTTCACGATCTCAATGCGCCGCGTTTCGAGGTTTTGATAGCTTTTGAAAAGGTGATCGCAATCGCGCACCTGCACCTCGTCGAGCGAACCGTGCCGTTCCTTGCGGTAGCGGGAAATGAAGGGAATCGTGCAGCCCTCCGCGACGAGCGACACGACGGCCGAGACCTGGGACGGCTGTATTTTCAGCTCGTCCGCCACTTTTTTGAGAATAGCGACCTCGTTCACCGCGAGGCCCTCAATCTGTTCCGGGGTAAATTCCATAAGGGAGGATTTTAGCGCAAAAAAAGGAGGGGGACAAGCCGAAAGCGCGGTTCCGGAACCGAACGCGCAGGCGCCGATGAATCGCTCAAGCGTGTCCCCCTGGCTCCAAAGTCCTCGGCCTGACGCGCAGCATACCGACCGGTAGGTATACTGCACGGCCAGCCTCCGGGCTTTTCCGCCACCCCCTGGTTAACTACAAAATTAATCGCTAAATGAAGGAGTGAACGCAATAGGGGCGCTTGCGTAGTACTCAAGATACAAGTAATTTGTATCATCTCCCGTATTGCCATACGTTATTGCCGTACCCAGATAATCATAGGTACCCGGGCTATAACCAACTGTCGAAGTCACGCCGTTTCCGTCGAAAAAAGCCGCACGAACCAGCGTGAAATTGGAAGAAGAGGTGGTCAATTGAGTATAGAAATTGGGAACATAGCCCGTGATAACCGCGTTCATGGACGAAATACCTTCGATTCGAACGAATCGTCGTACTAGCGTCGTCGCGGACGATGGACTCCCCAAAGACAAGGGAGACCAGGTTTGATACATAAAATCGGCTGAACAAACATAAACAGTCAGCGGATCCATTACGGCAGTTATCGCGTTGTTTCTTCCGGCCACTAAGGTCACGCCATACATGATTTTACCGCAGGTAGCCTCTTCAAACGCGGTCTCAAAATTGTCGTCCGTCGCCGTCAAAAAAGTCGCGTCATCAGCCTGGAACACGTCGGAAACGGAATACGTATTCTCAGAGGCTCCCATATATGTCAGCCCATCAATTTTTTGCGACGCGTAGAGAATCGCCATAAAAGAATACGTTCCCGCGGGGATTTCCGTCGTCGAGAACGTTTCGCCCGTCGTCGCCGAATAGGGGCCATACAGGCGTTGCCCGCCCGAGGCGACGCCGCCCAAGCGGATGTAAATATAGCCGTCGCCGGAGAACACCGCGCGGTCCGCGGCCGAGCGCGACATCATTGCCGCGGCGCCGCCGAGCCTCAAGCTCAGCTCGGTATTTCCCGCCGAGCTTGCCGGCTCAAGACCGATCCCGCAAGAAACAATCGCCAAGCTTAAAGTCGCAAGCGCCGCAAGCGACTGAATTACCGTAAATTTTCGCCTCATCGCTCATACCTCCGTAAATTCTCGTCCTACAACGAAGTCATGTTATCCGGCGTATTATTGATCACCGGGCCCATGACTCCGCTCGTATCTCCATACGTTCCGTCAAACCATACGCCGCCGCCGGTATAATCAGCTGAATTGTCCGATATCGTCGATGTCAAATCCGTAAAAAGCGTACCAAAGTATTCAATGGGGCCGGTATAGCCATAAAGATACACGCCGCCGCCCTGTGCTGCTGAGCATCCCGTTATCGAGCTCGACGTCGTAAGGGTAACGGTGCCGCCGCTCACGTACACACCGCCGCCGTACCCGTACGGGGCGGAGCAATTCGTTATTGACGAGCTATCCATCGAGAAAACGCCTCCTTCGCCGACGGTAACCGCGCCTCCCGAAATTTCCCCCATCAGCGTAACGTTTCGTATCGACGATCCGCCTACCAAGGCCGCCGTTCCGTTCGCAAGCACGGTAATTGGGCTCGCGCCTAAGCCAGAGTACGATGAACCGTCGAGGACGATGTTGTACAGGGTCAATGACGTGTTTGCCGCAACCGTAAAGCCTGAGTACAAGTCACTGAGGGATATCACCGACGCCGTCGAATTCATGCAAAACACGACCGTATCCAGGTTAATCGAAAGCGCCGTGGAAAGAGAGACGTTGTCAAGAACGAAGATTTGCGCCGATGTACCGCTGCCCCCGGCCGCGACCGCGGCGTCGAGCGTAATCGGCGTTTCAGGGGTCGCGCCGCTCGCGCTGACTGAGCCCGTCGAAGACACGAAATACACGTCATTGTCGCACATCGACAAACTCGAAGAGGAAAGACTCAAGGAAAGAGAGTTTCCCGATGCGGTCAGCGCTTCCGAATCGTACGTATAATCGCCGTAGTGAGGCATCATGTACTGGAGCGCGGAAGCGGTGATCGAGCTAATGGTCGTGTACGCGGTATAGTTCCCGTTCATGTCGATAAAAGTCGAAAGTTCGTACGTATGGCCAGCCGCGATCGTCGCAACGGAACCGCTCGGATACGAGTAAGCGAGCGAAGAGCCCGACCCCGAGGAATCCAGCGCGATAATGCCCACTCCGACCATCGTACCCGCGTGATCGAACTCGGTCGTCGAGACGGAAACGCCGGTCATGTCGTACACGCCGAAGTAGAGGTATTTCCCCGCATATGTTGGGGAGCCCACGAAATCAAACGTGTAGCCGCTTGCGGCAACGGAGAACGAAAGGGTAAGCGCCGACGTCGCCGAGTATTCGATGTAGAGATACATCTCGCTCGAGCCAGTCATCGTCGACGACCAGGACGTCGCTTGTACCGCGCCCACGTTCGAGAGTGCCATGAGCTTTCGTCCCGCGCCGTCAAACATCGCGACGGAGCCGATTTGGGCCGTCCCCGAAAGAGAGCAAGAAAGGGTCGAGCCCGAAGGAGCGGTTAGACCGGAAACGGCGAAAAAGCGCCGTACCGCACTCGTCGCGGCCGGGAGCATCCCTCCGGTCGATACGTCGAAAGAATCCCCGGAACCCAAGATCGGGATTAACGTCGCAGAAACGCTCGTGACCGCGCCTCGCCGCAGCGTCACGCCGCGAACGACACCGGTAGAAACCATGCCGTCAAAATCGTCGCCGAGGGCCTGCTTCGCCGCGTAATAAATCGAAGTCTCGCCCTCGGCGTCGTAAAACTCGATCATCGAGGCGTCGTCCATGCTCAAAATTTGCCGAAGCGAATAATTCACCCCGGAAATGGGATAGATCGCCCCGGCGCTTTCGAGATCCTTGCCAGAATAGAGGAAAATAAGGCGATCGTACGATCCCGCCGGCAAATCAAAAGTCTTGAACTCGCTGCCCGCGGATACGCTATAGGGCCCATAAAGCGGGCCCGCGTCGCCCGTCGCCCCGCCGATCGTGCGGATATACAAATTTGAGGAGCCCTGCACTATCGCGCGAGAAGATGCCGCAGTGGAGGTTAGGGAGCCAATGCTGAGTGATAAGCCCGCGAGGGCCGAATCCGTGCCCGCAGGCGGCAAATCCCCAAAACTGCACGAGAAACCGAATAACGCGAATGCGACAAAGACCGATGGGCTGAGAAGCCCTGTGAGGATTTTTCTTCGTTTCATGGCCGTTCCCCTCTCTACCCCAGAAACCCAGAAATCTCCAAAACGGCAACGGCGCCGCCCGGAGCGCACCCTTCTCATATTAACTGTAAGGTATTCGCGCGGAAACTGCACGTAAAGCGCCCATGGGGCGGCATAATCGACAGAAGGTTTTTTTTCCGCTAAAATGCGCCACAGTTCACCAATGGAGGTTCACTATGCCCGTAAAAATTCCCGCCGAGCTCACCGCGATGAAAATTCTGACGAACGAAAACATTTTCGTGATGGACGACCGGCGCGCGATGATGCAGGACATTCGCCCGCTCAAAATCGCGATCGTGAACCTGATGCCCACGAAAGAAGTGACGGAAACGCAACTCTTGCGAATACTCGGCAATACGCCGCTGCAAATCGAGATCACGCTCCTTACCATGGCGAGCCACGAGTCGACGAACACGAGCAAGGAGTACATGCAGGCCTTTTACCGGACGTTCGAGAGCGTGAAGGACCAGAAGTTCGACGGCCTCGTCATAACGGGCGCGCCGGTCGAGAACATCCCGTTCGAGGAAGTCGATTACTGGAAAGAACTCGTCGCGATCATGGACTGGAGCCGCAAGCACGTTTTCAGCACGCTCCATATTTGCTGGGCCTCGCAGGCCGCGCTCTATCACGAATACGGGATCAATAAGCATCGCCTCGACGAAAAAGTTTTCGGCGTATTCGAGCATCGCGTGCTCAACCCGACGCATAAGCTCGTGCGCGGCTTCGACGAGACGTTCCGCGCGCCGCACAGTCGACATACCACGATCCACCGGGAAGACGTCGAGCGCGTGAAAGCCTTGGAGATTTTGGCCGAATCCGACGAAGCGGGGGTCTTTCTCATCGCGAGCAGGGACGGAAGGTCGATCTACGTTTCCGGCCACGCGGAGTACGACGCGGACACGCTTTCGCGCGAATATAACCGGGACGTCGCGAAAGGCCTTAAGATCGAGGTGCCGAAAAATTATTATCCCGACGACGATCCCGCGAAAACGCCCCGGAACACGTGGCGGGCCCACGCGAACCTGTTATTCGTGAATTGGCTCAACTATTTCGTGTACCAAGAAACGCCGTACGACATCGACGACATCGACTGACGCGAAGAAAATCGGGTTCCGGAGGCGCGAAGGCGTCACCGGAACTTCATGTTCGGGTATATTTTTTCCATGAACGAATCGCCGTACCGCGCGTCAAAAAACCGCGTAACGGCGTTTTCCGCGGGAACGCCGCCCTTCCGATCAGCCCATCGACGCACCGCGAGGGCAGAAACCGCGCAATTGAGCGCTACCGCGACGGCCAAAACCACGAAAATGGATTTGCCGACTCGACCGCGCAGACGATCCCCGAACCCGAGAAGGATCGGCCGCGCGTCCCGCACCCAGAGCAGGCCCGATACGCCCCACAGCAGGGAGACCAGCAAATTAGTCCGCCCCCCAACGTTCGCCAGCGAGCCCGCGTAATCCCAGGAAATCGAGCCGAATAACCGCTCTTGCGCAAAACCGCACAAGAACTGGAACGCGCCGCCGATGATCGCGGCGAGCAAAAGAACGGTTAATTCCCGCCGTTTCCCGAGCCGCGAAAGCGCGAGCGTCATGAGAGCCGCGCCAAGCCCATAGAGCGGGTTTAGCATCCCGTACAGAAGGCCGGTTCTGCTTTCGAACGCGCCGGTCGTCGCGAGACACCACGCCGATTCCATCAACACGCCGACGAAACTCGCCGCGAAAAATTCCAAAAAATAATCGAGCGCGTCGCCGGAGCGTCGAGCGTTAAGCGAATCCGTTTTTT
>QKAR01000067.1 GCA_003246335.1 Spirochaetales bacterium | reverse complement strand
TGGCAATACGTCGGCTACCACATGCTGCTCATGTACGGGGCGATTCGGTCCATCTCGCCGGACATATTCGAGGCGGCGAAAATCGACGGGGCGTCCGGGCCGCTCGTCGCGTTCAGGATCACCATACCGATGATCCGACCCATGCTCCGCGTCTGCGTGACCTTCTCGCTCATCGGGTCGCTGAAAATTTTCGACCTCGTGTACGTCCTCACGAACGGAGGTCCCGCCGGCGCGAGCGAAGTTCCCGCGACGCTGATGTACAAGACGATATTCCTCCGCAACCAATACGGGGAAGGAAGCGCGCTCGCCGTCTTCATCGTGCTTGAGTGCCTCATTTTCACGATATTCATTCAGCGAATGTTCCGCGATCGCGTACGATAGGAGGCAGAAAAGTGAAACATGCACTTCGACTTGGAAAAATCACGCCGACTACCGCGGTAACGCAGGCGTTTCTCGTCCTATGGACGGTCGTCAATATCTTCCCGCTGTATTGGCTCTTGGCGTTTTCGCTGAAGGATAACGCCGAAATATTCGGCGACAACGTGATCGGCCTTCCGCGCAAATGGCTTTTCGCGAACTACGGTCAGGCCCTCGTCGGCGGCAAGGTCGGCGTCTATCTCGCGAACAGCGCCATCGTCACGGGCCTTACGATCGTGCTCACGGTGGTCGTCGCGCTGATGGCGACGTACGCGCTCACCCGCATGAAATGGCGGGGGCGGGGCGCGATGATGGTGTTCATGATGCTCGGCCTCATGATCCCGATCCACGCTGCGCTTCTACCGCTTTTCATCGTGATGAGCCGCGTGCACCTTTTGAGCACGCGCTGGGCGCTCATTCTCCCGTACGTGGCGTTCGGCATCCCGATGGCCATCATGATCGTCTCGGGGTTCATCGATTCCATCCCGCGGGAGCTCGAGGAAGCCGCGTGCATCGACGGGTGCACGATCTACGGCATATTCGTCCGCGTCGTCGCGCCCATGCTGATGCCGGCCATCGTCACCGTATCGATTTTCACCTTTCTGCAGTCGTGGAACGAGCTTTTATTCGCGCAAGTGTTCGTCAGCAAGGACGCGCTCAGGACGCTTACCGCCGGAATCCAGTCGATGTACGGCCAGTACCAAACCGATTGGGGCCCGATCGGCGCGGCGCTCGTCATCGCGACCATCCCGACGCTCGCGATATACCTCGCGATGAGCGGCCAAGTGCAGAAAAGCTTTATCGCCGGGGCGGTAAAGGGTTAGAGAATAGAAGTATTTGTTTTTAGGTCGTGGGCATGCTATGTTTACGGGCATGCAAGCCCACATCCGCATTCTTTTCCTCGCGACAGCCGCCGCTATATTGACGTCATGCGCGCCGTTCCGCGCGCAGTTCGCCGTTTCGACGTTTTCAAGCGTTGATCAAATCACGCCGAGCACTATTGGAAGACTCGATCCAATCGTCGTGCGGTTCAAGGATCCCATCGCCAAGCCCGAAAACCTCGTCGGAGCCGTCCGACTCTCGTCGGCCCCCTCGGGAAATTGGGAATCGCTCGACGAGCGAACGATCCGTTTCACGCCGACAATGCCGTATGCCGGGGGAAAATCCTTCCGACTGACCGTCGATACCGGAGTCCTGCGCGGCGCCAAGGCGGGCGAATCCGGATTCACGGCCGATTTTACGGCGCGGGACCCCTCTTTCGAGGTCGTGCCCGACGGGTTGTACGCCGACGGCGCGGGTTCGTCGTTTACCTTTACCGGAAATCTCGTCACCGACATACCCGTCTCAACCGACGCGGCAAAGAAGGCGCTCATGGCAAAGCTCAGCCCGCAAGGGTCGGCCCAAGCGCCGGGAACTTCGCGCGCGTTGCCGATCGAGTGGGATGAAAGCGGCCTCGCCGACGCGCACCGCTTTACCGTGCGCAATATCGCTCGCCAAGACGCCGCTCAGTACCTTCGCGTCACGGTTGACGCGTCAGCGCTTTCGGCTCAAGGCGATTGGGAGAAAACCTGGATCGTCCCCCAGGCTGATGAATTTTCGGTGCTTGAAATCGCGGCAACCGACCCATCCTGCGTTGAAGTCCGTTTTTCCGACGCGATCGACGACAAGCAAGACCTGCGCGGTTTTGTCACCTCTCCGGCGCAGGCGGTGAACGTCCGCTTTTCGGTTGACCGAAACGTCGTGCGACTGTATAACGCCGACGGTTGGGGCGGAGACGGAAACATAACCGTCCGGGAGGGCATTAAGAGCGCCGAGGGAAAAATTCTCGCGAAAGGCGCCTCAGCGCTGACGCGTGCCGATTGGGAATTGCCCGCGGTAAAGTTCGCCGACGACGGCGTTATTTTGCCGACGTCATCCGGCGTCACCGTTCCGGTAAAGACGAAGAACCTCCGCGGACTCATCGTCGAGGCCTATGTCATCTACGGCGACAACATCCTCCAATATCTCCAGGAAAACGAGCTTGACGAGCAGTACCAGCTGAACCGGGTCGGCGAGCCGGTCTGGAGCGACGCGTTCGATTTCTCGTGGGACGACAGCATGAAAAACCGCTGGGTCGCCCGCGGGCTTGACCTGACGGAGCTGGTAAAAAAATATCCGGGCGGAATGTTCAACCTCCGCGTGACGTTCCGCAAACGGCACGTCATGTACGAATGCCGCGCGGATCATCAGGATTTCTCGGATTTGCCGATGCCGTCGGACGAAATTACGCTCGACAAGAAAAACGAGTACAGCTATTGGGACGAATACCGTCCCGACTATAAAATCCGCCGAACGTACTGGCAGTACCGCGACGATCCCTGCCATCCCGCCTATTACCTTCCGGACTATAACGAGGACGTCTTGATCCACAAAAACGTGCTCGTGTCCAATCTCGGCGTCATGGCCAAGCTCGACGCCGAGGGAACGTGGCATGTCGCGGTTTCAGATCTTGTCTCGACCGATCCCGTACGGGACGCCGACGTCGTTCTCTACTCATACGCCCAAAAAGAGCTTTCAAGAACGAAAACCGACGAACGAGGCATGACGACTATCAAGCCCGCGCGCGAGGCGTACTTCATGACGGCGTCGAGAGACGGACAGACGTCCTATCTCCGCATCGACAGCGGCATGGCGCTCAGCGTGAGCCACTTCGCCGTCGACGGCGAAAAACCCGACAAAGGCGTTAAGGGATTCATCTACGGAGAGCGCGGCGTATGGCGCCCGGGCGACGACATACACCTCACGTTCGTGCTGCAAGACTTACAGAAAAAACTGCCCGCTTCCTTTCCCATAACCTTCGAACTTGAGGATCCGCAGGGAAGGCTGACGAAAAGCGCGGTAATCGCCGACTCAGTCGACGGTTTTTACCGCATCGACACGGGAACGAACGCGAACGCGCCGACCGGCTCATGGGTCGCGCGCGTGAAGGCGGGAGGCCAAACCTGGACGATGCGGCTGAGAATCGAGGCGATCGTGCCGAACCGACTATCGATCGACCTAACGACGCCGAAAAGCTATCTCGTCGCGCGAAGCAACGCGTTCACCCTCAAAGGCGCCTGGCTCCACGGAGCCAAGGCTGCGGGACTGAAAGCCGACGTTTCCGTCATTTTCTATCCCGGGACGACGAGCTTCGCCGATTACCCCGACTACGTTTTCACCGATCCGGATCGTTCCGTCGAGTCGGAGAGACAAACCGTGTGGGAAGGCGCGCTCGACGGCGACTCGACCGCGAAGTTCAATCTTGATTTAAGCGCCGGCGAGAATCTTCCCGGAAAATTGAGGGCCCAGCTCGAAACCCGCATTTTCGAACCGTCGGGAATGTTCTCCGTTCAGCAGGTCCGCTACGATTATTCTCCCTATGACCGCTACGTCGGCATCAAAGCCCCAAAAGGCGACGCCGCGCGCGGCATGCTCGTCACCGGGACAAAACACCGCGTGGACATCGCGCTCGTCGATCCCGAAGGGAAACCCATAGCGCAATCGGTGCCCGTTTCCGTGTCGCTGTATAAACTCGAATGGCGCTGGTGGTGGGAAAAAGACGCGCTGACCGACGCGACGTACGTCTCCGGGCAATCGGCGAATCGCATCGCAACCGGTACCGTCACCGTGAAAAAAGGCCGCGGCACGTGGGACTTCCAGGTTGACTACCCCGAATGGGGCCGCTATCTCATCGTCGCCGAAGACGGTACCGGCGGCCATCGCGCCGCGAAAGTGGTATACATCGATTGGCCCGGATGGGCGGGCCGCGGGCAAGAAGCGGGCACGGGAAGCGCAGCCATGCTGACGCTAAGCAAGGATAAAGACGCGTATAAAACCGGCGAAACGGCCGTAATCACCTTTCCCTCCGGATCGAACGCGCGCGCGCTCGTCACCGTCGAGAAAGACGGAATGATCGTCCGCCAGGATTGGATGGAGACGACGAACGGCACGAGCGTATACCGATTGCCGCTCACGGGCGACATGGCCCCGAACGTATACGTGCACGTTACGCTGCTGCAAAAACATTTGCAAACCGCGAACGACTTACCGATCCGGCTGTACGGCGTCATCCCGATCATGGTGGAGGACCCGAACACCCGTCTCCATCCCGAAATTGCGTCAAGCGATACGTTCGAACCGAAAAAAACCGCGAGACTGACCGTGAAGGAACGGGACGGAAGGCCGATGACCTACACGATCGCGATCGTCGACGAGGGCCTGCTCGGGCTCACCCGTTTTACCGCCGCGGATCCCTGGACCGAGTTTTATAAAAAGGAAGCATCCCGACTTCCCTCATGGGATATCTATCGCTACGTGATGAGCGCCTTCGGGGGTAAACTCGAGACGATCCTTTCGATCGGAGGATCCGAAGAACTGCTGAACGGCGGGAAAAAGGACGCCGAGCGGTTCAAGCCCGTCGTCAAGGTTTTCGGACCGTATCGGCTGGCCGCGAACGAAACGGGGAACGTCGAGTTCGAGATGCCGCAGTACGTCGGCGCGGTGCGCGCGATGGTCGTCGCCGGAAAGGACGGCGCCTACGGCGTGGCCGAGCGAACGGTTCCGGTCAAAGCCGACCTTATGGTGCAGCCGACCCTGCCGAGGACGCTCGGGGTTCGCGAGTCCATCGACGTGCCGATAACGGTGTTTAACGGAAAAGACGCGGATCGGGTCGTCGCCTTTACGCTCGAGTCCGACGAGCTCATCCCCCATCGGCAGACCATAAAAGCGCGGGTTCCCGCAAACGGCGAAAAGACGCTGACGATGAGTCTCTCGACGGATCGCGCCTGCACGGCCCATGTTGCCGCGTCCGCGGTTCCCGACGACGCAACGGGAACGAAGGCCGAAACATCAGTCGAAATCGGCGTATTCTCCCGCGGCACGCCGAACGTCGCAGCGGAAAAATTTATCGTGAAGCCGGGCGAGACCTACCGCGGATTCGCCGACAGTCCCGGGGAAAACGGCACGAAGACGATGTCGGTCGAGCTCGGGACGCTCCCGGTTCTCGACATTCAATCTCGCATGGAATATCTTATCGCCTATCCGCACGGCTGCATCGAGCAGATCACGTCGGGCGCGTTCCCGCAGCTCTATCTCCGCGACCTCACGGAAACGACGCCCGCGCAAAACGAGACGATAAAGAAAAACGTCATTTCCGCCTTAAGCCGGCTCGCCGATTATCAAACGACTACGGGCGGCTTCGCGTACTGGACCGGCGGAAAAAACGAAAGCTTCTGGGGAACGAACTACGCGGGCCATTTCATGGTCGAGGCGAAGAAGGCCGGCTACGCGGTCGAATCCGCGACGTACGACTCGTGGCTCGCGTTTCAAAAGAAAGCGGCGCAGTCGTGGCTTAAAACCGGCGACAATGACGAAACCTCGCAAGCGTACCGACTGTACACGCTCGCGCTCGCCGGCGACGCCGATATCGGATCTATGAACCGGCTTTCCGTCGAGACGGGCATGCCGAACGCGGCCCGATGGTTCCTCGCGGACGCGTACGCGCTGGCGGGACACCGACAGACGGCGGTTAACCTTACCGCGCGGCTGCCGCTTCAAACGGAAGAGTATCGGGAAACCGGCAACACGTTCGGCTCTAACAACCGGGACGACGCGGTTATACTGCGCATGCTCACCGATCTCGGCGATACGCGCAAAGCCGACGAAATCGTGCCCAAACTCGTCGAAAGGTTTTCCTCCGATTCCTGGTACTCGACGCAGGAAACCTCTTGGATGATCCTCGCGCTCGCGCCGTACTACCGCGACGCCGACGCGAAACGCGCCGCGTGGACGCTCGAGACCGATCGCGAAAAATTAAGCGGCGACATCGCCTCGAAAGCGATTACGCGAGAGCTCTCGACGACGGACGGAAACCGGCAGCCATTCGCCGTCGCCAACGACGGATCGAAAACGCTGTATGGTAAAATCGTCACGCGCGGCATGCTTCCCGCGGGAACCGAGGCGCCGATAGAGCGCGGGCTCAGCCTCGACGTCACGTATTACGACGCGAGCGGCGACCAAATTTCCCCCGAAAACATCGCGTTCGGCGACTCGTTCTCGATGCGCGTAAGCGTGCGGAACTCGGGATCCCGCGGCATTCAGAATATCGCGCTGACGGTGCCCGTGCCGACGTGCTGGGAATTCGGCAACGCGAGAGTCGGTTCCGACGATGAGACCGACGCGTCGGAGGCGAACGACGGCTACGAGGATGACGATGAAGAGGAAACCATAAAACCGTCGAGCGCGAACGAGCGGCAGGACTTCCGCGACGACCGCATCGTCAGCTATTTCGATCTCGGCTTCGACGAATCCAAGACGTTTGAGTTCTACGCGACGGCAGCGTACAACGGGACCTATATTGTGCCGGCGATCCACGCGGAGGCCATGTACGACGAGACGATACAGGCGATCGTTCCCGGCAGGACAGTCGCGAAAACGGTTATCGATCCGAGATCGAACGCAAGATCGTCAGGCCGATGATCTCGCGAGACCGCGCGCATTGGGCCCCGAACCCCGTTCGGGGCCTTCTCTTTTCGTTCGCCGTCGCGTCGCTGGCCTTAGCCGCGTTCGGCGCCCTCGTGCCTACCTTTACCGGGCCGGTCTCATTCGCGATTTACGATCGCCGAGGTATCCTGCTCGGGGCGAAGGTAGCCGACGACGGCCAGTGGAGGCTCGCGGCGAAGCCGGTACCGGAAAAGTTCGAGCGAGCCATAGTCGCCTTCGAGGATCGGGCCTTTTGGACGAGTCCCGGCGTTAATCTCGGGTCCATACTCCGCGCGACGGCGCAAAACCTGCGCGCGGGAAAAATCGTTTCGGGCGGATCGACGCTGACCATGCAAACGGTTCGGCTCGCGCGCGCGAACCCACCAAGAACCGTCGCGGAAAAAATCCGGGAAATTTTCCTTGCGCTTATCCTCGAGCTCGCGCGAACGAAACGCCAAATACTGGAGCAGTACGCCGCTAACGCGCCGTTCGGGGGGAACGTCGTCGGTCTCGAAGCAGCGGCGTGGAGATATTATAACCTGCCGGCCGACTCGCTTACCTGGGCGGAGACGGCGACGCTCGCCGTGCTTCCCAATCAGCCGGCGCTCGTGCATCCGGGCGCGAACCGCGACGTCCTCCTCGAAAAGAGAAATCGGTTATTGCGGACATTGCGCGCACAAGGAGCCCTCGACGAGGAAACGCTTGAGCTCGCGCTCGCCGAACCTCTGCCGGCGGAGCCCTATCCGCTGCCGAGGCTCGCGCCCCATTATCTTGAGCGCCTCAAAAGGACCGGCAGGCAGACAACTTTCATCGACCGTAAATTACAGGTCTCTACGACTGCCCTGCTCGAGCGATGGTCCGACCGGCTCGAGGCCAGCGGCATCAGAAACGCGGCATGCCTCGTCATCGACACCGAGACGGGAGAGCCGCTCGCGTACGTCGGGAACACCGGTCTCGATCGGAAGAATAACGAAGGCTCAAACGTGGACATCGTCACCGCGCGGCGAAGCTCCGGAAGCCTACTCAAGCCGTTCCTCTACGCGGCGTCCATCGACGGCGGGCTCATGCTCCCGCAACAGCTCGTCCCCGACGTGCCGACGCGCATCGGAAGCTATAAACCGGAGAATAACGTGCCGACCTATCGCGGCGTCGTGCCCGCCGACGAGGCGCTCTCGCGGTCGTTGAACGTACCGGCGGTGCGGGAACTTCGCGATTACGGCGTCGCCGCGTTTCGGGAAATTTTACGCGCCTCGGGATTCTCGACTCTTGACAGAACGGCGGACGAATACGGACTCCCGCTCATACTCGGCGGCGGCGAAATCACCATGGACGACGCCGTGCACGCGTACGCGCGGCTCATGAAACGCGCCTCGCGCGGCGATGACGCGGAACCGTACTCGATCGGCGCGGCATGGCTTACGCTTGAGGCTTTGGTCCGCGGCGCGCGGCCGGAGGACGAAGCGCTGTGGCAATCGTACGCCGAAACGAGGAAAATCGCGTGGAAAACCGGCACGAGCTACGGCAACCGCGACGCATGGGCCATAGGCACAACGCCTCGCTACACCGTCGGCGTCTGGGTCGGCAACGCCACGGGCGAAGGTCGGCCGGAACTGAAAAGCGCGACGACAGCAGCGCCGATTCTTTTCGACGTATTCGATTTATTGCCGAAAACCGGCTGGATCGCGCGGCCTGAATCGGAACTGACCGAAGTCACCGTGTGCGCAGACTCGGGCTTTCTCGCGGGGCCCGATTGCGCGCGCGCGAAAAAAGAATGGAAACCGAAAAACGCGGCCGCGAGTCCCGTCTGTCCCTGGTGCAGGACGGTTTCGCTCACGCCCGACGGCCGCTATCGCGCAACCGCGAACGACTTAACGGGAACATGGTCGGGAAGCATGCCCCTCATTGAGCGAAGGTTCGTGCTCCCGCCGGTGTTCGAATATTGGTACCGACTGCGATCCCCGTACTATCGTTCGCTTCCGCCCTGGCTTCCCGGATCGGCGGGCGCGAGCGCCTCAGATGACGTGGCGATCGCATTCCCGGAACCGGGCGCTCGCATCTACATTCCCATCATGATCGACGGCACGCCAGGCGAAACGATTTTGGAAGCGCGCCATCGCGTGCCGGGCGAAACGCTGTATTGGGATATCGACGGGGAGTATCTCGGACAAACGAAGGCGTATCATCAACTGACCGCGCGACCGGGGCCGGGACGGCACGTATTGACCGTGACCGACACGAAAGGAAACCGGGCGACCAGCCGATTCGAAATATTGACGACCGAATAGCGAAAAAGGGGCGATCCCGCGCCGCGCGCCGAACCGCCCCTCATTCAAGTGAACGAAACGTCCATCGAGCCACTTTCAAAACTTCCAGAGTTTTGAAAGTGGCTCCGTAAATTAAATTTTCTTCGCGGGACGGCCCCGGCGTTTCGCCGGTTTTTCGCCAACCGCGGTTCCCGATTCGACCGCTTTTTTGGGCCGACCTCGACGGCTTTTCGTCTCGGTCGCGGTATCCTTCGCGGGGATTTTCTCGCGCGCGAGCTTCTCGGATTTCTCGGCCTTTTTCGCCCCCGCGCGCGGAAACTTCCCGGCTTTGGGATCTTTCGCGGATTCGTTCGTTTTCGCCGCATCCGCCTTTTTCGGGGTCGGGCCGCGCTTTCCGGGGAATACGATCTCGATCACCTCTTCCATGCGGGAGACCGGATGGAATGAAATTCCCTTTCGCACGTGTTCGGGTATATCGTCCAGGTCGCGCACGTTTTGAGCCGGAATGATGATGTCCTTAATGCCGTTCCTGCGCGCCGCGATCGTTTTTTCCTTCAGCCCGCCGATGGGCAAAACCTGGCCGGTAAGCGAAAGCTCTCCCGTCATGGCGAGCTTCGGCGGAATGGAACGGTTCATGATGAGCGAGAGGAACGCCGTCGCCATGGTGATGCCGGCGGAAGGCCCATCCTTCGGCGTCGCTCCTTCCGGTATATGCAGGTGCACGAGACGATTTTCGTACCACGACGGCTCGACGACGCCGTTTTCCGTGAGGTAATGCTTTACCCACGACCACGCGATCGACGCGGACTCTTTCATCACGTCGCCCATCTGGCCGGTCATGCTGAAACCCTCTTTGCCGGGATTCGATATCGCCTCGATGATGAGGGTATCGCCGCCCATGCTCGTCCACGCGAGACCGACCGCCGTTCCGGGCCGATCCGCTTTTTTCCCCGCGTCCTCGCGGAATAGGGGCTTTCCGAGAAATTTTTCGATCAGCGCGGAGTCGGGCACGAACCGTGCGTCGGCGGGTTTTTCCCCAAACACGATCTCGGTCGCGAACTTCCGGTGAATTTTATCGAGGTTCTTCTCGAAATTGCGGACGCCCGCCTCGCGCGCGTAGCCGTTCGCGATAAATAGCAGCGATTCGTTCGAGTATTTCACCTGGCGCTTTTTCAGTCCGCTCTTGTCCAGGCTGCGGGGAATGAGGTATTTCTTCGCGATCTCGAGCTTTTCGGTGTCGATGTAGCCGGAAAGCTGGATAACCTCGGCGCGGTCGAGCAGGGGCCCGGGAATCGAGTCGAGCGTATTCGCCGTCAAAATGAAAAGAATGTTCGAGAGATCGAAGGGCAAATCGAGATAATGATCCCGGAACGAGACGTTCTGCTCGGGGTCGAGCACCTCAAGAAGCGCGCTCGACGGGTCGCCCTGATAGCTTTGGCCCATCTTGTCGACCTCGTCGATCATGAATACCGGCGCCTTGCTCTTGACGATTTTGAGCCCCTGGATGATCTTGCCGGGCATGGCGCCGATGTAGGTACGGCGGTGTCCCTTGATCTCGGCCTCGTCGCGCATACCGCCAACGGAAAAGCGGAAAAACGGCTTTCCCATCGCGCGCGCGATCGAGTGCCCGACGCTCGTCTTACCGACGCCGGGCGGGCCGACGAGGAGCAGGATGGAGCCCTTCGTGTCTTTTTTCAGCTTACGCACCGCGAGATACTCGATAACGCGCTTTTTCACGTCCTCGAGGCCATAGTGATCGCCGTCGAGAATTTTTCGCGCGTCGGTGAGTTCCCACGTTTCCGGAGCGGGCTCGCCCCACGGAAGGTTCACGATCGATTCAAGGTAATTTCGGGTGACGATGTACTCGCCGGAATTCGTGTCCATGAGCGCGAACTTTTCCAATTCGCCGTCCACGGCTTCCTTAATCTCGCCCTCGAACTTAAACGCGTCGAGCTTTTCCTTAAACTTCTGGTAATCGGAACTCTTGGCGTCGGTCGTCATGCCGAGCTCTTCCTTAATGGTCTTGAGCTCCTCGCGGAGGAAATAATCGCGCTGGTTTTTCTCGATGCGCGAGTTTATCTCGCCCTGAATTTTCTTTTGCACCTTGAGCAGTTCCTGCTCTTTCTTGATGAAGACGAGGACCTGCTCCATGCGCTGGCGCACGTTTTGCATCTCGAGGATACGTTGCTGATCCGCCTTGTCGATATTGAGGATGCTCGCGATAAAATCCGCGATTTTGCCCGGGTGATCGATATTGATCATGTTGAGGCGCATTTCCTCGGAAAAAAGCGGGTTGTTCTCGGATATTTCCTTCATCTCGCCGATGAGGGCGCGCGTGAGCGCCTTCACCTCGAACGTCGCATCTTCCTCGTCGTCGAGATAGTCGACGATGGCTACCATCGGGACGCGCTCGCTCACCACTTTTCGGACGCGGAAACGCTTTACCGTCGAGACGAAAATATTTACGCCCCCGTCCGGAAGGTTTATTTTCTTGATGATGCGGGCGACCGAGCCGACCTCGTGGAGGTCGGAAACCGTCTGCTGCTCGACGTCGTTCTTTACCATGCTGATGCCGATGAACCCGTCGCCCGAATACGCCTCGTCGATGACTTTGACGTCCTCGGGGTTGTTGATCATCACCGGCGTGAATATGCCGGGAAATATCGGCCGCCCCGTCAGGGGGATCATGAAGAGTTTGTTCGGTAACAGTTGCTCGATTGGCACAATGGTTTGTTCTGGCATGGTTTTAATATCCTCAAAACGGGCCTAAAAGTCAAACATGCGGAGTCGGGACAGGGGATCTATGGTATAATCCGTTTAGGCGAGGAGATTTGAACGATGGACGGAGACGCGAAACGGGCCTACGTGCGGCCGAGTTGGGACGAGTATTTCATGGAAGTATGCCGGGCGATCGCTAAGCGCGCCACCTGCGACCGGGGGCGGTCGGGCTGCGTCATCGCGCGGGACAACCAAATATTGGTCACCGGCTACGTCGGCAGCCCCATGGGACTCCCCCACTGCGACGAGGTCGGCCATCAGTTTCGGAAAGTGATGCACGAGGACGGGACGATTACCCAGCACTGCGTGAGAACGGTCCACGCCGAGCAAAACGCGATTTGCCAGGCCGCGCGGCGCGGCATCGCGATCGACGGCGCGACCCTGTATTGCCGGATGACGCCGTGCAGAACCTGCGCCATGCTCATCATCAACTGCGGCATCGCGCGCGTGGTCGCCGAGCGGCGCTATCACGACGCTGCGGACACCGTGGAGCTTTTCGCGAAGGCGGGCGTGAAGCTCGAGCACGTTAACGACGAAATCGAGAAATACGACCGGCAATAGGCGATTCCGCGGCCTCGGGCGGTTTTAGGCATACAGGGCGAAACCGTTCCGGCCCGCCTCTTTGACGCGATAGAGCGCGATATCGGCTTTTTTCAGCAAACCGCTTTCCGTCTCGTCGTGCTCCGGATACAGGCTTCCGCCGACGCTGAGCGACGCGTCGATCGAATTTCCGTCAATATCGAACGTTCCGTGGCAATGCTCGTTCAGGAGCGCCGCCGCCGAGCACGCGTCCCCGCGGCAGGTATCGTCAAGAATCACCGTAAACTCGTCTCCCCCGAGACGGTACAGCGATCCGCATTCAGGCAAGCTCTTTTCCATAGCGTGGGCGATCTCGACGAGAAACGAGTCTCCCACGCTATGGCTAAATCGATCGTTCACCGATTTGAAGTGGTCGAGATCAATTAAAAAAAGAGCGAATTTTTCGGGCCGCGACGCGATACGCGCAGTCAGCGCGTCGCGAAAGCTCTTTCGATTCGGAATCCCGGTTAAATCATCGTAATACGCCAGCCGGTGAATTTTCTCGAGGGCGTCTTTCTTCGCCGAAATATCCCGAATGATGCTCACGAGAACGGGCTGACCGTCAAAACGGGTTCCCGACGAACTTACCTCCACGGGTATGAGCCTGCCGTCTTTCGTGCGGTGCGTCGTCTCGAACACGATACCGCCCTGCGCCGCCGCCCTCATTTGAGAAAGCACCAATTCCCCGGGATCGCTCAAGCGTAAATCGAAGACGCGCATGCGCGTCAACTCTTCGTGCGTGTAGCCGTACGTTTCGATAGCGGAATGGTTCGCGTCGAGAATGCGGCCGTTTACGTCCACGAATAAAATCATGTCGCGAGCGTTGTCGAATAGTAATTTATATTTTACTGACAGTAATTCGCATCCATCATTTTTGCTTTCATCGCCCATCATACATCCAGGCTCCTCACGAGAAACATCGTTTTAAGTATAGACGGGGACGCATCGCCGTCAAGACCGAGCCATATTTACAAAGTAACTTCCGCGCGCGGGACAGTAACGCAAATCGCGGAATTATGTTATTCTCATCGAGTATGAACGAAATTCCTTGGGCCGCCATTCTTCAACGCGCGGCCGTGCAATACGCCTACTGCGAGATCATAAGGACTCCGAACGAAACCTCGAAGGACGTGCGCTTTATCGAGATCAGCCCCGACTTCGCTAAAGTTCTCGGGCTCGACCTTGAAACTATTCTCGGTAGAACCGCCGCCGAATTATCCGACCGGGTCGACGCCAAGACGAGGCTCTTTCTTTCCTATTTGCGCAAAGGTTCCGAAGGGGCCGCCGACGCGGAGACTGAGCACCATTCCTCGGCGCTCGATCGGTGGTTCTCGCTGAGAATCGTCCAGCCGGATACCGACCACTGCTGCGCGCTTCTTCACGACGTCACCGACCGCGATAGGGCGATACAAAATTTGCTGAACCGCGAAGAGCGAAACCGACGGTATATCGAGCATTCGCCCGAGGCGGTATTCATCACCGACGAAAACATCCATGCCCAAATCATGAATCCGTCGGCGCGGAAACTTCTCGGTTACGACCAAAATCAGCTCGCCGCGATCACGCTCGCGGGCATCGTTCCGGAAGAAGAATGGGAAAAGGCGACGAGCGCCTTCCGCGACCTGCGCGTGCGGGGAAAGAGGTCTGAGCGAATTTCGATTATCCGCAACGGCGGGGAAAGAATCCACGTCGTTTGCGACGGCGTCGCGCTTCCGGAAAAGCAGTATATGATCGTCTGCCGAGACGTCACGGAAAGGACGAGACTCTTCAATAACCTGGAGCGATACCAGGCCGCCTTTCAATCGATTTCGCAACCGGTCGTGTTCATGGACGGCCAGGGCCGCATCAACGACATGAACGACGCGTTCACGCGGCTTGTCGGATACGATCGGGAAGAACTGATCGGGCATCCCATAAACGAGCTGAACCCCGACCGCTCGTCGTACGAGCATTTAGGCTATACGGCCGAAGAAATCAACGAACACTTCGAGGAACTCTGGGGAAACGTAAAGGCGGGCCGACCCGTCTCATGGAAAGGAGTCGTCATAAACCGGAAAAAAAGCGGGGAGTTCGTGTGGCTGCATCTCACGGCGAATTCGATCGTGGACGACCACGGACGCGTTACGGCGTACATCGGGATGCCTTCAGACATCACCGCGCCCCGCGAGATGGAGCATCAAAACCGCGTCACGATGTACCGCACGCTCGCCGAACTCGCGGAACTGCGCGACGACGACACGGGAAACCATATGCGCCGGGTCGGGATATTTTCACGAATTCTCGCGAAAGAGCTCGGCATGCCCGACGATTTCTGCTCGGACATCGAGCTTTTTTCCCCGTTGCACGATATCGGCAAAGTCGGCATCCTCGACTCGATACTCCGCGCCCCGAGAAAGCTCAGCGAGGAAGAGTTCGCCGTCATGCGGACGCACGCCTCCCTCGGCTACAATATCATGAAGGGGAAACCGGGATTCGAGATGGCGGCCGAAATCACGCTATCGCACCACGAATGCTACGACGGCAAGGGCTACCCGAACGGGCTCGCCGGCAAGGAAATACCGCTTGCCGCCCATATCACGACGATCGCCGACGTGTACGACGCGCTGCGCAGCGACCGGCCGTACAAGGTTGGATGGGACCATCAAAAAACCGTGCGCTACCTCTGCGACTCTTCGGGGACTCAGTTCGACCCTGACGTTATCGAGGTGTTCGCCGACAGCGACGCGCGGTTCGCAAAAACATACGAGACGCTCGCGGATTAGCGCCCGTTCACCCCGGACTTAAACGTCACGGCGCTTTCGCGTCCCGCGAGAGTCACGCGCCGAACGGCCGGCTCAGCGCGCGAGACGACGCGGCCTCCCCGCACGACGAAGAGGCATTCGCTCTCGAGCCTGATCGCGTCGTATTCGTCCTTCGCGTCCAGAACGACGAAGTCCGCCGGCTTGCCGACCCCGATACCGTAGGAATCCTGGGCGCGAAGGGCGCGGGCAGAGTTCCCGGTTATCATGTCGAACAGGACGGGTATCTGGTCGTGGCCGCTGAAATGCCCGTAGTGCATGAACAGGTTCGCGGCGGCGAGCATGCTCGCCTTCCCCATCGGGTACCACGGGTCCATGATGGAGTCGTGCCCGATGCAGACGTTCACGCCGCGCGCGAGAAGCTCGTCGGCGCGCGTGTGGCCGCGGCGGCGCGGGTAGCCGTCGTTCCGATTTTGAAGCACGGAATTGTCGAAGGGGTTCGTGACCATCTGCATGTCTGCGCGCGCGAGTATGCCGATGAGCTTGAACGCGTAGTCGTTGTCGTAGTTGTGCATCGCGGTCGTGTGGCTCGCGGTAACGCGGCCCTGCATGCCGCGGCGTATCGTTTCCCTCGCCATCGTCTCGACGAAGCGCGACTGCGCGTCGCCCGTCTCGTCGCAATGGATGTCGACGAGGCATCCGTATTTTTCCGCGAGCTCGAAGGCGTATTCGACGTCCTTGACGCCGTCCTCGCGTGTCAGCTCGTTGTGGGGGATTCCGCCGACGACGTCGCAGCCCATTTTCAGCGAGCGTTCCATAAGCTCGGCGAAGGGCTCCGCGGTGAAAATGCCGTCCTGCGGGAAGGCGACGATCTGGATATCAACGGTATCCTTCACGTCGTCGCGAAGCTTGGTCAGGGCCCGCACGTTGATGAGCGACTCGAGCGTCGTGTCGACGTGCGTTCGGATTTTGAGCGTCCCGTTCGCGACGTACCACCGCACGGCGCGAAGCGCGTTCTGGTAAATTTCCTCTTCGGTCAACGTAAGTTTTTCGGTGCCCCAATTTTTTATTCCCTCGAGCAGGGTCCCGCTGCGATTGTACGTGTTGCGTCCGTCGAGGAACACCGCGTCGAGGTGCACGTGGGGATCGACGAACGGCGGGCTAACGAGGTTACCGCCCGCGTCGATTTCATTCGCGGCCTCGGCTTTGGGCCTCTTCCGACCGTCGGTTTGCGATTCCGCGAGAGCGGCGATTTTCCCCGCCTCGACCTCAATGTCCCAAAGCCCTTCCGCGCCGCGTAGGCGGGCGTTTCGCACGATCATGTCCATGACGGAGTCCTCCCCTCGTTATTGCTTTTCCTCACGCCGGTACGGCTTGAGGAGCGCGGCCGGCGCGCCTGATTTTCCCGACAGCGCGACGAGCGCGATGAGCGTCAAAAGATACGGCAGCAAAAGGAAAAAATGGAACGGCACGTTCAAGCCCATCATCTGCAGGCGCAGCTGGAGACCGTCGAGGAAACCGAATCCGAGCGCGCCGACCGCGGCGAGATACGGGTTCCAATTGCCGAAAATGACCATCGCGACGCATACCCAGCCGCGACCGCCGACAACCTCGGCGAGGAACATGTTCTGGTGCGCGAGCGTCATGAACGATCCGGCGACGCCCATGAGCCCGGCCCCGGCGACGACGCAAACCGTGCGCGTCGCGTTTACCCGAACGCCCGCCGTGTCCGCCGCGAAAGGATTCTCCCCGACGGAAATGACGCTAAGGCCGAACGGCGTGCGCCGCAACACGAAGGAAAGGAGCGGCACGGCGGCGAAGGCAACGTAGGTAAGCGCGTATTGCCCCAGCACGGGATCGGTCGCGAACGGGGTCACCGTCGGCGGGACGGTCGGCGAACCGACGACGCTTCGATACACGTACATCGCGAGCCCCGAGCACAGGATCGTGATGCCCAAGCCGGAAACGTGCTGGCTCAACCCGAGGTACACGGAAAGGACGACGAGCAAAAAGCCGAACGCCATGCCGACGAGGCACGCCATCGCCACGCCGAGCCACAGCGAGCCCGTCGCGCGCGCGACAAGAAAGCCGACGAGGGCACCCATCAGCATGATGCCCTCGATGCCGAGGTTGAGCACGCCGGATTTTTCGGAGAGTATCTCGCCCATCGAGCCGATCAGGATCGGCGTCGCCATCCTGATCGCCGCCCCGATGAGGCCGATGAGGAACACTGCGAAAAGGGACGCGCTCATGGATGCCTCCTGACGGTGAGTCTGTAATCGGTGAAGAGAAGGAGGACGAGCATCGTTAGGAGGCTCAGCCCCTGCATTACCTGGGAAATGTACGCCGGTACGTGGCAGACGCGGCTCATAGTCGCGGCGCCGGAGCCGACCGCGCTGAAGAAAAACGCGCTCGCGAGAACGCCGAGCGGGTGCAGCCGGGAGAGCATCGCGACGACGACGCCCGTGTACCCGTACCCCGGCGATATTTCCATGAGGAGGCGATGCTGAACCCCGAGGACTTCGCAAGTGCCGGCGAGGCCCGCGAGCCCTCCCGAGATCAACGCCGTCACGATGACGATTCGCTTCGCGTTGATGCCCCCGAAGACGGCGGCGCGATCGTTCGTCCCGACAGCGATGGTCTCGTATCCGAGCCGCGTCTTGCTCTGAATGAACCAGATAATCGCGACGGAGGCGAGCGCGAGGATAATTCCCGCGTGAAGCCTACTGCGCGGCACGAGGACCGCGAGAGAAAGGCCGTCCCCGAGGTTGGCGCTCACCGGCCAGCTTGAGCCCTGCATCTGAAGCGGCCCGAAAAGGAGGATGCCCATGCAGTGATACATGAGGTAATTGAGCAAAAGCGTCGAGACGACGTCGTCGACCCGCAGTCTCGTCTTGAGCACCGCCGGTATGAGGGCGAATAGGCCGCCGGCGACGAAGCCCGCGAGAACGACGAGCGGCACGCCGATTAATCCGGGAATGCCCGAGGGAAGGGCGAGCGCGAGCGCGGTTGCGGCCGACGCCCCGGCGAGGAGCTGGCCCTCAGCGCCGATGTTCCAAAACTTCGCGCGAAAGGCGAAGGAGACCGCGAGGCCGGTAAACACGAGCGGCACGCTACCGGTGCAGGTCTCGAGAAAATTAAAGCGCGAACCGAGCGAACCGAAAAAAATCTGGCCGATCGCTACGAGGGGATTCGCCCCGGAAAGGGCGAGCAGAGCCCCGGAGAGCGCGAGCGTTATGAGGATCGCCCATAACGGGAGGAGCATGGATTGCCAGCGCGGCAGGGGCGCGCGCTTTTCGAGGGAGAGACGGATCATGACGCCACCCCGCTCATCCACAGCCCGATGCGGTTGCGGTCGAAATTTTCGCGGGACTGCTCGCCCACGATTTTACCGCCGGAAATGACGGCGACGCGGTCCGAAAGGTCGAGGAGCTCGTCGAGGTCGTCGGACACGATGACGATGGCGACCCCGCGGGCGCGTTCCTCGAAAAGCCGCGAATGAATGAACTGAATCGCGCCGATGTCGAGTCCGCGCGTTGGCTGGGATGCGACGATGACGCGCGGAGCGCTTTGAAGCTCGCGCGAAAGAAGTATTTTCTGGAGGTTCCCGCCCGAGAGGCTGCGGGCGACGCTCAGGCGCCCCGTGGCCTTTACCGAGTATTTCTCGATAAGACCGTCGGCGTAACTCGCGATTTTCTTCTTGCGCATGACGCCGAATTTT
This sequence comes from Spirochaetales bacterium, assembly GCA_003246335.1. Classification (GTDB taxonomy): domain Bacteria; phylum Spirochaetota; class Spirochaetia; order Treponematales; family Treponemataceae; genus Teretinema. Next base: position 3,880 of record QKAR01000067.1, on the reverse strand, counting down.
CCGCAAAACTCCCCCGATCCAATCCTTGGCAGGACCATGTTGTCCTCGATCGAAAGGTCCATGAGAAGGCCCGTGCCGATGCGATCCTCGGGAATGCGCGCCATGCCGGAGCGTATCATGCCGAGCGGCGCGCCGAGGCTGAGCGAGTCTCCGCAAAGGGAAACGGTGCCCTCGTCGGGAACGGCCATGCCAAATAGGACGTCGCAAAGCTCAGTCTGCCCGTTTCCGGAAACTCCCGCTATGCCGAGAATCTCGCCTTTCGCGATCGAGAACGAAACGCCGTCGAGCGCGGGCTTTCCCGTCCTTTTTCGCGCGCGCAAGTTCTCCGCGCGCAGGACAACCTCTCCGCCCGAGGGCGTCGCGGGGCGAGGCGGCTTCGACAGGGGCTGTCCGATCATGAGCTCGGCGAGCTCTTCCGGCGTCGTTTCGGAGGTCGCGCGCTCGGCGACGAGCTTTCCGTGCCGAAGCACGTACACGCGGTCGGAAGCGCGCATGATTTCCTTCATTTTATGGGAGATGAGAATGACCGACGCGCCCGTGCGTACGAGGCCGCGCAAGGTGTCGAAGAGAGTCTCGGCTTCCTGGGGCGCGAGCACGGCGGTCGGCTCGTCCATGATGAGAATTCCTGCGCCCCGGAAGAGCGCCTTGAGTATCTCGACTTTCTGCCGCTGGCCGACGGAAAGGGTCGACACGCGCGCCGAAAGGTCAAGCTCGATCCCGTAGCGGTCCATTAGCTCCCGCGCTTTTTTCTCCGCCGCCTTGCGGTCGAGAAGGAAGCGGAACCGGCCGCGGGAACCGATCATTAAATTGTGCAGAACCGAAAGCGTCGTCACCTGCGTGAAATGCTGATGGATCATGCCGATACCCGCGCGGATCGCGTCGCCCGGCGAGCGGAACGACACGGTTTTTCCGTCGACGAGGATTTCCCCCGAGTCGGCGCCGTACAGCCCGAAAAGCACGTTCATCAGCGTGGTCTTGCCCGCGCCGTTCTCGCCGAGAAGGGCGCAGACTTCGCCGTGGCGCACCGAGATGGATACGTCGGTGTTCGCCGCGTTGCCGAGGAAGGATTTTGAGATGCGCCGCATCTCGACGTACGGCGCGCGCGCGGTTAAGTCAGCTTTCGATTCCGCCATCTGCTTAGTCCGAGGCCACTTCGGTCTCGACGACCGGGACGACGAGCGAGCCGTCGGAAATTTTCGATTCGGCGTCCTTCACGAGGGAGAGGACGTCCGCGGGGAGCTTCGTCTCGAAGTCGTGGAACGGCGCGAGGGCGGAACCGCCCTTCGCGTACATCGAGTAGTCCTTCAGGTTAATCGCCTCGATCGTCCCCGCTTTCGCGTTCTCGACCAAGTGCTGAATGACGGGGTACATGTTCCAAACGCAGCTCGTGACGACGGTGTCGGGGGCGAGGCTGTTCTGGTCGGTCATATTGCCGAACGCGAGAATGCCCTTCTCTTTCGCGGCCTCGAAAACGCCGAACCGTTCCGCGTAAATGAGGTCGACGCCGCCCTCGATCTGTGAAATGGCCGCCTCTTTGGCTTTCGCCGGGTCGAAGAAGCTGCCGATGTACGAGACCTTCACCTTGACGGCGGGGTTTACCGACAGGGCTCCGTCCTTGAAGGCGTTGACGAGGCGGTTCACTTCCGCTATCGGAATGGCCGCGACGACGCCGATCACGTTGGACTTCGTCATTTTTCCGGCGATGATGCCGCAAAGGTAGGCGGGTTCGTGGATCCAGTTATCGAACACGGAAACGTTCGGGGACTGCTCTTCCTTCTCGGAGCCGAAGGCGAACTGCACGTTCGGGTAATCCTTGGCGACCTTGCGCACGGGATCCTCTCCCGCGACGAAGGCGTCGCCGACGATGAGCGAGAAACCGCGTTCGCAATATTCGCGCAATACTTTTTCGTAGCTCGCCGCGTCGACTTTCTCGGCGTATTCGTAGATGAAACCAAAGTCTTTCGACGCTTTCTGCAAAGCCTCGTGGATGGCTCCGTCCCACGGCTCCTCGATGGCGGTCTGGAAAATGGCGGCGACTTTGAGTTCCTGGGGCGCGGCGGCCTCTTTTTTCGCGCAACCCGCGAGAGTCGCGGCGAGAACCGCGACGGATACGATTATGGCGCTGAGCCGAAATCTTTTCATGGTAAATCCTCCTGATTTTTCTGAGAGAGTGACAATCGCGAAACGTCGTTGTTTTCTGATTTACTGCGGTCAGATGAGCGAAAATCACTATAAAAAACGCGTAAGTCGATGTCAAGACGGAAAGGTCGTCGCCCCGTACGAGATCGCGCGAGGGATCGGGAAATTCCCGGCTTCTGTCTCATTTGCTTTTCGAGGGACGCTATGATAAAATTAAGCCATATTGAGTTTCCTTCAAAACTCGGGAAGGTTTGAAAGGGCAACCATAGACGCTGGGGGAGAAAAGCTCCCAAGTCGCTCAAATACTGAGACTTGGTAACTATTCTCCAAAGCCAATTTCAAAAGTAAACGATTTTTGAAATTGGCTCGATTATCGAATATTTATTAGGGAGGACAACGTGAAACGAATCATTCTTGCGTGTATCGCGATTTTAGGGGCCGCGGCTCTGTTCGCCGAAGGACCCGACTTCAGCAAATTGCCGAAAGGAACGTGGCTCGACCCCGCATGGGACGCTCACTGGGAAATCGGCGCGAACTCCATCAGGATTCTTGACGGTTCTGGGGCGGTCGTATTCGACTTTAAGGATAAAATCAAGGACTTTAAGGTTGACGCGAAAATGACCGGCGTGAGCTTCTCGTTCCGCTGCGACGAGGCCGAGAGAAGCTATGTTTTCACGAAGGGAACCAGCGATCTCGATCTATCGATGGAGATTCAGCCGGACTGGACGGCCGATAAATATGCCATCAAGATGAAAATGCAGAAATAACCCCCGTAGGCGCATAGGCGCGTAGGCCCGAAAGAATAAACTTTCGGGCCTTTTTTTACGTAATCCCTAACTCGCCTTAAAGAACGATACGGAACGCGAAAGCCGCTCGGCCTCTCCGGAAAGTTCTTCCGCCATGCCCGCCATTTCCTCGCTCGCGCTCGCGTTTCGCTGGATAACCGCGTCGAGCGTCCCTATCGCCGAATTGATTTGTCCGATGCCGACGCCCTGCTCGCGCGAGGCGGCGGCGATTTCGCGCACTAAGTCCGCGGTGCGCCGGATGTTCGGCACTAAATCGCCGATTGCCCGGCCAGCCTCGGATACGTTCGCGACCGTCGTCTTCGATATACTCCCGATCTCGCTCGACGCGAACTGACTCCGTTCCGCTAACTTTCGCACCTCGCTCGCGACTACCGCGAAACCCTTCCCCGCCTCGCCGGCGCGGGCGGCCTCGATGGCGGCGTTCAGCGCGAGCAAATTCGTCTGTCGCGCGATTTCGTCGATGATACGCACTTTATCCGCGATGAGATCGATCGCGCTTACGGTTTCGGCGACGGCCTTACCGCCCGCGTCGGCCTCAACGGCGGAAGCGACGGCGACTTTTTCGGTTTCCGTCGAATTATCGGAGCTTTGACTCACCGAACCCGACATTTCCTCCATTGAGGCCGAAACTTCCTCGATGTTCGCCGCTTGAGTCGAGGCGCCTTCGGCGACGCTTTGGGCCGCCTCGGCCAACTGTCGGGAGCCTTCCGCTACCTGCGCGGCGGAAGATCTGATTTCTGAGACGATTGCGCGTAAATTACCGTTCAGGGACGCGAGGCCGTTGCCTAAAAGCCCCAGTTCATCCGTGCGTTTCAGCAGGTCCTCTGGCACGTCACCCGAAAGATCGCCTTCGGCGACCTGTTGCAGTTGATGGACGAGGCGCGCGACTGGTCGAACGATCTGATTGCGCGCGAAGAGGTACATCGCCAGGATGG
>QKAR01000053.1 GCA_003246335.1 Spirochaetales bacterium | reverse complement strand
CGTTTACGCTCGCGGATTTGCCCGGCTACGGCTACGCCCGCCGTTCCGCGGAGGAAGGCGAGTCGTTCGACAGAATGATAGCGGACTACGCGTCGACGAGAAACTCTCTTCGGGCGATCTTTTTCCTCATGGATATGCGGCGCGAGCAGGGGAGCGTGGAGCGGGAGTCGATTGAGTATTTCGAGCGATTGAACGTCGAGGTCATCGTCGTCGGGACGAAGTCCGATAAGCTGAGCAAAAACGAGATCGCGAACGTCAGGCGCGCGTGGGGAGATCTTTTCCATCGAAGCCCTGAGCTGATACTCGCGACCTCATCGACGAAAAAAGACGGACGCGACGACCTCCTTCGCGCGATCGGCGACCGTCTGTAAGTCTTAGGCGATCCCTGTCCGTTCAGGCTTTCCCGCCGAGGCTGATAAACTTGGCCACGGGAGTGACGAAAAGAATGCCGATGCCGGGCTCGGTGAGGCATGAAAGCCCCTCGATGGCCGCCTGTATGCCGGGGACGTCAGCCCGTTCCGCGAGGATTATCAACTCCTCCTTTTCCGGCACGATGGTAATACCGAAAAACTTCTCGTCGTCGGGTTTCCCGGTTCCTCGCGCGTTGATGATGGTTCCGCCCTTCGCCCCGGCCTTACGCGCCGCGTGCATAATATCGTCCGCGAAGCCCCGGTTCACGATTACCGTAATCATTTCGTAGTCGCTTTCGCGCGTCATGCAGGTTCCTCCCATCGGTACGACGAACGATTCGCCGCGTTTGATAATTTTCCCGCCGTTTTTGGACGCGGCGTTTTGGATAGCGCCCATGATGGGGGCGAGCTCGCCTTCACCCGCGAGCGTGATGAGCACGTCGCGTTCCTCGTCCGCGAGCGCGAGCGCTCGGAGAATCGGCGATTTGACCTCCCCCCTTCCGACGAGGACCGTCCCGCCGCGGGCTCCCGCCTCGCGCGTGAGCGCGGCGATTTTTTCCCCGAGGCCGTGCGGGACAATCGTGTAAATTTGCCATTCGTATTTCATTCGATCCCCCCTGAGGCGCGCTTTTCCGAGCGGCGATACAGGATTCCGAGTATCTGGATGGCGACGAGCGGCGTCGCGGCGATCATCGCTATGACGCCGAAACCGTCAGTAACGGAATTCCCCCCGATTGCCTCGGACGCGCCGAGCGTCAGCGAAAGCACGAAGGTGCTCGCCATAGGCCCCGACGCGACGCCCCCTGAGTCGAACGCGATCGCGGTGAAGAGCTTCGGCGAGAAGAACGTGAGCGCGATCGCGACGGCGTAAAACGGCGCGAGGAGGTACCAGACGCTAAAGCCGAATATCACGCGGCAGAGCGAGAGCCCTACGGAAAGCGCGACTCCGGAGGCGAGCGTCGCGAGAAGCACCGCCTTGCGAACGTTTCCCCCCGAGACTTCCTCGACTTGCTCGGTGAGCACCCACACCGCGGGTTCCGCGCACACGACGACCGCGCCGATGAGGCAGCCTATCGGGATAAGAATCCACTTGGCCTCGAGCGCGCCGAGAGCGCCGCCGAGCGCGCTTCCCGCCTGCATGAACGCGATATCGGCCCCGGCGAAAAAAAGCGACAGTCCTATGAGCGCGTAGCAGAAGCCGATCGTTATTTTTCTGAAGCGCACGGGCGGGAGCCGAAGGAGAAATACCTGCAGAAGAACGATGATGCCGTAAAGCGGCGTGAGCGCGGTGAGCGATTTTTTCGCCTCGACGGGAACGAGCGCGATAGCCTTCGCGAAGGCCGTAAGCGCGAGCGGTCCTTTTGCCGAGACGGAAGCGAGTCCGACGGTTCCTTCGGCGTGGCTCGCTCCGGGCGAGGCGAGCGGCGTCGCCCCCGATACGTAGGCGTCCCCGGAAAGCGCGACGCCGAGAACGGCGACCGCGAGGATTGGCCCGATCGAGGCTATGCCGGTATAGCCGAAACTGTCTTCCTCGGCGGCTTTATCCCCGCGCACCGCCGATATGCCGACGCCGAGCGCGATGATGAACGGAACGGTCATGGGGCCCGTCGTCGCGCCGCCCGAGTCGAAGGCCACGGCGACGAACGTCTGCGACGTGCGCGCGGCGAGGGCGAACACGGCGATGTAGCCGATGACGAGCACGGCGCGATAGGGAATCTGCAGCAGCGTTCGTAAAAGACCGAGCGCGACGAATAGGCCGACGCCGGCAGCGACCGCGAAAATGAGCGCGCGCGCCGGTATCGTCGGGGTGTCGGCGAGCGGGGCGGTTGCGGCGGCGACCTGGTTCCCCAGCACGAGAAGGTCGGGTTCCGCGACGGTGATGAGAAAGCCGATGACGAGGCCGAATCCCACGATGAGCGGCAAGCTTCTCGTTCGGGTGAGTTTCGCCCCGATAAAAGACCCCGCCGGAACGATGCCGAGATCGGCTCCCGTCAGGAAAAGGGAAAGTCCAACAATGACGAAAACCGAGCCAACGCAAAATTCCGCGAGAACCGCGGGCTCGAGCGGAACGACGAGGGTTCCGAGCGCCAAGACGATGGCGCAAATGGGAAGAACGGCCGCGCCCGTTTCGCGAAGCTTATGTAGTAAGTTCATGGGATTAGTCACTGTAGCACGCGAAAGTCAAGCGGCGCAAGTAGCTCGTTCGCGGGCATTTCGCTTAGACGCACTTGACATATTGCCTAAGTTTTCGGCAATATGGATTATGGAAACGCGCAATATCTTTCTGAATATTTCCCCCCTAGACCATCGCTACTCGCTCTCTGAATCCGCGGTCTTCGATCGGCTTTCTTCCTTTATATCCGAGCAAGCCGCCGTCGTTTCGTGCGCCCGCGCCGAAATCGCCCTGGTGAAGGCCCATCTTTCGGTTCGGGGCGAGTTAACCGCCGCGCTCGCCGCGAAGCTCGACTCAGTCGCCGAAACGATCGACCCGTCCCTCGTGTACGCCGAGGAAGAAAAAACCAAGCATAATATCCGAGCCCTCGTGAACGTCCTCAAGGAAATGGTTCCTCCCGACGTCGCGCCGCTCGTTCATCTCGGCGCGACGAGCGTCGACATTCTGGATACCGCCCTTTCGGTTCGCGTGCGCGACTGCGTGGCGGGCGCGATTCTCCCCGAGCTCCGAGAGCTTGAGTCGAAGCTGTGCGCCATCGCTTCGCGCGAGGCCGAGACGCCCGAAGTCGGCCGAACCCACGGCCAGCACGCCGTCCCGATCACGTTCGGGTTCGCGATGGCGGAGTACGTGAGCCGCCTGGGCAAGTCGATCGCCGAGATCGAGCGGCGGTCCGACGGTCTCGCCGGCAAGCTCGCCGGAGCGGTCGGCGCCTACAACGCGACGAGCATGATCGTGAAAGACCCCGAGGACCTTGAGCGGCGCTACCTCGGCTATCTCGGCCTGATTCCGTCCGAGCACTCGACTCAGCTCGTCGAGCCCGAATATCTCCTGCGCCTCCTGCTCGAGTGCAACGTCGCGTTCGGCGTCATCGCGAACCTCGCGGACGACCTTCGCAACCTCCAGCGTTCGGAAGTCGGCGAGGTATTCGAGTATTTCAGCTCGACCCAAGTCGGCTCCTCAACGATGCCGCAGAAACGAAACCCCTGGAACTCAGAGCACGTTAAAAGCCTGTGGAAGGCGTTTAGCCCGCGCGTCGTGACTTTTTTCATGGACCAAATTTCGGAGCACCAGCGCGATTTGACGAACTCGGCGAGCCAGCGCTTCGTCGCGGACTATCTCGCCGGCTTTACCCTGGCCGTCGCGCGAATGAAGTCGGTCGTGTCGGGTCTTCAGGCCGACCGCGAGGGCATGGCGAAAAATCTCGCCGGCTCCGGCGGAAAGGTGAGGGGCGGCGTGCTCGCCGAGCCCGCTTACATCCTGCTCGCCGAATCGGGCGTCTCGGACGGCCACGAGGTCATCCGCAAAATCACGCTCGACGCCGAAACGAACGGCATCACGTTCTTTGAGGCGCTGAAAAAAAACGCGGACGCCTTTGCGCGCATCACCGCCCAGCTCGAAAAGCTCGGCATCGAGGATCCTTCGGGCTTCTTCGCGAACCCCGAGCGATACCGCGGGCTCGCGGCCGAGAAGGCCAAACGCCTCGCCGCGAAATACGCGGACCTCATGCGCAGCGCGGGAAACTCCGCGCAGTCAGCTGAATGACGAAAAATGACCGGCCGCACCGCGGCCGGTTTTTTATAACCTTTCGTTCCGGCGTCGCACGCAACGACCGGAAATCGCTTAGAATTCTGTTTAGATTGGAGGAATAAAAATATGATCGAACTGAAAGAAACCCTTTCCTACGACGACGTGCTCCTTGAGCCCGGCTATTCCGAGGTTCTCCCGCGCGAGACCGACGTGAGCACCGTCCTCGTCCGCGACGTTCGCCTGAACGTCCCCGTCATTTCCGCCGCGATGGACACCGTGACGGAAGAAAAAATGGCCGTCGCCCTCGCCCTCGAGGGAGCGGCGGGCGTCATCCACCGCAACCTGAAGCCGGACGTCCAGGCCGAGCAGGTTTCAAACGCGAAGCGGTATCTCAACTGGGTCATCGAGTCGCCCGTCACCGTGGAGGACGACCGCACCATCGCCGACGTCAAGCAGATCATGCACCGCTACAACGTCTCGGGACTTCCCGTCATCACGAAGGAAGGCAAGCTCGTCGGCATAATCACCGGCCGCGACCTTCGCTTTTGCCGCGACGATAGCCTGTTGGTCCGCGAGGTAATGACGAAGGAAGTCGTCAAGACCGAGGGAAAGCCGAGCGTCGACGACGCCCGCGAGAAATTCGACAAGCACCGCATCGAGAAACTTCCCGTCATCGACAATTCCGGACACTTAACCGGGCTCATCACGGTTAAGGACATGGAAAAGCAGGAACTGTTCCCGCTCGCCGCGCGCGACAAAAAAGGCCGGCTCATCGTCGGCGCCGCGATCAGCAACAACGACTGGTCGGTTCGGCTCCCGCTCCTGACCGCCGCCCACGTCGACTTCGTCGTGCTCGACACCGCGCACGGCGACTCGAAGGGCGTTCTCGACGCGGTTCGCGCGATCAAGAAAGCGTACCCCGATCTTCCCGTCATCGGCGGCAACGTCGCCACGGCTTCCGGCACGCGTCACCTCATCGACGCGGGCGCGGACGCGGTCAAGGTCGGCGTCGGCCCCGGCTCCATCTGCACGACGCGCATCGTCTCGGGCGTCGGCGCGGCTCAATTCTCGGCCGTATGCGAATGCGCCGAGGAAGCGGCGAAGTCGGGAATCCCGGTAATCGCGGACGGCGGAATAAAATTCTCCGGCGACATTTCCAAGGCGATCGGCGCGGGCGCGAACGCCGTCATGATCGGAAACCTCTTCGCGGGACTCAAGGAAGCTCCCGGCCGCGAAATCATTCTCGACGGGCGTATCTACAAGGAATATCGCGGCATGGGCTCGCTCGGCGCCATCAAGGACGGATCGGGCGACCGCTACGGCATCGCGAAAGACGAGACGCCGGTTCCCGAGGGTATCGAGGGACGCGTTCCGTATAAAGGCGAGCTAAAAAGCTTCCTTCACCAAATGGTATCGGGCTTGCGCAAGGGAATGGGTTATTGCGGCTGCCACTCCGTCGAGGAATTGAAGAAATACCGAAAATTTGTTAGGATTACCGCGTCCGGACTCCGCGAAAGCCATGCCCATGACGTGTCCATAACGCAGGAGGCCCCGAACTACTCCCGTTACTAAAGCAGGTTTCCATGAACGTAGTCGTGATCGGTGCCCAGTGGGGCGATGAAGGCAAGGGAAAAATCGTTGATTACCTTGCCAGCGAGTCGAAGAGCGTCGTGCGGTATTCAGGCGGAGCGAACGCCGGCCACACGATCGTCAGTAACGGCGTCCAGTACGCCCTCCACCTCGTCCCGTCGGGAATCCTCCATGCCGGCAAAACCGTGTATCTCGGCGCCGGTATGGTCATTGACCCGGAGGCTCTGTTCGTCGAGCTCAAAATGCTCGAGGACAAGGGCATCGAATGGAAAGGCCGCGTGTTCATTTCCGATCGCGCCCATATCGTGCTGCCGCGCTATCGCGAGTTGGACAAAAAGCGCGACGCCGCCCGTAAGCGCCCGATCGGAACTACCGGCCGGGGCATCGGCACGACGTACGCGCTCAAGAGCGAGCGCGACGGCATCCGGCTCGCCGATATCGACTGGAAAGAGAAAATGGACGACCTCGAGGCCGAGGATCGCGCCTTTCTCGCCCCGTTCTTGGATCGGCTTATCGCGATGCGCGTGAACCTCACGAGCGAACTGCAGAAAATTAAGGGCGAGCGCGTCCTTTTCGAGGGCGCCCAGGGAGCCATGCTCGACCTCGACTTGGGAACCTATCCCTACGTTTCCTCAGGCTTTTCAAGCGCGGCCGGCGCGGCGATCGGCGGCTGTATTGGACCTCGGGCGCTTGATAAAGTTCTCGGCGTTTTTAAGGCCTATTCGACGCGCGTCGGGAACGGCCCCATGCCCACCGAATTCGACGAAAAAAGCCAGAGCGAGCTATATCACTTCGTGCGCGACACCGGACGCGAATACGGCGTTACGACCGGGCGTCCGCGCCGTTGCGGCTATCTCGATCTCGTAGCCCTGCGCTACGCGTGTCAGTCCAATTCGATCGATAACCTCGTGCTCACCCATCTTGACGTCTACGACACCCTCGATGACATCGAGGCCTGCGTCGGCTACAATATCAACGGTCGCGTTACCGAGGACTTCCCGGCGTCGATCGATGAGCTGAACGCGGCGAAACCGGTGCTCAAGCAGTTCAAGGGTTGGAAGACTTGCCTGAAAGAATGCCGATCCTACGAGGCGCTACCGCAATCCGCGCGGGATTACATCGATTTTATTGAGTCGTATTGCGGCACGAAAGTCGGTATCGTTTCGGTCGGCTATGACAGAAACGACACGTTTATCCGCGAATCGATTTGGTAATGGTTCAGAGCGAATTTTATTGACTTATAGATAAATCTCTAATATCTTTATAGTGATACTAAAAATGACGCGAGTTCCTTTTAGGAACCCGCGTTTTTTTTCGTTTTGACATTATTTGTCGGAACGTCAAAAAAAAACGTACGAAACGCAACTTTTTTCTTACGCGCGTGTCTAATAATTCGTACGATGAAATGAAGATTTTAAGGAGATTTCATGGAGACCATTTCAGATCTCGGTTCCCATACACTCACCGCCTTATTCTCGAATAGCGTCAATAAATTCGCCGATCGCCCCGCGCTCGGTTTTTCCTCGGGTACGCCTATCACGTATCGCCAATTCGGCGAGAAAATTATCGAAACGAGAAACCTTCTCTATCGGTATGGGATACAACCCGGCGACCGAGTCGCCATTTACGCGCCGAGCTCGCCGAATTGGGGTATCGCGTATTTCGCCATCGTGTCGCTCGGCGCAATCGCCGTTCCGCTCCTTCCGGACTTTAGCGCAAAAGAGGCCGAAACGTGCTTGCGTCACGCCGAGGTGAACGCGGTTTTTGCCTCCGCTCGCCATGAAAGTAGGCTCCCCGGTCAAGAAGCGCTTCGCTTGAGCGCGTTGATTCGCCTCGACGACTTTTCCGTCACGCGGGGTCTTCCCGTTCGCGAAGGGTCGGCGCCCAGTTTTGAGCCCCGTGAAAACGATACGGCCTCCATCATTTACACTTCCGGAACGACCGGGCGCTCGAAGGGCGTCGAGCTTTCCCATAAAAATCTCGTGTTCACCGCGATCGGGGGTCAGTTTTTCCAGCGCATCAACAAGTACGACGTGGCGCTCTCGATTTTGCCGCTTTCTCACGTGTACGAGTTTACCATTGGGTTTCTCATGTTCATGCTGAACGGCGCGTGCGTGCGTTACCTCGAAAAGCCGCCGACGGTATCGACCCTCTTGCCGGCGCTCGCGCGCGTTCGCCCGACGCTGATGCTTTCGGTGCCGATCATCATGGAAAAAATTTACAAAAGCAAAATCGTCCCGACCTTCACCGCGAACCGCTTCCTTCGGACGCTATACTCCGTCGCGCCGTTTCGGTTCGTATTTCATAGAATCGCGGGGCTCGGCCTTAAGCGGACTTTTGGCGGTCGGCTGAAATTTTTCGGCATTGGCGGGTCGCGCGTGGACCCGGTCGTCGAACGATTCATGAAAGAGGCTAAATTTCCCTACGCGATCGGTTACGGGCTCACGGAAACTTCCCCGCTCATCGCGGGTTCGGGCCCGAACTTCACGAAACCGGAAAGCGTCGGCCCCGCAATGCCCGGCGTCGAGCTCGCTCTCGCCGATATCGACGCGGCGACCGGAATCGGCGAGGTAGTGGTGCGCGGCGCGAACGTCATGAAAGGGTACTATAACGCGCCCGAGCTGACGGCGGCGGTGCTTTCCCCGGAGGGGTGGCTGCGAACCGGCGACCTCGGCTCCCTTGACCGGAAAAAAGGCGCCATTCGGCTATCGCTCAAAGGCAGGTCAAAAAACATGATTCTCGGGGCCGCCGGCGAGAATATTTATCCTGAGGATATCGAGTTTATCCTGAACCAGCATCCGTTCGTTTCGGAGTCTCTCGTCGTCGAGGGGGAGAATTCCTCACTCGTGGCGATCGTGCAGCTTGACGAGGATCGCGTTTCCGCGGAGGCGCGCCGCCGGGCGTCGAGCGACCCCATGCAGGCGGTTCGCGTGGCGGCAGCAGGCGCGGTGAGCGACATGTCCCACGCGGTGGCCTATAAGCGCGAGGAAATCCTTAACGAGATAAAATTTTTCGTCAACGAAAACGTGAATCGCATTTCCCGCATCGACCAAATCAGGCAAATAGAGGCGTTCGAGAAGACGGCGAGCCAAAAGATCAAGCGATATCTGTACGCGCTCGGAGCCGTTCCCGGAAGAAGGTAATTTCGACGCCGAGGGGCGTCGAACGCGCCATGGTCTAATTAACCGTAAAGCGAACGGGATAACGGAAACGCACGGCGACCGGTAGTCCGTTCGCGCGCGCGGGCTCGCAGGATAGACCACGGATTGCCGCGACCGCCGCGTCGGCGAATCCGTAGCCGGGATCCTTTATGACGCCGACTTTCCGGATCGCGCCTGACTTGTCGATGAAAAGCTCTAGAATGACGACGCCCTCGATTCCCTGGCGCAGCGCCCGAGGCGGATACGAGATTCGCGCGAGTAGCTCCTCCGTTGGGATTACCGGTACCGTCGAGACTAAGTGCTGGGGCAAGTATTCGATGTCCGTCGAAGTCGCTCCAATCCCCCCGTCCGCACCCGAGTCGGTCGCGGACGGCGTCGTTTGCCCGTCGCTAGTTTTTTTGGGGCCGCTTTCATCGTCCGTAGCCGCGTCGAGGGCGTTCGCGGCGGGCTCTCCTTCCGTAATCGTCCCTTCGCCGATTTCGGGCGAACTCCTCTCGATTTCTTTCCGTTTTTCCGTCCGGGGCGTTTTTTCTCCGGGCTTCGCGCTCTCCCCGAGTTCCCGCACGTCGACGAGCTTAAAAACCCCCGTTGCGCCGCGCGGCTGGGGCGCGCGCGTTGGGTCCTGAAACTTGACGAGCGCGAACGCGAGCGCGTGGAGAAGGGCGACGGCCGCCAAAAAAAAGGCGAGACGATTCCGGGCAAACCACGCGCGCTTCACGGGGATTCCTTAACCGCGAAACTCACGGCGCGGAGCTGGAGCCTTTGCAGGGTCCCGATGACGCGATCGATCGATCGGTACGGCGTGTTTCGGTCCGCCGCGACGCGAATCGTTCCGTCGGGATTATTTTCAAGATACGCGGCGATTATCCCATCGAGCGCTTCCCCGTCGACTTTCGCGCCGGCGATGACGATCGCGCCCGTGGAATCGACCCATACTTCAAGGGCCGTTGCGGCGCTCGCGGTTTCGGCGTCGCGGGCCTCGGGATAATCGACCTTCGCTTCCTGTCGTCGGTTCATCAGCGAGATGAGCATAATGAATATGAGCAGCAAAAAACCGATATCCGACATCGAGGACAACGGAACGAACGTCGCCCGCTTTCGCTTCTTGAGATCGATCATGGCGGCCCGTCTTCCATGCGGAACGAGAAATTTTCCGCGTTTGTCAGCCGGGCTTCCTGAATGGCCGAGACGACGCTCTGCCACGCGGCGTTGGGCGAAATCGAAAGAACGACGATGACGTTCGGGCGGCGCGCAATCTCCCGCTCAATGGCCGCCCGGAGCCCGACCGTTCCGACCGCTTCCCCGCGCACGGTAATCCCGCCTTCCGCGTCGATGGCGCAGCGAAGGATATCTTCCGCGCGGGCGACTTTCCGCGTTTCGCCATTCGGAAGCTCGACGCTGATCGTCCGATACGCGTCGAACCCGGCGATGGCGAGAAAGAAAACGATGAGTATAAAAGAGAGGTCGCTCAACGAGGCGGAGTTCCCGATCTCGGGTGCTGCTTTGCGAAAAAAACGGCGGGTCATTCCGACCTATGCTCCGCGGGAACCGCGCCCGCGTCCATGAGCTCGGCGGATAGGTCGCTAACGGCCTTCGTGACGTCCGCCGCGAATCCGTCGACCCGGCGGGCGAGAAGGTTATAGCCGATGAGCGCGACGATTGCGATGCAAAGCCCGTACACCGTGGTGATGAGCGCCTCGTAAATCCCGTTGGCGACGAGCTGGGCGCTCACGTCGTCGGCGCTCGCGATTGACCGGAACGCCGCGATCATGCCGGAGACCGTCCCAAGGAACCCCGTGAGCGGGGCGAGGGAGGCAATGGCCGTGAGGTAGGTAAAGCCGCTTTCCAGTCGGCGCAGCCGCTCCTCGGCCTCGGCCTCGGCCGCTTTTTCCATCCGCCGTTCGCCGCGCCGCGCGTTGCGCACGAGCTCGAGAAATACGGTCGCCGCCGCCTTCTTTCGGCTTTGACCCTCGAGAAACGCCTCCGCCTCGGAGACCTGGCCGCCTCGGATAAGACGGCCTGCCTCGTCTCGCAGGTCGGGGATCCTGAGGTCATGCCACAGAAGATAGGCGACCCGCTCGGAGACCAGCGCCACGGTCGCGATCGAAAAGGCGAGCAACGGCCACATAAACGCGCCGCCTAGCTTAAAGAATTCGATAAGGCTCCAACCGTCGGTCATGGCAATCTCCCTCGTGCGACATCATACTAACGGTCGATTCAAGTTTTGCCAATCGCGTCGAGGGAAATTTACCGCGAGCGCCTGGTCCCGACGAGGGGTTGTCTATCGCGGGCCTATGCGGTTTTCGCTGCGTCGCGCGGACTTGCGTTAGAACCGAATGCCGGCGGACCACACCGGGTGGAAAGACACCGCGCTTCCCACGTCAAGGCCGGACCCGTGCGAGCCGAGCTCGAAGGCCCGCTCGTTAAAGCCGGAGATTTCGGTCTCGAGAGCGAAGGAGGCGAATACCCCGAGGTGCTTGAAAAAATGCCAATTGGCGGTCGCTCGGACGGTCGGCATCCCGCATTTCTGGTTGTCCTTCCCCCAATCCTTCAGCGCGATCTCGGCGGGAGTGTCTTCCCCGTCGTCGTAATCGACGTTCGCGACGGCTTCCTCGCCGTACGTGTCCTTGATCGCGCGCAAGCCCGCGACGTCGACGATGTTCAAATAGAGAATTTCGAAATCGAAGGAAAGCCGCTCGCTCGCCTTCCGCCGCGTCCCCAGACCGAATCCCCAAACGGAGTAATCGTCGCCCCAGTCCGAGCCGAGTTCGCCCGCGAGCGAGAACGTGGTGAAAAGCGCGTCCGTTCCGCCCTGATACTGAAACGAGAGGTTTCCGTTCGAGTCGACCGCGACGGTCGGCGACATGATCCCCTTCACGATAAAGTTAAGGAGCCCGACCGCGTAGCCGTCGTTTTCCCAAGCGACGTTGACGATTCCGAGCTGAACGCCCGATACTTTGTTCGCCACGTTCAAAAAACCGGACGCCTGCAGTCCGCGAAAGTTTTTCTGCGAGACGTTGAGGAAACTCGCCGCCTGCAATCCCTGGAAATCGGCGTGGGAGACGTTCAGGAACGATGCGGCCTGGAATCCTGTAAAGGGACCGTCGACGCTGTTCATGAAGCCCGACGCCTGGATACCGACGAAATCAGACTTCGCGGTATTCAAAAATCCCGCTAGCTGGGCTCCCTGAAACGAACCCGTGGAGACGCACAAAAATCCCGAGGCTTGGATACCGGAAAAATCGCCGCTCGCCTTGGCGATAAATCCCGAGGCCTGTATGCCGTTTACGGGACCGTCCGCGCCGGCGAAAAATCCCGCCGCCTGCACTCCCGAAAGATGCCCGCCGACCTTCGTCATAAAACCGGCGACTTGCGTCCCGTACACGTTTCCGGACGCTTCGCCGAGAAAGGAGCTCGCCTGTACGGACTGCACGTTAATGTCGTCGGCCATGAATAGGCCGAGCGAAAAGCGCACGTTTTCCGCCGTTTTCGCGGGATAGGAAATTCCCGGCATGAGGCTGATGGAGAACGGCGCCCAGGTTTCTTCCGCGGTATCCGGTTCTTCCCGATCGTCTTCCGACGCGCCGCCGCGCGATCGGCCCGCCGTCCGCTGAATCACGCTGAAATTCCCGCCGTCGAGCGTCATGCGCTGCCCTTTCGAGAGCTCGATGGCGGACTGAGAAGTCGTCGTCGCCGTCACTATCGCGATGGTGTAGGAGCCGGCGGGTAGGGCGAGGGCGACTTCCGTCCCCGCGATTTTATTAATTTCCGACACGAGCAGACCGTCGGGGTTCCTGATAAAAAAATTCCCGGAAAAGGACGACGGGATGAGGAGTACCGATTCGGCGCTCGAAAGGTCCGTGAGCACGAGGTCGCCCGATCCCACGAGCGTAATGTCGTAGGACGGGTGCTGCGGGCCGACCGCGCTCGACTCGGTGTTCGAGAGCGTTTCGTTGAAGGCGTAGTGATACAGTTCGTTGAGGGAGACTTTCCCGTCGCCCGACGTGTCGGCGGCTCCCCGGAGCCCGACGATGCACGCTTGCGTGAAGTAGGAGGCTTGAATTTCGTCGGATTCCTGCGACTCCTCGCGCGCCGAGCTCGACGACAGGTACGCGTGTCCCTGCACGACCGTCGAGTCGTCCATCAAGAAGGATTTTTGGCGCGATCCGCCCTTCGCCCGGACGAAGTTTCCCGAATAGCAGGAATCGAGCATGACGACGTGTACGTCCGAGGGAACGTCGTTGAGCGACCGCTTTAGGTCCCCGTATTGGTACGATTGCGTCCCGAGCAGCAGCGCGTTCTCCGAGGAATGACCAGAATAATAGAAAAGAAATTCGCTCCGTTTCGCTGAGCCGCTGTTTTTTCGGATTTTAGCGGAGATTTCCGAGAAGGCTCGGTCGATTTCCGCCTTCGACGGGTCGAGGAGGAGGACGCTGTTCGCGGCCTCGATGCCGCCGATTTCCGCCATCGTCGCGGCGAGACGGCGCGCGTCCGTTCTCGCGTAGCGCAATCGCTCGCGTTCGGGGCCGCCGTCGTTCGAGGCGACGTAGAGGGCGTAGCGCTCGATCGAGCGCGGCGCCTCGACCGGTGCCGCCGCGAGCGTGAAGGTAGCGATCGCGAGCGTGAATGCCGCGATGGCGTTCGATCGGATGGTCATGGGGAGAATCCTTTACTTCTGCAAAGTTATTGAAACGATCTCCGTTCCCTTGGGAAGAAGCTTCGAGACGTCCGCGCCGGCGAAATTGCCGTCCCGTGATTTTTTCCTGATTCCCTCGACGAAGGCCGCGAGCGTGAAGGGTTTTTTTCCGGTAACGAAAAAGAATCGCTCGAACTTCGGCGCGTCGTCGAGTTGGTAGGAGAAGCCGAGGACGGTTTCCCCGCCGTCGGAGAGACGGGCGCTTTCGGCGGGCGCGTCGGGGTAATGCCAGGTTACGGTGCCGTTTCCGTCAATCGAGAGTATGGCCCCGTAGCTTTGCCCGCCCGAGCCGTAGCTCATTTGGATAATGTCGTTCGCGCGCGCGCGGTCGCCGTTTTCGAGCGCTATCGCGCGCTCGCCGTCTTTTAGGAAAATGTATAAATGGGGGCCGTCTCCCTTCGCGCGCTCGGCCGAGGCGAGAATTCCCGAACCGGAGAAATTGGAACCGACTTTCGGCGCGGCGACGAACACGGCGACGATGAGGCAGGCCGCCGCGGCCATCGACATAAACGCCTTAAAGGGTATGGCCGCCCGCGCGCGGTTTTTTTCACTCCCGCGCTCGGCCGCGCCATGCACGATTCGCCGGTTCGCGATTTCGTCCGCGCGCCCTGCGTTTGACTCGCCGTTTTTCCGCGCGGCGAGCTTCGCCTCCACCGCGCGCCGCATCGATTCGCTATCGTACGCGGCGAGAATTTCCTCGTTCGATCGCTTCGTCTCGGCGACGCGGGAGCCGATTCCCTCGGCGGTTCCGTCCTCGTCGCGGCCCGGCGGAAAATCATTTGCCGTCGCCTCGCCGAGAACGATTTTCTCGATATAAATTTGCGGTGTCTTCATTCGTTACGCTCCGGCGCATTGCTGCGCTTTTTTTCTCAGGCCGGAAAGCCGTTTACGCACCCCGGATACGGACATGTTCATCTCCCGCGCGGTTTCCTCGAGCGTTAACCCGTCAACGTAGTGCAGTACCGCCATGGTTCGGGTGTCGTCCTTCGTGTCCGTAAAGACGGCGTCCAAAAAAATGGCCGCATCGGTCACTTCCTCGTGGAACGCGGTCGCGGTATCCGCGATGACGTCGATAAAGTCGTCGATCTGCGGACCGCGGCGGATTTTGTCGGACCTAATTTTATTGAGGCACACCGACGTGGCGACCGTATAAAAGAGGCTCGAGCAAACTCCGGAGAGCCGGTCCTTTCGCTCATAAATCCGGACGAAAACGTCCTGCATGGCGTCCAGCGCCTTTTCTTCGTCCTTCAGGAGATACCGGCAGCGCCGGAGCACCATCGGGCCGAATTTTCGGTACAACGCGTCAAAATCATCCATAATTTCGTTTCGTTATTGTTCCGTGCACGGGAATATAACACGCCCGCGGTGGCGAAAGTGTTACCTCGGAGACGAGGGAAGTAAATTGTTCCCAACGTCACTTTTTACAATGTAAACGAGGGTATCATATGGAAAGAAACCGTTGGTGACAAGACCCCGCAGTATGGGGCTCAGGATGATTGAAACGGGCAGGGGGGAACCCCGGCCGAGGGCGTTTTAGGCCGGGGTGATCTTTGCGGTCAATCGCGCGCGAGCCGCGTCATCGCCGCGCGGGCGCATGCGAGACCTCTCGGCGATCCGTTATTCCCAGCCGAAGGTCGCCGGCGGCTTATTCGTGACGTCGTAGTAAATCGCGTCGACGAAACCGAGCGCGGCGATGCGCCGCGCGATGCGGCCGAGAAGCGCCTCGTCGAGATGGGCGAAGCGCGCGGTCATCACGTCCTCGGAGACGACGGGCCGGAGCACGATCGCGCAATGACCGGCCTCGGCGGCGTACGGCAAGTTGACGGTCAAATGCTGGAAAATTTTCCGGTACCACTGAGCGTCCTTCAATTCCTCAAGGACGATGGCGTCGGCCGCGCGGGTCTGGTCAAGCCGCGGTCGGTCGCAGTAGCCTTCCCGGAGCGCGAGCTTTTCCCGCGCGCCGTCCGCGACCCACAGTTCGAGTATGGCGCGGTTCACGCCCTTCGACGCGTTCGTGATCGCCGATGAAGCGCGCTCAAGCTCGTCCCAGGACGGGAAGTTTTCCCCGCCGGCGGGCGAATCCGTGGGCTTCTTCGCGAGATGATCCGCGATCGGCTCGGCGAAGCGAATGACCGCCGGGAACCGGTACGTGCGGAAATCCCCCTGCACGCCGACCGACTTCACGGGGAGCGCGTCGAGAGCGATAAAGCGCCCGCGCGAAAAGCCCGTCGCGTCCTTGTCGGTAAGCGCGGCGAGCTCGGCTCGCGCGGCCTCGAAGGAGTCACGGTCAAAATCGCCGGTCGAGCACAGCACGTTAATCGAGAGCCCGGGGCCCGGGAACGGGTGGCGGAACACGAGGGCGTCGTCGAGCCCGATTTTTTTCCCGATCGAGCGAACCTCGTCCTTATATAAATCCTTGAGCGGCTCGATGATGAGCCCGCGCGCGATGAGGGCCTGAATGCCCTCGACGCGGTTATGGTGCGTCTTGATGACGTGGGCGTTTTTCGACCCGCCCGACTCGATGATGTCCGGATAGAGCGTTCCCTGGCCGAGGAGCCATTCCTCGGGATCGAGCTTGAGGCGCGCGACGACCGCGTCGCGCACGGTGATGAACGTCTCGCCGATGGCCTTGCGCTTTTTCTGCGGGTCGGTCTCGCGGTACACCGCCCGCAGGAACGTCTCGCTCGCGTCCTCGACCACGAAGTTCGTGAATCCCTTTTCGCGGTACCGCGCGGAAATGACGGCGCTTTCGTCCTTGCGCATGAAGCCGTTGTCGATGTGGAGGCCGAGCACGCGGTCCTGGCCGAGCGCCTTGTTCAAGAGGGCGAACGCGACCGTCGAGTCGACGCCGCCCGACAAAAAGAGGAGCACTTTCCGCTTGCGACCGTCGCCGGGCCCGCCGACGCCGTCGGCGACGCGGACGATATCGCTTACGATGGTCTCAAGCACTTGGTCCTGGTTCCAGTTTTTTTCCATGCCGCACGCGAGGCGCGCGAAGTTCTCGAGTATGCGGTCGCCGTCGGGCGTGTCCTTCACCTCGACGTGGCATTGCAGGCTGTATCGCTTTTTCGCGCGGTTTTGAAGCGCCGCGTACGGGCAATCCTTCGTCGACGCGATCACCTCGAAGCCTTCCGGCGGCGAAACGACGCCGTCCTGGTGGCTCATCCACACTTGCGCCGGAAAATCGATCCCGTCGAAAATCACGCTTGGCGGGCAGTCGCCGCCGTCCGCGTTTTTGCGCGCGAGCCGCGCGATGCCGAATTCGCCGACCGCGGCGCGCTCGACTTTCCCGCCGTGCTTCATGGCGAGCAGCTGATGCCCATAGCACAGCCCGAGAATCGGCGCGTCGAGCGAAAGTATTTCGTCGTTAAACTCGGGGATATTCGCCTCGTACACCGAGGACGGCCCGCCGGAAAAGACGATTCCCTTCGCGCCTGAGAAGGCGTCGAGCGGGGCCGAGGGGAGCGCTATTTCGGAATAAAAACCCATGAGGCGGAAGCGCTTGGCGATGAGATGCGCGTATTGGCTTCCGAAATCGAGGACAATGATTTTATCGTGCGGCATGGCAAAGACTACCAGAAAAATCCGAAAAGGTGAAGGGGCGGGGGAAGGCCTTCCCCCGCGCGCGAGCTTCCGGCCCCGCGCGCCGTCGCGCTCGGGCTCCGGCGATCTCGCGCTCCCCCTTCGGCCGCGCGGCGAGCGGTAGGGCGATTTTCCGATAGTCGATCCGGCCGAAACGTGCCATCATGCAAAAAAGAGAGGACTTCCTATCATGGTTAAATCAGCGCTCGAATCGAATGACGGCTATTCCCTGTGGCTCGGTTACCGTCCCCTTGCAAGCCGCGCGGACGCGTACCGCCGTTATGAGCCCTTCCTTGCGCGGGTGTGCGTCATCGGCTCCGCCTCCGTTTGCGACTCCGCCGCGTCGGAACTTCATCGCGGCCTTTCCGCCCTCTTCGGGCGAAGCGTCTCCATTTCGCGGTCCCTGGATGAGGGCGCGCCGACCATCGTCGCCGGCGTCGCCTCGGACCTCGCGCCCTTCATCGGATCAACGGCCGATCCATCAGCCGGCTTTCGAATCGCCCTCGTTTCTCCCGCGACGATAGCCCTCGTCGGCGCGACTCCCGCCGACGTTCTCTACGCGGCCTTCCGTTTTTTGCGCCTGGTTTGGCTCGGCGCGCCGCCCGAGCTCCTTCCCCGCGCGGAAGCGCCCTCCCTTCGATGGCGCATGCTCAATCACTGGGACAACCTCGACGGCAGTATCGAGCGCGGCTACGCGGGCCGTTCCCTGTGGAAATGGGACGAGCTTCCCGGCACCGTCGATCCCCGCTACGAGGATTATGCCCGCGCCTGCGCCTCGGTCGGCCTCAACGGCGCCGTCCTTAACAACGTGAACGCGTCCGCCCAAATTCTCGACTCCCCCTATCTTTTAAAAGTCGCCGCCATCGCCGACGTGCTGCGCCGCTACGGCGTTTCGTGCTTTCTGTCGGCGAACTTCGCGGCCCCCAAAACGATCGGTGGGCTTTCGACCGCCGATCCGCTCGACCCCGAAGTCGTCGGGTGGTGGCGCGCGAAAGTCGCGGAAATTTATCGGCTCATCCCGGACTTCGGGGGATTTCTCGTCAAGGCGGATTCCGAGGGCCAGCCGGGCCCGTTCGCCTACGGCCGCGACCACGCGGAAGGGGCGAACGCGCTCGCTTCCGCCCTTGAGCCCTTCGGCGGCATCGTCATCTGGCGCGCCTTCGTCTACGGCCACGGCGAGTCCGACCGCGCGAAAAAAGCCTTCGCGGAGTTCACGCCCCTGGACGGGAAATTCTCTTCGAACGTCGCCTTGCAGGTAAAAAATGGCGCCATAGACTTCCAGCCCCGCGAGCCCCCGCATCCCCTTTTCGGCGCGATGAAAAAAACGCCGGTATTCATGGAATTTCAGGTTACCCAGGAATACCTCGGTCAGGGGAACCATCTCGTGTACCTCGCCCCGATGTGGA
Organism: Spirochaetales bacterium; assembly: GCA_003246335.1. Lineage (GTDB taxonomy): Bacteria > Spirochaetota > Spirochaetia > Treponematales > Treponemataceae > Teretinema. The sequence goes on along the minus strand of QKAR01000053.1, from coordinate 4,442 downwards.
AAGAAATTCTCGATTTCGATTTGCGTCGCGGCGGCATGCGCGTGTCCGACTCGATCGGCGGCATCGCGGCGGTCTCGAACGTGGGCAACGACCGCGATTGGTGCGGCCACCCGTTCCATTCGGCGAACTGGTTCGCCTACGGGCGGCTCGCCTGGGACCCCAGCTTAAGCGCGGACGAAATCGCGCGCGAGTGGGTCGCCTGCGTTTGGGGCGACGATCCCGAAGTCTCCGCCGCAGCGCTCGCCCTGATGGGCGGCTCGTGGGAAACCTGCGTCGATTACATGACCCCGCTGTGCCTCCATCACATCATGCGCGAGGGCCACCACTATGGGCCCGACCCGGGAGACGAAACCCCGGCCCGCGAGGACTGGCGCCCGACGTACTACCATCGCGCCTCCCGCTCGGGTCTCGGCTTCGACCGCACGCGGCGCGGTTCCGCCGCCGTCGATCAGTACGCGCGCGACCTCGCCGACGAGTTCGACGACATCGATCGCTGTCCGGAAAAATACCTTTTGTGGTTCCATCACGCGCCGTGGACGCGCGTTCTTTCCTCGGGACGAAAACTCTTCGACGAGATTCGCTTCCGCTATCGCCGGGGCGTCGAATCGGTCGAGGCCATGGTCGAGCGGTGGCGGGCGCTCGAGGGAAAAGTCGACGACGCGCGGTTTCGCGCGGTCGCGGGAAAGCTCGCGATTCAGCTCGCGGACGCCCGCGAGTGGGAGTCTACCTGCGTCGAGTATTTCGCCCGCTTCACCCAGTGGAGAAACCTCCTCGGCGAGTACGGCTATTCCGACGAAACGATCGAGCGCCGCGTTCGCGAGGCGTGGGCGGCGATATTCGAAAACGAGGAGACTCGGTTTTATTTCGAGACCGACGACGGCTGCGGCTATCTCGTCGACACGGGCAACGACGACGTCCGCACCGAAGGGATGTCCTACGGCATGATGATGGCGGTCCAGATGGACCGCAAGGATATTTTCGACCGCGTCTGGAAATGGGCGCGAACGCGCATGTACATGGAAACCGGCCGGAACGCCGGCTATTTCGCCTGGTCGTGCGCGCGCGACGGAACGCGGAACGCCGACGGTCCCGCCCCGGACGGCGAGGAGTTTTTCGCGATGGCGCTCTTTCTCGCGTCGCGGCGCTGGGGCGAGGGGCCCGGGATTTTCGCGTACGCCGCCGAAGCCCGCTCCCTTTTGCGCGACTGCGTGCATACGGGAGAGACCGGCGCGGGGAACCCTATGTGGGATCCCGAGACGAAGCTCATTAAATTCGTCCCGAGCTGCCCGTTTACCGATCCTTCGTATCACCTTCCGCAGTTTTACGACTATTTCGCGGAATTCGCGTACCCCGGGGATCGAGCGTTTTGGAAAGCCGCCGCCGCGGCGAGCCGCGCCTACTTGCCGCGCTCATGCCACCCGGCGACGGGCCTGGCTCCCGAATACTCCTACTATGACGGTTCGCCGAACGGCGAATCCGGGCATGGCGATTTTTACAGCGATTCCTACCGCGTTACGGCGAATATCGGCTTAAACGCGCTCTGGTCGAGCGTCGGCGGCAAGGGAGACCCCGCGCTCTCGGGCATAGCGAGCCGCGTCGTTTCGTTCTTCGATCGCGTGGATACTGCCGACCTACGGCGCTACTCGATAGACGGAACCGCCCTTGAGGAAAAAGCGCTTCATCCCGTGGGTCTCGTCGCGACGATCGCGGCCGGAGCCGTCGCCGCCGACTCCGTTCCCGGAACGCGCGAAGCGTGCGTCCGCGCTGTCGAGCGCTTTATGGACACGCCGCCGCGAGCCGGTGAGCGCCGGTACTACGATAATTGCCTGTACTTTTTCGCGTTGTTGATTCTTTCAGGCCGATATCGCGCCTGGTGATCGGGACTTGAGCGCATCCCGGACGGCTTAACGCCGTTCGGGGGTGAATTCAATTGTTATTGTCGGGGGCTTTCGGGGGGACCGAATGCGCTCGGCCTGAGTCCTCCCATGTCGACGATGATTCTCTCGAGGCACACGCCGGGGCTGAGCATCCATACCGTTATGAGGTGCTCGCCCTCAGTCTCTATCGTCGTTTCTGCCGAGACGATTCTTCCGTTCTCCACGACGCTTTTTCCCCAGTCCTCGTTCTCGTTCGAGACGCGGTAATCCTCGGGAACGACGACGATCGTGTGCGGTTTGCCCGAATCGACGCTGACGCCGATCGTGATCGCGCGACCCGGGATAAAATTAAGGGACGGCGTCAAGTGAAGATCGATGCGCGCAATACCGGCGTGGAAGAACCACGCGCGGTATTCCGCCCGAGGGGCGGCGTCTCCGCCCGCGGAATTCGGCGTCAGTGCGGGAGGGTGCGGCTCCGCGCTCGCGCGCAGGGCAAAGTCCGCCTTGCCGGGACCGGGTACTACGATCCATCCGCGGCCGTTTTCGCTCACGTTTCGGTCGAAGTGCGCGGCGTCAATCGCGAGATAAAAGTCCGTCTCGACGAATCCGCGCGCCCGCGATTTTTCGCCCTCTTCGGGATTGAACGCCGACACCGGCACCGTGCAGCTGTCTCCCGCTCCGTGAACCGTGACGAATCCGACGGAAGTTCCGGTTCGCGCGCGTTTCCAGTCAACCGAAACGAATACGCGTTCCTGGTCGGACACCGCGCCGGCGAATCGGGAAACCCGAATCCACGGGTCCGAGACCTCTAGTCGATACTCGAACGAACCGCGCCCGCGATTAAAAATCTCGATCCAGCGATTCTGGTCCGAGAAGGGATCCATTGCCGGAAGAGGCGGCGCCGCTATCGCATGTAGGTCGGACTCCCCCGTTCGGGATATCCACGCGTCGACCGATCCCTCGACCGCGACGCCCATTCGGGGTTCGTCGAGGGGGTTGAGTTCGCGCAAGCCTAAGTGATCGATTCCGTCTTTCTCGGGATCAAACCAATTATCGTAGCCTAAGATCGTTTGATCGGTGAAATGCGCCCATTTACCCCCGGCGAGCTCTTCGTTCCACGACGCCTTGAGCCGCTCGTATTCGGCGAACAGTGATCGGACCGTTTCCGCCTCGCCGTTGGCCGCGGCGCGGCCTTGGCGCGCGTACAGCGCGTTTCGACCGGCGGCGGCGTAAATGTTCGCCACGACGGCCGAGGCGATGGTCGGGAATTTTATGAGCTGAAAGGAGGCGTCCCTCGCGCTTTCCCCCACGCTCGCGTGGAAGCTTTCTGCCCGCGCCGCCAGGGCGTCCCATTCGGCGACGACGCGCTCGGCCTCACCGTAATTCGCTTGGCTCCACGCGTCCCCGTCGAGAAGCTCTGGCTTCTTTCTGCCATTGTACCGCGCTCGCGTCTCGATGAGGAACGCGGCCTCCTCGGCGAGTTTTTCGCCAAACGTCCGGCTGGCCCACGCGCGGGAGAAATCGGCGAGGTTTTCGTGCGTGTAGCGTTCCGGCGCCCAGGCGTATTCAAGGAAAAACGATATCGGGTATTCGTAGCCTTTCAGGTGCCCGACGTTGACGATCCATACGCGGTCAGCGCCGTAATCGCGCGCGAGCGACATTTGATCCCATATTTTCGCGGTGGGAATCGTGTTCGTCCATTGATAGCTTCGCGGCCCGCCGTGATAGTCGAAGTGATAGTAAATGCCCGCGCCGCCGTTTCGACGGCCTTCTTCGGGCGTTGGCAAGCGACGTTGATTTCCCCAGTTATCGTCCGACCAAAGGAGCGTCACGTCGTCGGGAACGCGCATGCCTTCCTCGTAGAATTCCTGCGTTTCCTTGTACAGGCACCAGAGCTGGGGCGTTTCATGCGATTCTTTTCCCGTCGCCCGCGCGATGATTTCCCGCTGCCGCTCGACGATTTTCTCCAGGCGCTCGCGGTTGGAAAGCGGTTCGTCCGGGGCGAGTTCCGTGTCGTCCGCGCCGCGCAAGCCGATCGTTACGACGCTGTCGAATTCCGCGGTTCGGCGGACCCCGTCTTCCCAAAATTTCTCAAGCGTCTCCCGGTGCTTGCGCCAATCCCAGTGGCCGAGCGTCTCCAGGTAGCGACGGTCCCATTCCTTTTGCGCGCGGAGCATCGGCTCCTGGTGGGAATTTCCCACGACGATGCCGTATTCGTCGGCGAGCCGGGCGTTCTCGGGGTCGTCCTCGTAAAATGAGTTGTTCCACATGGCTGGCCACAGGAAATTCGCCTTCATTCTGAGGAGAAGCTCGAAAATTTTCGCGTAAAAGTCTCTTCCGTAGTTCGCGACTCCCTGCGGCATGGGCGGCCATTCCCTCGGCGCGACGTAGCCGTACTTCGCGGCTATCCAATTCGTCAGGGCCGGATATTCGTCGTTCAGGAAAATGCCCCGGTAGCGGACGGACGGGGCGTCGTCCACCGCGGCGTCGGGCGATAGGAATAACGCGTCGCGTCGCTTTGGGGGGACATCGGCCCACCAGTGCCACGGCGATACGCCGATTTGC
>QKAR01000155.1 GCA_003246335.1 Spirochaetales bacterium | reverse complement strand
TTTCTCCAGAAGCGTAGAGCCCGGAGAACGAACCGGTAAACCGGGAGCCGCCATTCAGGGTTATGATCGCGTTCGCCGGTTCCACCGTGACGGAAACCGGCACTTTCGCGGGGGCGGTCTCTTTCGGGACCTCAAGCGTTAAGTTTTGCGCGGCGGTAAACGTCTCAACCGCGGCCGCGGAAACGGGTTTCCGTTCCTCCACGGTCGACACCGAGAGCTTTTTATACTCGGCGACGGTTTTTTCCGCGCTTTCTTCGGGCTGAGAACGGGCAACCTCGGCGATTTTTTGGAGAGACTCGTCCAAGGCTTGCATCGCCTCGGGCTCGACGGCCGCTTCCTCGCCGGCTGCGACTACCGGGGCGCTTTCATACACCGCCGTAGACACGGACGCGGGCAAATCCTCGACATCGTTCACGGACGGGGGATATACGGCGACGGCCCCCTCTTTGACCGCCACGCGAACGGGCTGATTTTCCTCGCGGGCGACTTGGAATACGGTACCCCGCACGCCGCAGACCATCTCCGACGTGCGAACCTGGAAGCTATCGTCCCCGGTAAGTTTTTTTACCTTACAGACGACTTTTCCGGCGCTTAGCGCCATTTCGGATTCGGTATGGCTGCCATCGGAGAGGAATTTCGCGACGACGAGAGTCGACGAAGAATCGATATGAACGCTTCCAAAATCCGCGAACTGTATCTCGCAGATCGCGTCCTTATCGGTTTTAATGGAGGCCCCGACGGGCACCCCGCCGCCTATGTCTAGGGCGTTTTCCGCGCCATCGACGGTCATGGTCACGGTACCGCACAAAAAAGTAACCGTGCCGGGCGAAGCGACCGCAGGAGCGGAGGAAGAGGCGATTTCGGCCGCTGGGGCCGGTGGAGCGGATGCTGTTTCCTTACCGCCGCAGGAACTCAAAAGCGCGGAGACTGCCAGTACCGAAACCGCGGGAATAAACCAAAGCGTACCGATTTTTTTCATCATCGCCGTACCTCGAATACGGAAAAATTTGTCGACGCTACATCGACTCTTTACTATTAGTTTAACACCTATTCTTCGTCAATACAGTGAATTCACCGTTAACGAGAAAAAAACAGGCTTTTTTTCCGCGTCATTTTTTGAGGAATTCGTTTATGCCCCTGGAAGCTATCGCTCCGTCTGAAACCGCTTTCGCAACCTGTAAAAAACCGCCAGTGCAGTCTCCCGCGGCGAAAATTCCGGGAACGTTCGTCATATGGGCCGTATCGACGACGATGTCCGAGCCGTTAACCTCAACGCCGATTTTAGCGGCAAAATCCGCCGCGCCCGCCGTTCCTACGGCGACAAAAACTCCGTCGACCGGATACGCCCGTCGCTCGCCCGAGACTGGCTGAACGACTACCCGCTCAACGCGCGCGGCGGCGCCGGGCGCGACGGGAGCGCTTCCCTCAAACGCGACGATTTTCTCCCGAACGACCGCGACGCCTTCGGGAAAGGCCCGAGAGATATTTTCGGCCCCATTCGTAAAAAGGGTGAGTTTCGGCGTGAAGCGGGCAAGCTCCGCGTACTCGCTCGCGGCGTAATCACCCGCCCCGACAACGGCGAGCCGCTTTCCCCGATAAAAAAAGCCGTCGCACGTCGCGCAAAAACTGATCCCCGACCCGCGATAGGTTTCAAAACCGGGAACTTTCAGCGACACGCGCTGCTTCCCCGTCGCGAGCAACACCGTCCGGCCGGAATATTCGTCTCCGTCCGAGGTTCGCACGACGAAAGCTTCCTCCATGCCGAGATGGACGGCCTCCGCGGACAAAACGGTCGCGCCGACGCGTTCCGCCTGCGCAATCCCGCGAGCGGCGAGCTCCGGGCCGGAAATGGGTTCAGAGAAAGCGTAATAATTTTCTATTGATTCGGCTTTTTCGAGGGCGCCGACGCCCTTACCGATGACGAGAACCGAATGGCCAGCGCGAACGAGATATACCGCGGCGGAAATGCCCGCCGGTCCTTTACCGATGATGATCGTGTCGTATGTCATTTACTTAATGTCAGCATTTCGGCCGAAAAAGTAAAGCAGGGCGACACGATCTTAGGAAAAAGCTTTGTTACGGGTAGTTGCTTTCTGAAATCGCCACGCGGACTAACTCCGCCTTATCGCCGAATTTTTTCTTGAGCGTCGCGGCTTCCTCGTCAAAGTCGTCGGCGCGGGAAATATCGTCGATTTCAAAATATTCATTTGAGAACGTATACTTAATCGTTCCGAGGTACACGTATTTCGCGCCCTCGGGAATGGTCAAATCGACGTTCACCGGAAGATAGAAGTGCGCCCATGAATTCTGACGCAGAAAAACGGTGTAACCCTCGATTAAAATCTTGCCGTCGCCCCGAACCTTGGCATACTGATAAAACGTATCGCCGAACGGGGAAAGGTTATCGCGGGATTTTTTCGCCACCGCCGACTGATATCCGGCGACCATGGTATTGGGTCCCCGAAAAGAGATAGTGCGGAAATAGCGATCGAAAAATTTTTGATCGATTGACGATTCTGAATAGCACTTCCCCACCACGACGACTTCGCCTTTTTTGGGAGCCTTTAACTTTTTTCCCTCGGCGGACAGGCCGAAGAAAGCGATCGTCAGCAGAACGACGGTCGCGACGAGCTTTTTTCGATTCATTTTTCAAGCTCCTTGATTCGGTTCCGGATGATGGGGAACCACGGCGAGGCGACATAGGCGACCTGAATGATTTTTAGTACTTTCAACTCGGCTTCGGGGCTGGTATCGATCGTGATTTTTCCCCCGGCCGCCACGCATCGACCGCAGAAAAAAAGGCCCGGCGCCTCGGGCGCAATAAAATCCACGGGCGTTTTTCCCTGGATTCCGGCCACGGAATAGTACACGATATTCATGTATGTGTGGTCGTAATATACGAGCTTGAAACTTCCGCCCGGCTCAATATTCGGCGCAGTCCAATAATTAAACATAGGATTCGTCTTAGCCACCACGACCTGAGGTTTTTTCTCGGTATTGAGCTGCATGAATATCATGCTGGATTCTTGCAGTTCGGCGTTCTGGACCGTATCAAAGAACTGATCGAACACCAATACGGACTTTTTCGGTCCTCTCTGCCTAAAATCGCCCCTTCGCGGACTTAAGGTCGAGCATCCCGCAAGGACGAACATGACCAGGACGAGCGCGCCCGCGACCGTCCACCCCTTTTTTGTTCTCACAATATTTTCTCCTTAGCCTAACGCTCAACGCGCGCCGATGCCAACGGACAGCGATATGTTTTTAGTCGTCATGTCCGCGATATCCTTGTCGATCGTCCCGATAAATGAATTGTTATGAATCGAGTAGTCGCATTCGGCGTAAAAGAGACGATCGGAGCCGAAACTGAGTAGCAGGCCTCCACCGTACGCGGTTCCGCTGCACAGGGACATATCGTCGTCGAAATCGCCGAACCCCAGCCCGAAACCTGCCTGAGCGTATGGCACGACGGCGATTTTTTCGAAAAGCAGGGGAAGCTGTAGCCGAACCTGCCCATTAAACATCGTAACCGTGACGGTCGACTCATGTTCCGTTTGCAAGATTCCGCTGGAATCGGTGACCATAAGCTCGTCTTCCTGGCGATCCACGATCACGCCGATCGAGAGAAAGTTCAATAGGGAACCGAGTACCTTAACCGAGATAATTCCCGAGGCCTCGCCGCCGAGCGGTCGGCCGTACCCGCCCTCCAAAAGGATGGTGTACGGCGAGTCAAAACTGAAGCCGTCGTTGCCGGCATCTTCATTGCTCGCCGATTTTTGTTTCGACTCGGCTTTTTTATCTTGTTTTTTTTCCGAACCGTGTTTCGTGAACGAGGCGACTCGCCATAAGCCCTGATCTTTTACCCAGGCGCAATCCCACGTCCCGAAACCAGACGAAACCTCGACCGCGAACTTCCCGTCGCCGCTTTCCTTCGCTGCCCCGACGGACACGGTAAAGGAGTCGCTCGATCCCGAAACGTCGTTCACGAGCCGATACGCGATGGCGTAACGCATCGCCTCGATCGGGGAGTAATGAACGAATTCGTACAGAATATCGTCCCGCACGTCCGTCGGAGCGCGGGAAATGACAGACCGCAGAGCGTCGACCCCTGAGTCAGCGGCGTAGTCGAACGACACGTACTTGGCGACCGACCAATACGCCGAATCGGTTCCGCTTATCGCGTTAACGAAATCCTGCGTGCGCGCGTCGATTTTTTCGGGAGTCGCCTCTGTCTCCGAACCGGTAAGGGCTTTGGCTATGAAGGTCTCGACGGCGGCGGACGGAATGGAAAAATTCGCGGCCTGTCGATCGACGGCTTTCCACGTGTTAACACCGACGACTCGATAGCCGCCCGGAACTTTTTTGTCTTCGAGGAGCAGCGGACCGCCCGAGTTACCGGAATCGACCTGCGCCGAATGCTGGATCAGAAACGTTTTCTCAGGATCGGCGAGATCGGGAATCCGAGCCCGCGAATTCGTCACCGTTCCCTTCCCTAACTGCCACATGGGGTCATTCCCGAGGGCGGGGAATCCCGCGGACCAAATGTCCGACCCGTCGTCCGGAACGGTAGGATCAAGGGTCATGCCGACCGTAAAGGGCGCCACTCCGTCGGGAAACGCGAGCAACGCGAGATCGATATCGTCGTCGACGGCCAGAACCGATAGGCCCTCGTAGCGGACTTTTTTTCCGTCAAGGTGCTCGAATTCAACGGAAGTCACGTTTGCCTGCGAAACGACGTGTCGATTCGTGACTATGTAATTTTTTCCGTCCTTGGCGACGTAGGCGAAGCCTGATCCGAAGCCGCCCTTCAAATAGCCTTCGACGTAATCGGCGAGATCAGAGTAGCCATCCGATTTGAGCCTGCTTTTAAGCACTTGAAGGGGCGTAATTAATTCGGGTCGTATCGTCGTGCGAACGACGCCGACGTAATCACGAATTTGCGCGGTCGCCGGCACGCCAAGGCAAATCGCGCACAGGCAAAAAGAAAAGAGGAAGTTTCGAGTTTTCATAAAAACCTTTGTGCGTATTTTGTTTTGCGAGATATTTTTAGTTCTGGTAGTGATACGACGATACGGCCGAAAGCGTCGAAACCGACGAGGCGGAATCGATGCGTATTAATGTATCACAAATCAACGTTCATTCAAGCACGGCAAAAAAAAATCGCCCGTTTCCGGGCGATTTTTCTCGCGAAGGCGGTCAGCCCTCGCGCCAGAAGAATTACTTCTTGCTTCCGATGTACTTCAGGAGGTCAACGACGCGGTTGGAATAACCCCACTCGTTATCGTACCAAGAAACGACCTTGAAGAAGCGTTTCTCGCCGGGCAGGTTATTCTGAAGGGTCGCGAGACTATCGTAGATCGAGGAGTTCTTGTTGTGGATGAAGTCGGAGGAAACGAGTTCCTCGTCGGTGTAGGAAAGAACGCCCTTGAGGTAAGACTTGGACGCGGCCTTGAGCTTCTCGTCGATTTCCTCGATGGAGGTATCGCGGGTAGCGCGGAAGGTCAGGTCAACGACGGAAACCGTCGGGGTCGGGACGCGGAAAGACATACCGGTGAGCTTGCCCTTCGTGGAGGGAAGAACCTCGCCAACGGCCTTCGCGGCGCCGGTGGTCGAAGGAATGATGTTGATCGCGGCGGCGCGTCCACCGCGCCAATCCTTGAGGGAAACGCCGTCGACGGTTTTCTGGGTCGCGGTGTAGGAGTGGATCGTGGTCATAAGACCGGTCTCGATACCGATTCCTTCCTTGAGGATGGTGTGCACGACGGGCGCGAGGCAGTTCGTGGTGCAGCTGGCGTTGGAGATGACGTGGTGCTTGGCAACGTCGTATTCGCCCTCGTTGACGCCCATAACGATCGTCTTGACGGGCTTGGTCTCGTCAGCGCTCTTCGCGGGAGCGGAGATGATGACTTTCTTGGCGCCGGCCTCGATGTGGCCGTAGGCTTTTTCGTTGGTGTAGATACCGGTGGATTCGATGACGTACTCGACGCCGAGGTCCTTCCAGGGGAGGTCCGCGGGGGTCTTGCCCTTACCGGAAACGCACTTGATCTCGTGACCGTTCACGACGAGGATATCCTCGCCTTTGGTCTCGATCTTAGCGTCCATCTGGCCCTGGGTAGAATCATACTTGAGCTGATAGGCGAAGTATTTCGCGTCGGTGGAAAGGTCGACGACGGCGACGACGTCGATTTTGTCCTTACCGAGAAGTCCCTGGCCGACGAGAGCCTGGAACACGAGGCGTCCAATGCGCCCAAAACCGTTAATCGCTACTTTCATATGCGCGGTCTCCTATATCGATAAAATTTATATGATTATTGTACGAAAACGCGGGTACCGTGTCAATTACAGCCCGGGATTCTCTCGCAAATCGACTTTCCTGCAAAGGAAGCCGGAATCCTCGAGATATTGCCGCCGGGAAATGACGAGCCGGATCAGTTCCTGGTACATCTCGAAATTGACCTCAAGCGCGATCGGGAAAATGTAGAGCTCCGTCTCCTCGCAATATCGCTCGATAAACTCGGGGTTCGTCACGAAACCGAGGCTTATCATGTTGCTGATGCGATCGGCGCATTTGAGGACTTTCGCGCGATGAGAGCCCCGCTCGATAATGCGCTTGAGATAATCGCTTTTAAGTTGGCCGCCCTGCTTCGTGACTTCCATGACGAGGTCGTAGACTTGGCCGGATTCCGAGTCGATCTCAAGAATTTGATTGCGGTCAAAGTCGGGAATATCCTCGACGACGTCATGAATGACGGAGGCCTTCAAAAGCACGCTATCGATATAGCCGTAGTCGAGAAGAATACCCATCGTATCGATCTGATGCCGGAACATATTTCCGCCCGCATGCCGCTGCTTGCCGATTAAGGCAGTCGCGATTTGCATATAAGGAGCGAGATATATTCCTTTCAAGACGAGCATTTCCTGGGTATTCATCCCGGTATCCGTACCTCTTTACTTTAAATCTTCGACATATCCGCCGAGTTTCGCAATGCGTCGGCGCATTTCTTCGAGTTTTTCGCGCTCGTTGCTCACGACATCGGCGGGCGCGTTCGCCACGAACGCGGCGTTGGAGAGTTTACCCTCAAGGCGCGCGGCGTTTTGCTTTTCTTTTTCGAGTTCTTTCGAGAAGCGCGCGGCGAGTTGCGCGGGATCGACGCCCTCCCCGATCACGAGGAACGCCTCGAATCCCTTTCCCACGGTGCCGATGGCGCCCTTCGGGTGATCCGCGGCGGACGCGATAAACTCAAGAGCTGAAAGGCCGGCGAGCAAGCGGATGACGTCGTCCTTTTCGCGAGCGGCTTCCGCGTCGCTTCCCGATTCGACGAAAAGCGCGACGCGTATTTTTTGCGCGGGATCGATGCCGCATTCGACGCGGAGCGCGCGAATCGAGCGAACGATTTCCTGCAAGGAAGTAAAGCGCGCGTTGACGCGGTCGTCGCGCCGCGCGACCGACGGTTCCGGATAGTGAGCGGTGACGAGCAAGGCGGATTTTTTCCCGAGTCCGGCGCAATCGGCCGCCGACGGGGCGCACGTTTCCGGCAAAAAGCCGTAAATTTCCTCCGTTACGAAGGGAATGAACGGATGCAGAAGGCGAAGTGATTCTTCAAGGACGGAAAGGAGAACCGAAACGGCCCGATCCATTTCAGCCTCGTCGCCCGAACGGAACGATAATTTCGACGCCTCGACGTACCAATCGCAAAAATCGTTCCAGAAAAACTCGTATATCGCCTGAGCGCCGTCGTTATAGCGATAGGACTCGAGTGCGGACCGGGCCGAAGCGGCGGCGGCGTCAAGCCGGTGGTAAATCCAGCGGTCAAGCTCGGTCATCCGCTCGCGGGGAACCGAGACGATCTCGCGACCCTCAAGATTTCCCAAGATATAGCGGGAAGCGTTCCACACTTTATTGGCGAAGCGCGAACCCATTTTGAACGATTCTTTGTCGACGAGAATGTCTTGACCCGCGGCGCACATGAAGGCAAGCGTAAACTTAAGCGCGTCCGCGCCGTATTCCCCAACGATTTCGAGGGGATCGATGCCGTTCCCGAGGGATTTCGACATTTTTCGGCCCTGCTTATCGCGAACGAGACCGTGAATGTAAATATCCTTAAAGGGGACCTGCCCGGTGAACTCAAGGCCCGCCATAACCATGCGGGAAACCCAGAAAAATATAATGTCGTAGGCGGTAACGAGGGCGGTCGTCGGATAAAAGGCTGAGAGATCGGCGGTTTTCTCCGGCCAACCGAGCGTCGAGAACGGCCACAGCCAGCTGGAAAACCAGGTATCCAGAACGTCAGGATCTTGATGGATTTTTTTTGAATGGCATTTCGGGCATTCGGCCGGATCATCCCGCGCGACGATCATCTCGCCGCAATCTTCGCAGTACCAAACGGGAATGCGGTGACCCCACCACAACTGGCGGGAAATGCACCAATCGCGGATATTTTCCATCCAATGGGAATACGTGTTTTCCCACTTCTGCGGATAAAACACGATTTCGCCTTTTTTCCAGGCAGAAAGCGCCTTATCGGCGAGCGGGCGCATTTTAACGAACCACTGGTCGGAAAGAAACGGCTCGACCACGGTGTTGCAGCGATAGCATTTTCCCACCGAATGGACGATTTTTTTCTCTTCCTTGAATAAACCCAAAGCCTCAAGATCGGCGAGAATCGCCTTTCGCGCGGCGGGACAGCTCATATTGCGGTATTTTTCGGGTACGTTCGCGTTAAGCGTTCCATCGGGATTCAAGATATTGATGACTTCCAAGTTATGGCGCTTACCCACTTCCCAGTCGTTGGGGTCGTGCGCCGGGGTGATTTTCACCATGCCGGTGCCGAACTCGCGGTCGACGTAGGAGTCGGCGACGATCGGGATTTCCCGATCCGTCAACGGAAGCTTTACTTTTTTTCCGACGATGTCGGCGTAGCGGGGATCCTCGGGATGCACGGCGACCGCGGTATCGCCCAAGAGCGTTTCCGGACGAGTGGTCGCGATTTCAATGCGAGTGGAACCGTCGGCAAGCGAAACCCCAGCGGCGAGCTCATACCAAATATGATACATCGCGCCGGGCGTATCCTCATGGTCGACTTCGTCGTCAGCGAGGGCCGTGCCGCACGAGGGGCACCAATTGACGAGATAATGCCCGCGATACACGAGCCCGCGCTCAAAAAGCGTGACGAACACGTCGCGCACGGCCTTCGAGCAACCCTCGTCGAGGGTAAAGCGCTCGCGGGACCAATCGACGCTCGCGCCGATTTTTTTTAACTGATTAGTGATTATCGCGTGATGCTCGTTTTTGACCGACCACGTTTTCTCCACGAATTTGTCGCGGCCGAGGTCGTGCCGGCTCTTCCCTTCTTTTTTAAGGCGTTTTTCAACGACGTTTTGCGTCGCGATTCCGGCGTGGTCGGTACCCGGAATCCAGAGGGTCGGCTCGCCTTTCATGCGATGGTAGCGCACGACGATGTCTTGCAGGGAATTATTGAGGCCATGGCCCATATGAAGGACGCCAGTGACGTTCGGGGGCGGAATGACTACGACGAAAGGCTTCTCACCAGGCGCGGGCGTACGAGGCTTAAAAGACCCACCGTTTTCCCAAGCCGCGTACACGCGGTCCTCAAAATCTTTCGGATTGTACGCCTTCTCAAGCTCAATTGCCTTCATGTATCGCTGTCCTTTTCGAATAGATAATCGGGATTTTATACTTTTTGCAGTGCTTGTTCAACTGCGGCGATAACCTCGTCGGGCGTCGAAGCTCCGGCGGTAAGTCCAATGGCGGCGAGCTCGCGCGCTTCGGCGGGAATTTCCTCTGGGGTTTCGATATGCCAGGCATGGGGAAACAGATTTTGCGCGGTATGGAACAATCGCTGGGTGTTTGCGGAGTTTTTCCCCCCAATTACCAAAACGCCCTCGACGAGCCCAACGAGGTCCTCGAGCGCCTTTTGCCGTTCTTGCGTTGCGGGACATATCGTATGAAAGACGCGCAAGTCGGGAATTTTTTTCGCGAGAACCTGGGCGATAGCGTCATATTCGCTTTGCTTAATGGTCGTTTGGCTGATAAGGACGGCTCGCGCGGGATACTCGACTAACCGCTCGGCGTCTTCTTTATTCTCCAGGACGATGCATCCCGGCGCGTAGCCCGCAATACCGGCGATCTCCCCGTGATTGCGGTCTCCGGCGAGAATGACCGCAAACCCCGCGTCATGCCATTTTTTCGCCCGCTTTTGGCTTGAAAGGACGCGGGGACACGTCGCGTCGACGAGGCGCGCGTTTCGCTTAACGAGCTCCAACCGCTCCACGGGCGGAACCCCATGGGCCCGAATGACGACCGTCGCGCCGGCGAAATCCGCGGGTATGTCGGCGAATGACCCCGATAAAACACGGGCACCGCGGGCGGAAAGCCGGGCGAGCGCGACGGGGTTATGAATAAGAGGTCCGTACGTGTATACCGGAGGTGAAAAAGGGGGGCGATTCGCGTCCGCAAGAGCGTTTTCGGTTACCTCTACCGCGCGCCTGACCCCCATGCAATAGCCCATTATTTTCGCGCGAAAGATGCGCTGATCGCCTTTCATGCAATGAATGTAGCGAAGCGAAAGAAAAAAAAAAACCCCCGCGAACAAACCCGCGGGGGTAATTGTCAAAAAAACGATACGGCTAGAAAAACCTCACACCACCTCGCCTGAAGTAACGGCTTTGGCGGGCTTCGCTTTCTCGACGTATTTGCCATGATCCTTGCGGAACAGGCTTACGAAACTGATGAAGGCGCTCGCGATATACACCGTCGAGTATACGCCGCTTGTCATGCCGACAAGGAGGGCGATCGAGAACGCGTGAATGTCGCCCGTCGTGAAAATCACGAGGGAAAGCACGCAAAGCATCGTCGTGATCGTCGTTATGATCGTTCGCCCGAGCATGTCGGTTTGGGACTGATTGAGCACGTCAGTGATGTTCATATCCGGGTTAAAGCGCATATTCTCGCGAATACGGTCGAAAATAACGACCGTGTCGTTAATCGAATAGCCCAAGATCGTCAGGATCGCCGCGATAGTGAGCGAGTTAAACTGCATGCGAGACCACACAATGAACGTGATCATGATGAGCGCGTCGTGCGCGATCGCGAGCACGCCGCCGACGGCGAAATCCCAGCGAAATCGGAACATACAATAGACGAGAATGAGCAACAGCGTCACGGCGACGAGGATCAGCGCCTGTCGGGCGAGCGATTTCGAGAATGCCGAACCGACGAAATCGGTGCTGATAATGGCGACATTATCCTCGCCGAACGCGGCCTTCAGGGCGGTGGCAAGCCCAGTCCGCAAATTAAGGCTCGCGTTTTGGTCCTTGCCGTTATCGGCCAGCCGAATCTGGAACGCGCGTTCAGCGGGTTTTCCGGTCGCCAAAACCGACGCGTCGGAAAAATTTTCCGCAAGGGCTGCGCGCACTTTCGCGACCTCGATCGTCTCGATCCCGCTCGGCGCGTAATGGAAACGATAGGGATCGGCCGAAAGTTTCGTGGAAGCCTCAGCATTGACGAAAACCGACTTAAGGGCGGTATCGGCCGGGCAAGCGACTTCGGCGGACACGTCCGCAACCGCAGAAAGCGCCGCGGCGAATTCCCCGACGGTGGGATACTGCGCATAGGGGAATTTATAGGTTTGGTTATCGGAGGAAACGCCGGTCTGCACGAACGTGATGCCCGTCGAGCTCTGGGAGACGGTAACCGTTTGAATCCCCGAGTACTTCAGCGTGAACGCGGTCGGCGCGATGCGAATCTGCTCAATCAAACCAGCCTGAAAATCGATGCCGTAATTGATGCCGCGAGTGACGATGCCGAAAATACCGGTAGCGATCACCACGGTGCTGAAGATCGCGCAAGGAAGAAAGAGCGCGCTGAATTTGATGACCTTTTTCATTGCTTGATCCTCCAGCTAATGCTGATTTTCTGCTTCTTAAGCACTTCGGTGTTGAAATCGAACATAAGGTGCGAGACGAACAAGGCGGTAAACACCGAGGACAAAACTCCGATCGCGAGGCTGTAGGCGAAACCCTTAATGGAGCCCGTACCGAGCTGGGAAAGGAACGCCGCGGCGATGAAGGTCGTGATGTTCGAGTCCATGATCGCCCAGAACGCGCGGTCAAAGCCCGCGGAAATGGAAGCGACGCGGCCTTTATTCAGGCGAAGCTCGTCTTTAATGCGCTCGAAAATGATGACGTTCGCGTCGACCGCCATACCGATGGTCAATATCATACCCGCGATACCCGAAAGGGAAACCGTCAAATTAAGCGCCGAAAGGATCGAGAACATGATGTACAGGTTCAAAATCTGGGCGACGCAGGCGTTAATGCCGGCGCCTTTGTAGTACAGCACCATGAAGATGAACACGACGGCAAGACCGCCGAGGATCGCGGCGATACCCTGCTTAACCGAAGCCTCACCCATGCTCGCGCCGATAACCGATTGGTTTTCGAGCTCAAGCGGGACGTTGAGCCACGCGGTGCGAAGGACAGCCTTGATGTTTTCGGCCTCGTCGGACGAGAAACCGGAAATCTGAACCTGACCGGTCGGGATGGCTTCCTGAATCGTGGCGGAAGACTTAATCTTATCGTCGGAAACGATCGACATACGCTTCTTAACGTTCTTCGTCGTTAAATCGGCGAATATTTTCGTTCCTTCGGAATCGAGGGTGAAGTTAACCAAGGGCAAGCCCGAAACGTTATCGCGAGTCGTCGTCGCCCCTTGAATGTGCTTACCCTCGAGCCCGACTTCTTTTTTAATGACCAAAAAACCAACGCGCTCGTCGAGGCCGTACGAATCTTTCGTGTACGAACCGAGCACTTCGGTGTCGGACGGGATAATCGTCGGGTCTACGAGGTTATAATCGGCGTCAAAAGTCGTGGTCGGATGCTCTTGATAGTACTGCAAGAACGCCGCCGTCGCTTCCTCGTCAACGATATGGAAGGAAAGCATTCCCTTACCCATGATGATCGAGTTGATGCGCTCTGAATCGGCCGCTCCCGGGATCTCGACGTAAATGCGGTCATCTCCCTGCTGGCGAATAACGGGCTCGGAAAGGCCGAACTTATCGATGCGGCTTTTCAGCGTGTCGATGGCCTGGGTCATCGCCTCGGACTTAAACTTCTGAATATCGGTAACGCCGGTCGTCTGGCTCTTCACCGCGGCGTCGAGGTCAGCCTTGATAATGATGCTCATACCGCCCGAAAGGTCCAAACCGAGCTTAACGGCGCTCGTCTGCGTATTCTTGATCGCGAGAATACGCTCGCGATAATCATTCTCCACGAAGGAGAACGCGTCCGCCTCGGATGAAAAACCCGCGAGCACGTCACGGGCCGTCCATACGGCTGGAAGGGATTTTTTCATCGCCTTATAGTTTTTTCGGGACTCGGCGATAAGTTTTTCGTATTTCGCGTCCACGGGGCCCGCGGTATTGGCGCGCGCGTCCGCGATGAGTTGGTTAACGTCGGCTACGGCCATATTACGGGCGTAATCCTTGATTTTCTCGCGAGAACCGAGAGCAAGAGCCTGATTTTCCTTAGGGGTAATGGCGTACCACTTGATCGACGGCCACAAGAACGCGAAACAAACTGCGAGAACCACCAGAATGAGTGCCAACCGGCTTCGTTTGCTCATACTATTTCTCCAGATTCAGATTTTTAGTTTATTTGTTTTCCGGAGCGGTAGTTTCCGTCGCGGCGGCTTTTCCCTTTTTAGACGCTTTCGCGGCCTTAGCGGCCTCTTTCGCGGCTTTAGCCTCTTTTTCGTCAACGACAACCGTCGCGATCGCCGAACGGCTAAACTCGAGTTTGCACGCTTCGTCGACTTTCACGATGACGGTCGAATCTTTCGTCGAGGTGACTTCACCGTGGATTCCGCCAATGGTGACAACCTTATCGCCCTTTTTGAGCGCTTCAATCATTTTCTGGGTATCTTTTTGCTTTTTATTCTGCGGGCGAATGATGAAAAGATAAAAAATCACAAAAACGAGGCCGAACATCAGGATCGGCATAAAACTTTGGGCGGAACTCGCATTCAAATTCATAAAAATACTTCCTTGGGCGAAAAAATAGTCTTCAAACACGTTATCATACACCGACAAGCGCAGTCAAGGTAAAAAAAGAACGCGCCCGCTCGGGGCGCGTTCCGCATTTCGCGTGCTAAAAATTATCCAGTTACAGCGACAACGTTTTCGCGACGGAGACTTTTGCGACGCCGAAAAGACGAGGAATCGCTTCCGGCGAGTAATTCGCCCCGGAAGCTTCGTTGTACACCGTCGCGACGAGCGCCAGTTCGTCATCGGAGCCGGACAAAATCGCCGAAGCGGCGGCGGCGCGGTAAAATCCCGCCTTCGCAAGCTGTTCCGTGGTCATTGACCCATATCTTTTTTTTGCTGAACGATCGATAAGCGCCGCGTTGCCGTCATAGCCGATCGCGCTCACCGTGTCTTGTCGAGAAATCATGGCTCATGCTCCCTTAGGGGTTTTCCGCCCGGCGCCGAATGCCAACGCCGGGACGGACTCGTCTTACGCTTCCGAGAAATTCTCTTTCGTAGCGCCGCAAACGGGGCACACCCAATCGTCCGGAAGATCCTCGAAAGCGGTTCCCGGTTTTACGCCGTTATCGGGGTCGCCGACCGCAGGGTCATACTCATAACCGCACAAATCGCAAACGTATTTCTTCATTTAATGCTCCTTTCGCGTTTCGCCCAGGGCAAAACGAATCATTATTGTCACAGTATAAAAGGATTTGCCCTAACGGGCAAGCAAATCATTGAGAGACGTTTGCAAATCCGCGTATTTTCGGTTCGTCGGGTCAAGCGCGACGACTTGCTTCAAATAATATTGCGCCATGCGGTACTCCTTCCTACCCATGTACCACTCGTACATGGCGAAAAGGGAATCGGCGTTTCGGGGGTCAGCGAGGAGGCTTGACCGCAGGGAGGAAAGCCGCGCGTCAGGATCGGATACGGTTTTGCTTTGATAATAGTACAGCAGGCTCTTCAGCCGGGGGGTCGCCGAGGGAAGTCGCGCCGCTATTATCGAGGAAGCGCTTACGCCCTCGCCGACGGCGATAAGGGTTTCGACGTATAAGGCGGTGACGTCGTCGCTCGCGTTGCCCGCGGCGTAGAGGCTTTTCGCGACGGAGAGGGCGCGGTTCGGCGAACCAGATCCTAAGTACGCGCGGACGAGCAACGCGCGGTTTTCAGCGCTTGAGTCGATCGCGACGAGGGATTCGCCCGTCTTAACGGCGGCCGGCCATTCTTTCGCGGCGATATAATCTTTCGCGAGCAAGGCCAAGGCGACCGCGTTGTTCGGGGAAGAGACCAGAACCGCGTTCACGAAATCGCGTCCGGTAAGGCCGTTGAGCGACTGGCCGGATTGGTAGCAAACCTCGGCCGAGGCGAGCAAAACCTCGCTATCCTCGGGATAGCGCTGCTGCGCCTCTTTCAAAAGCGACAAGGCGGCTGAAAGGTTTTTCGTCCACTCGCGGACGACGCGGGACCGGAGCAAAAGATAATCGCGATCCGTGCGGTTTTTCGTGGCAAAGGCGTCCAGAAGGGCGTTCGCCTTCAGGTAATCCTTTTGCTCGATGAGTATTCGAGCGCGCATGAGAACGAAGGCGGTATTGTCCGGCTCGACCTTCAGAACGTCCAAAACGTAGCCGTCGGCGAGCGACCAGTTCCGCGTCGCGAACGCCGCCTCGGCGCAGAGTCGCCTGATATCGGCGGATGAAGGGTATTTACCGCTTAAACCCGAGGCGATCTCGAGGGCGTCCTGCGGGCGGCCGGAACGAATCAGCGCGCGGCTCCAATCGACGCCGGCGGGATAGCACGAATCGTCGAGGGCCCAGGCCCGGCGGTTATATTCTTCGCTCGCGGCCGCGTCGCCGCGACGGGCGGAAAGCAGGGCGAGCAAGCGCAGGCAAAGCGCCGAACGGGGATTTAGGGAAGCGGCCTTCGCGAGGGAGATCGCGGCGTCATCCTCAAAGCCGACGGTCGTGGCGTTTCCCGTCAGAAGCACGAGCGAAGGCAGGACAAGCGAAAGGAAGTCAGCGTTGCCCGTATTGTAGTCGTACACTCCCATGCGGGCGGACTTCAGGGCCCCGACGTAGGGATCGCTATCGCTCACCGACGGCATCGGCCACGAAACGGATTCGAGGGGGTACATTATTTTCATTAACTCGGACGCGACGACTAAGGCGACGCGGTTCCGGTCCGTCATTCCCCGGGTATCGGCGTTGATGAGGGCTACCGCGGCGCGGAGGGTTTTTGGCGTCCCAATTTCCAAATTCGCGAGCACGTTCGCGTCGAATTCGTTTTTTTTGAGCGCGTCGCGGGAAGGAACGGAAAGCGGAGTTCCGGCGGAATCCTTGTCGGTTGTCGGAAGGGTTTTTCGGCCGGAAACGGTGTCGGGCTTCCCGGAAAAATCGGTCGGCGAATCGGGGGGGGCGCCGGACGAGGGAGGCGTCGCGCACGAAAAAAAGGCGAAAGAAAGGCAGGTCGCGGCGGCGAAAGCGCGGATCAGCCTACGCATCGTTTTGTCGGCAGTCGCGCCGAATCCGGTAGAGCCACACCAAAATCGCGATAAGCGACGGCAAGGCCAGTAAAGGCAACCAGACAAACGCGAGCGTAACGATGGAACCGGGGATGATATTTATGGAGAAAAGAAGGAAGACCGCCCCGAGAACGGCGAAGGCGGCGGCGGGCGCGACGTACGTCGCCAGAGGCCGACGATACTCGTTGTAACCGGACGCGAGAAACGAGAAAGCGACGATGAGCATTAACACGGGCCATACTTTCCGCAAGGGCAAGCTTACCGCGCCCAAATCGATGAGGAGCATGAGTAAGCCGGTCAGGGAGAGAAAGAGGGCCGCGAAAAAAAACCGGAGGCGGTTTTCGAGCAAAACGCCGGAATACCACAGGAAGGCGCCGCAGCACAGCGCAAAGACGGGTATCAAAAATCGGGGAAACCGATAGGAGGAGAGCATCGCGAGGGTAAGCGCGATGATGATGAGCCCGACGCTGATCGGAAGCAGGAAAGTGGAGAGACGAAGGCTTAAACGCTTGAGCAGTTGTTTTGTGTTCATCGGCATTCTCCCGTCGTTCCCTCTCGTCCGTTTAGTGTAACGCAAAACCGAATCCCTTGCCAATACGAACGGCGCCGTGATAGTATCGGCCCGTGAAAAAAACACGCGCGAAACCGAATATACGCCCGGAAGACGGCAGTCAAAAGCGGCGGGTCGCGACCCTTTCGCCCCGATGGATACCGGTTTTCGCCGGGACGGCGACGCTGATCGCCGTTGGAGCCGCGCTCCTATCATTTTTCGGCCGACCGAACGATACCGCGTATTTAATCAACGACATCACGGAAAACCGACCCGAGCAAAAAGAGCTCATCACCCTCCTCACCACGGCGGATCAAATCCCCGAGACGAAATTCGCGACGATGAACAGCATCGCGAAAAACCTGCTCAAAGAGAAAAAAAACGCCAACCTCATCCTTTTTTTAACGTCCTCCGCGGAGAAAAACCCGGGAGACCCGTATAACGCGTATTGGCTTCTCCTCGTCGCGCACACGTATCTGGACGAGGGGTCGCCGCAAATCGCCGAGTATTATTTCGAGAGAATCCTCGAAAACTGCCCCGACATGGAAATCAAGGGAAAATCGATTCATCTCGTCTGCCTTGAAAACCTCATCAGGATTTCCGATTCTCCTGAATCGCAGATTAAATACTACACGGACATGATAACGAGGTTTCCCGAACAGGTAGACCTCGGCAGGTCGTACTTCATGCTCGCGCGCTCGTACGAACAGCTCGGCGAGTGGAAACTCGCGATACAGACCTACACCCAGTTTTTAAGCTACGGCCGATTCGACGTGCTCATCCCCGGCGTGCCGGACACGTACGAGTACGCGAAGCGAATCGTCGACTACGACTCATCCTCGAAAGACTGGACTTTCGAGACCCTGGATGACCTGGTGACAAGCGTGAAAAAAGCCATTGACGGTTACGACTATCGCCGACTCGAGCGCTACCGCGCGAAGGTCAATTTTTTCGCGATGTCGTGGAAGCAGGACGCGAGCGACAACAACGCGCAGGCCGATTTTCAGATGTCCGACTTCATGGGCGGAAACAAAATCCGCTACAGCGACACCCTCGATTCCTCGTCGAACCCCAACGAGGCGTATTTACGGACTTCCGGCTGGAGCCAATACGTCGGGGTGTGGTACTTATATTTCAGGAAGGTCGACTTTCCCGCGGACCCGGAAATTCACGGACGCTGGGAATGGGCAGGCATTTATTACGGAGAAAAAGTGTAAACCATGAAAAAAACCCTCGCCATCCTCGCCATCGCGGTTTTCGCGCTCGCGCAACCGTTCGCCGCCGTCGAGACGAAGGCTCCCGAGGCCGCGGAAGCAAGCGGAGAGAGTTCCGCCGAAAGCCAGGCCGACGTCGCGATCTCCGCAATCGAGGGCGCGCTCGCCGAGGAAGACGCGTTGGCGATCGAAGGCAACGACTATCCGGGGAAAATACCCGCCTGCGACCTCGAGCTCCCCGAAAACGCCCTTATAGACCGATTCATCGCGCAGTACACGACGCCTGACGGCATTAAATACCTGACGGCGGTCATTAAGCGGTCGGGACTCTATCGCGAGTTCATCATGGCGGAAATCGAGCGCCAGGAAGTGCCTGAATGCCTTTTTTACCTTCCCGTCATCGAGTCGGGTTTTTCCACTTCGGCCGTGTCGCGGTCGGGGGCGACGGGCCTCTGGCAATTCATGCGCAATAGCGTCTCGGGCTACGGCATCAGGATAAACGATTGGATGGACGAGCGCAAAGACCCGTGGATCACGACCGCCGCCGCGATACGAAAGCTCAAGGAAAATTACGCGGACCTCGGCGACTGGAATCTCGCGCTCGCGGCCTATAACTGCGGGCTCGGCGCGACGCGGCGGGCGGTGAAAAAAGCGGGAACGAACGATTATTGGGAATTGTGCGAGAAAGGCTACTTTAAAAAGGAAACGATGTATTACGTACCCAAATTCCTCGCGATCTCGAGCATACTCTCAAAGAGCAAGGATTACGGCATCGACTGGGGCGAGACGGAATCCATCGACGCGCTGACGACGATTCCCGTGAAGCGCCCCGTGGACATTAACGTGCTCGCGAAAGAGGCGGGCATCGACGCGGCGACGCTCAAAAGCTCGAATCCGGCGCTTTATTACCATATAACGCCACCCGACGCGACTTACTCGCTCCGCGTGCCGACGGAACGAAAGACGGAAGTTGAGGCGGTCCTCGCCGACAAATCGAAAATGCTTCTGGAATACTATCTCTATAAAATTAAGTCCGGTGACACCCTGTTCGCGCTCGCCCTGCATTACGGGATTTCCGTCGACATGATTAAGCAATACAACCCCGGCCTAAAACCCTCGGCGCTCAAAATCGGCGCGAAGGTCGTCATTCCGGCGCTGAAGGAAGTCGGGACCTATCACGGTAAGCAAGATCCCGACACGCTGGATTTTTCCGGCGTTTACACGGTTAAAAAAGGCGACACGCTGTGGTCCATCGCCCTCGCCTACAACATCCAGGTGGAAACCCTCGCGGAAAAAAACAATATGGACGTAAACGGGACGCTTTCGTTGGGAAAAACGCTTCGCGTGCCGATACTGTAAAGACCGAGGAGTCTATAGGAAGATGACGGTAAAGAGGTTCGCGGGAAACGCCGCCGCACGCATCGTTTTTTTCGCGATTGTTTCGGCGGGCGCCTGCGCGCAAACCGGTATTTCGGCCATCGCGGCGAAAACGACGATCCGATGGGACGTCGAATCGGTTCGATCGGTCATAACCCTTGACGCGCGAAAGGCGGGCATCGCGCTTCCGACCGACCGGGACGAGGCGCTCAGGGCCTTCGATACCGAGATGCCGTCAATCCTGAAAGACGCTTTTTTTTCCATTTTGCTCGATTCTTCCCGGAGGCTCGGCGACGCGATCGAAACCGAGTCCATCCCGCTCGAGGGACTTTTCGGCGTCATCGACGCGGGAAAGCGCGTTCCCCCGTATTTTTCGCCGGATCTCCGCACCGTTTCAACGACGCACGAAGTGTCCCTCGGGGACATCACGAGCCTTTTTATTTCCCATAAAAATCCGTACGAGCCAAAGCCGAAACTCGAGGCGACGCGCTCAAGGCCATACACCGGCATTCTCATCGACGCGCGGGGCGCCCTACCCGTCCATGGGGAGTACGTCACCGATTCGCTCAACCCCTGCCTCCTCCCCCGCGTATGGAACGAGGATATGGATCTCGTGTACGAAAAAAACATGGTCCTTCCCGAAATCGCCACGAAAGCCGGTCTCGCGCATTACACGGCGGAAACCGACGAAACCTCGTATCGCGATCGAATTGGGGCCGATCCCTTGCGGATTGTCGCGCGCGAGGTATTCGGCCAATATCGAACCGACCCGGTTATTTCCCGCCTTGATAGCCTCAAAATCCTGAACATACCGGAAAACCGCGCCCTGTTACGGCAAGGAAAAGTCGTGATTCTCTGCGACCGCGCGGCGCTCGACGCGATAGTCGCCCCGGTAAAGGACGATCGATATTACTTCGTCCAGGGGGAAATCGACGCGACGCTGAGGAAAAAAACCGTACGGCGCGTCGATCTGACGGATACGTGGGAAGGGCTCAAGCTCATCATGTACGATATTCGATTCGTCGCGGACACCGCGAAAGTGCTCCCCGAGGAATCGACGCGCATAGACGCGATAGCCGAGGCGCTCGCCCAAGCCGGTCCGCTTGCGACCTTCACCGTCGCGGGCCACACGGCGAGCGTCGGGAAGCCGGCCGGGGAGCTCCAGCTTTCGCTCGATCGGGCGAATAAAATCGCCGACGAGCTCGCGCGCCGCGGCATTGACCGCGCAAGGATCACGGCGGTCGGCTTCGGGGGAACGCGTCCCATCGCCGACAACGGTACCGAGGAAGGTCGCGCGAAAAATCGGCGCGTCGAGATCACGATAGTCCTCAACCCGCCCGAAGCCGCGAAATCGGCGAATAATTGAATTCCTTCGCGAAGAAACCGACGTATGAATTTGGCTCAATTGACGGTCATTTTCGCGCGTGCTAGTATAGATACCGACAAAAGGGGGAACCTCATGTCAGAGCAAGAAATCGCCTATGAGAAAACAGAGTCCGAGGAACTGATGAACGTCGCCAAAGACGGCGATTTTGAGGCCGGGAAAATTTATTGCGCGAATTGCATCCATTGCAAGCTCGTCCCGTCTCCCGGGAATACCACCGATCAATTCTACCTCCGCGTGCGCTGCGACGCGGGAAAATGGAAGAAAAAACTCGGCGGGGAAAAGCAATATAAGTATTTTACCGTTACCAGACGAAGCATCGATTGTTGTGATGCATATGAGGACATGGGAGACCCCCAGGATTTTATCCGCGACCTCAAAAAAACGCTCCCGATACGGGACGAAATTTACGATAAGGACTGATTTTCTATGAAACGGACCATGCATCGCGCGTTCTTCGCCGCGGCGATTCCCGCCGCGGTTATTGTGCTTGCCGTAAGCGGTTGCAGGACCGTGCCCGAGCCGTCGTCGATACCGCTCGAGACGAGCGTGCTCGACTTGAGCCAAAAGGGCCAGGAATCGATCGACGTCAATAACTACAAAGCCGCGGAAGTTTACTATCAACTTATCATCGATCGGTACGGAAACGACCCGGCGGCCCTAACGTCGGCCGAATTCGAGATCGCCCACATGCGGTTTAAGAAAAAGAAATACGCCGAGGCGAGGCCGATGTACGAGCGCATCATCGCCCGGTACGCGGCCGAGGGCGGCGCGCAGCTGCCGCCGAAATACCTCGTCTTGGCGCGAAACGATCTCGCGCGCATCCCGACGAAAGCCGAAAAAACCGCCGAGGCGACAAATCCCGCCCAACCGACGGAAACCGCCCCGACGATCACGCCCTAATCAAGTCTAATACGTGTCGCCGTGCGGGAGGATTATGACGTTCATTTGAACTCCCGCCGTCGCGGCTTCCCCATCGACCATCGCCTTCGTGACGCGGCCGCGCGGCTTCGGATGCGGGGGCGCGTCACCAATCAGGATAATTTTACGGTCGGTTTCCTCGTTCCACGGCGCGTGCAGCGCCGCGTCGAGGGCCTCGTACACCGCCTCGGGAATATCCCGCCCGCCTTGAACCCGGAACGAGTTGAGCGCCTTGTCGAACACGGCGAGATCCGCCGTGAAAGGGCACGCCTGCTTCACGAGAAAATCCTCGAAATAGTCTTTATAGAGCACGAGCGAAACCCGCCAAGACGGATACTCGGGCAGGGTCTCGGCTAATTGGGCCCCGATCGCCTCGCGAAGTTTGGCGACGTCGTCCTTCATGCTTTCGGTCGCGTCGATGACGAACACGAGGTCGAGCGGCTTATCCCCCGCCGGCTCAAGCGCGCTTTTTACTAACGGAACGAGATCGTCAGGCCCGCGGGCGTAGAGCACTTTCCCACCGGATTCGTTCGCGAGGGCGCTGAACGAGTCGACCGTGTCTTTCATGTATTTCGCCTCGGGCGGCGGATTTTCGGGAACGGGCGGTTTGGGAGCTATCGGCTTTTGGGTTACGCGCAAACGGAACGGGTTGTCGGCGAAAGTTCCCGAATAATCGGCGTACGGCTTCGAAAACGCGCGAATATTGAGGAAAGTCCCGTCGAGGACTTGGACCGTCCCGCTTCGAGCCCAGTCGTACCCGTAGGTTATGACGTAGGGAATCCAAATATGGAAGGCGTCGCCGAGCGGTTCAAAGCGCTCGGTCGTTGAGTCGATGAGGCTGTAGAGTTTTTTTTCCGGGGGAATGATGGCCCCGTCGAGCATGCGTTTTTCGTCCCCGTTGACCGCGTTCCACTCGGTGAGTCGACGCGGGGTCTTTCGTCGTTTCGGTCAGCAAGACCGACGCGATATCGGGCTTTTTGCGGATATAGAGGTGATACCCGCCCTCGGGGCTCTGCACGATTCGCACGTCGTTCGGCCCGATCGAAAGATCGGCGGCGAAAAGGGAGAGCGAGGCTACCGCGAGCGTCGCGGCGACGAAAAATCTTTTCATATTGATAGTATCGGAACAAAGGCCGCGTAAGGTAAAAAAAACATTTAGCGGCGCGCCGTTGCGCCGCTACGGAAGAGAGAATTACTGAATGATCACGGTACCGTCAGTTTTGTCGATGAATTCAACAGAATACGTTTTTCCCGAAGCAAGGGTGAATTTCTTTTGATCACCCGCTGCATCGTAAAAATAGGTATATTCGCCCGCCTGCTGGCTACTATAGTGGAATCTAAACGCGTAATCACCGGCAGAGATACTCGCAAGAGTGAAAGTTCCTCCGTTCGCCGTTATAGTCGAAGATCCTAACTGATTTGAGCCTAACGCCGCGGTATAGTCCGTCGTATACGCATCAAGATAAATCGCGTCAATAGCTACGGATGCGCAACTATTGGTGAAATGTATCGAACAAGGCTCTTCAGCAGGCGTCGAACTACCGCCGCCACCCGTATCGCATCCGGTGAGTCATAAGAGAATCGCCGCCATAAACACCGGAAGAATTTTCCAGAGAATGAACCCTTTCTTCATACTCAACTCCTTTTATTTTGTGAGTGTTTTTATTGATTATCGATTGTATTCATCAACGAATTATTTCAACCCAATCGGCTCCGACAAGCAAATATCTCCCAACCCAATCTTCCCTTGCATCCGCTCCGCCTTCAATGCTATGGTGAGATTCCCCGAACGATCGGGGAAAAGGGAGCGCGAACATGAGCGGCAGTTCGATCGGGTCGATTTTCAGAGTAACCACCTTCGGCGAAAGCCATGGCGTCGCCCTCGGCGTCACGGTCGACGGCTGCCCC
>QKAR01000143.1 GCA_003246335.1 Spirochaetales bacterium | reverse complement strand
TCCATCGTCTCCCGCAGCGCGCGCAGTCGGTCGCCGAGAAGGGCGCGCACTTCCGCGTTCGCCGATGGAATCGGCGTTGAAAGCGCTTCCGCTCGCACGCGCGCGGAATTCCGGCCGCGGCCGAACGCCAACGGACAGCCGAAAAGCCGCTCATGAAACGCGGTCGACGCGGGTTCGTCATACGAAAATTCTATCGACGCCGCATGAACCTGCCCGCCGGCCAACCGAGCGACCCGAACGGAAAAATACGAAAAA
Organism: Spirochaetales bacterium; assembly: GCA_003246335.1. Lineage (GTDB taxonomy): Bacteria > Spirochaetota > Spirochaetia > Treponematales > Treponemataceae > Teretinema. Next base: position 6,261 of record QKAR01000143.1, on the reverse strand, counting down.
ACGAAATCAACCACGAATCGATCGTCTCCTGCGGAAGGATCGCCCGCGTACAGGATCTCCACGAAATCCCCGTCAATCAGCTTCGACACGCGATAGGAGTGACGCTCGATCGACTGATATTCGATATAGGCGTCAAGAGCGTCGCCGAGGGTCGCGCACGAGGAAACGAGGTGATGGAGAATCGTCGGAACGCCCCAAAAGGATGAACCGAACCGCAGGGCAAGATCGGGGTCGCCAAGCCGAATCGACGCCGCGCGGTTCAAGGACAGCCAGAGGTCGAGGGGGACGCGGGTTTCCGGGTCGCGCCAGTTTTCCGGGTCCGCGTCTAGGTCGGCGAGGAGCCGCTCGACGTCCAACCCGCACGCGCGAAAAAAAGAGAGTAAGGCGATGATCTTTGACGCAGGAAGCCGAATGGCGTCGGAATCGTTTCGTTCCATACTTGACGACTATAGTCCGGCCGTTCGCCTTCGGTCAACGTTTCTGCGCAAACGGTCATTTTCGCGATAGGCGTTCCCGCGTACGATGAGCGCGAAAAGAATGCGGAGGTTATCATGGAAAAATCAGTGGTTCTCATTACCGGCTGCTCGTCGGGAATCGGGCGCAGCGCGGTATCGGTCCTTACTCAGGCGGGTTATGACGTCATCGCGACGGCGAGAGACCCCGCGACGCTCGCCGATTGCGGCGCGTCCCTCACCCTCGCGCTCGACGTAACGAGCAGGCAGTCGATCGATGACGCCATGGCGCGGGTTACCGAACAGTTCGGAGGAATCGACGTACTCGTGAATAACGCGGGATTTTCGGTTCGGTCAGCCGTTGAGGAAATGGACGAGGAGAAGGCGCGCGAAATGTTCGACGTCAACCTATGGGGACTCGTGCGAATGAGCCAAGCGGTAATCCCGGCCATGCGAAAGCGCGGCAGGGGAAAGATCGTCAACATCGGGTCGGTCGTCGGGAAATTCACGTGGCCGGCGAACGGCGCCTATTCGGCGAGCAAATACGCCGTCGAGGCGATCTCGGACGCGCTCCGCGTCGAGCTCGCGCCCTTTGGGATTTCCGTCGCGCTCATCGAGCCGGGAGCCATCGCCTCGTCTTTCATGCGCGCGTCGATCGAGAAAAGCGCCGACCGCTTCGACGACCCGCGGTCTCCCTACGCGCGGATTTACGACGGATTCCGCCGACTCGGGAACGACCCGCGCCGCGGCGGGGCGCCGACCGAGGCGGTCGCGCGCGTCATTCTCGCCGCCATTCAGGCCGATCGCCCGAAACCGCGATACCTCGCGGCGGTGAGCCCGCTCTATCGCGCGATCATGCGCATGAGCGACCGACGGCGCGACCGCTTCATGTCAAAAGTTTTTGGATTGAAAGCGAATCGCTAGGCTCAGGGGCGCGCGCCGTTCACATTACTCCGGGTCTTTGCCGTTGTTGCGGATGCGCGCGATCTCGTCCCACTGAAAATCGAGATCCATGTAACCGAATATCGGTTTTCGCGGCGGACGGCGAAGGCCGTTATGCTTCGTGATCTCGGCGTCGAGATCGGCGATAGAGGATTTTTTGAGATAGGGCTCTCCGAACGCAAGGACTGATTTGTCGGCCGAAATCACGCAAGGAATCGGCGCGCGATAAAGGGCGACCGTTCCCGGATACACGACGGCATCGGGCTTAAACGAGATTTTCCCGTCGGTTATCCGAAACGATCCCTTTTCGTAATTGCGCAAGACGGTACCGGTCGACGTGACGCAGGTGTAGAGCGACTCGCCGATCCTGAGAAATTTCGGAATCTCGAGCGGCCCCGTCGGCCCGTCGAAGCGCGCGGTAACACCGCGAAATCGCGCGTCGGTAAGCCAGTAGCGCACGCGATAATACGAGGAACCCTCAAAATAATATGAGTAGAATTCTTCGGCCTCGTTTTCGCGGTACAGCCTGAGCGCGTCGGCGTTGCCCGAGGCGAGCCAAAACCCGGCAATATCCGCGGCGGCGGGAACGGCGGCCGGTTGAGTTAAGACGCTCGCTGTCGATGAAGAGCCCGACGGCGACGCGATTTCCCCGGTCGCCGAGGATTCCCCTACCGTCTGACTTTCTGGCGAGACGACCGCGTCGCTCGGCGCGATCCGCTCGAAAAACCTGAAATACATCCCGTCGCCGACGACGGCGAGCGGAACGAGCTCGTCGGTTTTTTCGCCGGCGTATCGAAGCGAAACGCGATAGGAATGAGGACTCGGCGTAACCGCGCCGTCTGCCGGTTCTTCCCGCGCGGAGGCGCGAAGCCAGCCCATATCCTCATACACGTAGCCGTAATACGGCTTGAGCACGATGCGCATTTTCCCGTCGGTCGAAAACTCTACGAAGCGGCTCTGGTTCGACCACACGCCCACGAGCGGCGCGGGCGTCGCCGCCGTCGCTTGATTTGCGGCAGAAATCCGCTCGCTCGCCGACGTCGGGTCAATTTGTTGGGATGTCGGATTCACCATCGTCCCCGATTGCGCCGGAGCGGCGGTTTGGGCCGAAAGCGCGGAGATGAGGAAGACGCAAGCGAGCGCGGCAAGCGCAAATCGATTGAAAGCTCTTCCCCGGCAATCGCTCATTCGATTGTTTTCCATGAAGTGACGATGAAAGACGCGTCGCCCGTTCCTGGCATACGATTGCCGTCGGAGGACTCTTCAATGTGCCCGGTCACCGAAAGAAGTCGGCCCTGGAACGAACGCATATCGCGAGCTGCTTCTGAGGGAGCGATATAATACACGAACGACGAATTCTCCGGCGAGAACCCGATCCACGCATGCGGTTCGGAATCGTACGAAAGCGCGACCCCGAGGAGAGACACCTCGTTGACTGATGCCGGCGCGTAGGAGAATTCCGCCTGCGCCGAAGTATTCGGGCGAATAAGCACCGGCGCGTCTTTCGTCTCTTTTTTCTCGTCCTGCTTTCCAAAACAGAATACCGACGACGCGCATGCGACGGCGAGCAATAACGCCGCGAGGATTTTCCCGTTCGCGCGCATCATCGCACCACCAGATACATACTGACGTTAGAGCTCGATGGTTTTGTAAGCGTAACGGAAAAATTCCCATCGCCGCTTCCATCCGCGTTAATATTTTGCCATGAATCGTCAGAAAAGACGGAACTCGTATACGCCGGCAAGGCGAAGGTATATGAAAGCGGATAAATCGTTATCCCTTTCGCGCCCGAAGGCACTTCGTAATATTGATTGGTCGCGTATTGAACTTGTCCTAAGCCGGCGAGATAGTTCGAAACCGACTCGATGTTATGGTTCGTCGCAAGCGGATATGTGGAAGAGCTACAGGTGTCGCTGTAGAAAGTTGGAATGCCTGAAGGAAGATTGTACGAAGACCCTTTCACGCCGAACAATAACGCTTTCCCGTATGTTTTCGCAAGATCGGCGAAAGTATACGACGAAGAATTAACGCTATTAACGGCGGATAGAACAGAGGCAGTGCCAACGGTGTCATTCGATTCCATCGCCGCGAGCAAAGCCGCGCCGCCGTAATTATGCAAGAGATAGGTACCGAAGCCATAGGCGATAGAGTAAGAAATCGTGCTCGAAAAATCCGTTAAGCCATACCAATCGTAGCAGCCCGCGAGTAGTGAAGCACGAGCGTTCCAAGGCAGGCCTGACTCATTAAATCCGAGTTTTTTTCCAATCACTTCCTCCGTCATCATGGACATCATTTCGTTATACCAGGTAGTACCGCTGGCGTTTAAATTCTGTTCTTTAACTTTTTTGTTGTATTGAATCATGTGCTGGAATTCATGGGCAAGCGTCGAGTAAATGTACTCGGGATAGTCGTCGGTAAAGGCCGAGTCGATATAAAACATTTCTGCTTGATTTGATTTATAGGCTACGCCATCAGCCGTAAATGATTCAGCGTCGTATTCGTCCTTTGACCAAAAGAAGCCAAGCGTTCCGGAACGGGAAGCGATAGTCGTCGCGGAATCATTGAAGAGGTCGTACACGAATATGCAGATTTTTGGGTCAGCATCATATCCACCGTACGTTGAAGTTTTGGACGAATCACCGCCATATTCATAGCCGAGCAAACCGGTTTCAACCGGGTAAATCGAATCGAATTTAGAACCGAGCGTCGCTGCCTCGGCACTCGTTATTTTATCGTCGCCGGTTGCCGTGGTAGTCGTAAGGTTATCGTCGGCTACATACACGTAACAATAAGAACCAGTGTAGCAAAGCGTTGCAGACTTTTCCTCCCAAGTATATGGGGAGGATTCATTATCCGTAATCCAAAAAGTTGTCGTCGTTGATCCAGCAACATAACTTTGAGAAATATTTGAATCTGAACTATCAATCGTCGACGACGCGAGCCTCGAAAGTCCTGAAGACGAAGAGGTTTTCGTCATGGTCGGCGGATCGGCGTTGAATTCCTGTATCGCGGTCGGAACGACGGATATCACGCCGCCGGAATCGCCGCTTGCGCTCACCGCGCGGCTTACCGCGGACTCGGAAAAATACCGAGCGGGATTATCGACCGCCACTGAAGAAAACGACTCTTCAATGCCGTTCGCCGTGGAGGCCGAAGCGCTTCCCGTGGATGAAGCCGAAACGCTCGAAGAGGAAGTATTCACTTTAACGAGAAACACGCTGTGGCCTGCCAGACCGCTCAAATCAACCGTCTTTGAAGAAGCGGAACCAAAGTCTACTGAGTAAATCGGGGTACCGCTATCGCCCCCGGTATTCGCGCTCGTCGCCGAAGACGTCGGCACGATGCAAGTAACGGTCGTGGTTTCGGTTGACGAATCCGTGCTTCCGCCCGAGCCGAAGGTGCACGACGCAAGGGAAAAAACCGCGCAAAATAAGGTAAGCGCGGCAAACGGCAAATAGGTCGGGAAAAAACGTTTACGCGAGAGTAATCGGGAATCGCTCATGCCTTTACTCTATCCCACTCCCGTCATTTACACAATTCGGCAAGGTCGATACACTGTGAAATCCATGACATTGAACCTTTCGCCGATGCAACGAACCGTTTTTTCCATAGCCGCGCCCGCGGTGGCCGAACTCGTCTTAACCTCGCTCACCTCGCTCGCCGACACCGTCATGGTGGGAAAGCTCGGCGCCTACGCGATCGCCGCGGTCGGCCTCACCAATCAGCCCAAGTTCATCATGCTTGCCGTATTCGTCGCGCTCAACGTCGGCGGCACCGCCCTCGTCGCGCGCTTCCGCGGGCAGAACAACAAGGCCGAGGCGGACATCGTCACCGGTCAGACCATATTGCTCACCGGGACGGCGGCCCTCGCGCTCACCGTGCCCGGAGTGCTCTTCGCGCGGCCCATGGTCGTGTTCATGGGGGCGGGCCCCGACACCGTCGACGCGGCTACCGCGTACTTTTCCATATTGATGATGGGATTTCTCCCGACGGCGCTCCCGCTCGCCATATCGGCCCTGCTCCGCGGGGTCGGCGACACGAAAACCGCGATGATCTTCAACGTCACGGCGAACGTCGTCAACCTCGCGTTCAATTATTTGCTGATTTACGGATCGTGCGGGTTTCCCGCGCTCGGCGTGCGCGGCGCGGCGATCGCGACCGTCATCGGGAACTGCGTCGCCTGCGCGATGGCGTTCTGGACCGTGATGGGCAAAAAATTCCACCGGAGAAAATCTCTCGCGTCGGACTTCATCGAGTTTAAGCCGACGAGGAGAACGCTCTCGCCTGACTTCTCGATGCTCCGCCGCATATTGCGCATCGGGCTTCCGTCGGCGGGAGAGCAGTTCGCCCTGCGCGCGGGACTCCTCATTTACACGATGACCGTCTCGGCGCTCGGGACGGCCGTGTTCGCCGCGCACCAAATCACGCTCACGGTGCTCAACCTTTCGTTCGTGAACGGGCAGGCGTTCGGCATAGCGGCGACGAGCCTCACCGGGCAGGCGCTCGGGCGGAAAGATCCCGCCGGCGCGAAAGCCGCCGCCCGGGCGTGCCAAATCAGCGGCTCGTCGATCTCGAGCGCGCTCGGCGTCGCCATGTTCGTTTTCCGCGCGCCGCTCGCGTCCCTTTTTACCTCGGACGCCCACATCCTCGAAATCGCCTCGGGCGCGCTCATTCTCGCCGCTGTCATCCAGCCGTTCCAGTCCTCGTTTCAGATTTACGCCGGCGCGCTTCGGGGAGCGGGCGATTCACTGTACCCGGCGATTTCGCTCGCCGTCGGCATTCTCCTCATCAGGCCGTCGCTCTCGTTCGTTTTCGTCCATGTCCTGACGTGGGGACTGTTCGGGGCGTGGCTCGCCCTGACGGTGGA
>QKAR01000111.1 GCA_003246335.1 Spirochaetales bacterium | reverse complement strand
GTCGTCATTGATCGGAACCCACGCGGTGGCATATTCCGGAGAGAAGTCCGGGCCGCCGTCGTTCTGGTCGGAGCAACCGTTGGCGATTACGACATAGATGTTGCCGAAGTGAAGTTTCGCGGTAACGTCGGCAACGTTCTGATCGCCGCCATCGAGCCACGTAGGATAGAGGTCGAAAATGTTCTCAACTTCGCCATCATCGTCACCAGTAAAATCGGTACCCCCCGTCACAACGTTACCATCAGCGTCTGTTGTGGTAATGTTATAAGTATTGGTACCTTCGAGATCGTCTTCCTCGTTCACCAAGGAGAACGCAACGTCATTCACGCTAATTTCGGCGTAAGCGGTTCCTTCACCCTTCGAGGTGAAAGTCTTCTTCGCGATTAACGGAATCGTAACAGACCAATTCGCTTCATTCTTGAAACCGGACGCTTCTTCGTCAAATCCGTATCCCCAAGTCAGCGTAGCATCACCGGTCACCGCAACGTCCGGCACATCCGCGTAAGTCGCAACCGCGACACCCGCGAGGACCATAAGCACTGCAAGAGCTTTTTTCATTTAAGAAAATCCTCCTTAAAGTTATGAGATGACAAAACCGACGGTTTTTTGCCTGTCACCCCTATCTTTTGGCCCAGTATATCTGCGGTTTTATGACGAGTCAAGTTTTTTTTATGAATAACCCATTAAAGACAATGACATTATCAATTATTTTGTCATCGATTCGCGCGGATGTAAAAGACGCCCGCGACGATAAAGCAGAGAATGGAGAGATTATCGGAAAGGAGCACGCCGAGCGGCGCGTCAAAAATGAGAATTTCTCGGCCGGAAAAGAGGCCGAAGGCGCGAAGCGAGCGGTAGAGCGTTCCCGCGTACGAACATAGGATTCCAGCAATGACGAAAAACCAGTAGGCGTGACGCGTTTTTGACCAGGACGCTATCGCGACGAAGGAGGCGATCGCGCCGAGGACGAGCCGGACGGAAAGTTCGAATATGCCGCCGGTCGAGAGGAAGGCCGCGAGATCGTTCACGAGAATAAACCGCTCAGCAGGGGCTTTAGTTCGCCCGCGTCTGCCTCGTATGGCACGATCGACGGAATGTCGTAGTTCGGGGAAACGTATAAGCCACGGTCGAGACAGGCGCGAAAAAACTCGCCATAACGGGCTTTTCGCATTTTTGGCACGAGATACGGGCCGCGGCGATCCCAATATCGCTCAAAAAAGCGGTCAAAGCGGGACCAATCGGCCTCGGTGCGCTCGGAAAGCGCCGAAGAGAGATCCGTCCAGGCGCGAGCCGCGGCGGATAGCAGGGCGGGAGCGACGGGATCGGACGGCAATATAGCCGATTCGTTCGTGACGGCAGGTTCGATTTCGGCGCGGACCCCGGAAAAAACGGCGACCGTAAAACTGCCCGCGAACGGAAACGGGGAAACGAGAACTTGCGTGTCGTGCGTGTCATTGACGTTTTTTAGAAACGAAGCGTCAAGGCGATCGGACATGGCGTAATACGCCTCATCGAGCCAAGGACGCCACAGCGGGATGCCGTGCACGCCGCGGGACGCGGAAAGCGGGGAATCCCCGCCGGGACCGATTTCGATGGAAGCTTCGGGATGGAGGAGAGACGACTCGATAAGGGGAATATCCGACCACAGGCCGAGATAGGCGGCGCAAGCCGAGGCGGCGCGCTCTTTCGTCGCGTACCAGCGGACAACGTCGTACTGCGGCAAAACCTCGAGGACGGCGCGCTCGAGCTCGCCTTCCGATTCCGAAGGGAACGAACCGGTCATCCCCCGGTCGAGGACGCTCTTGAGGGAAAGCTTCGAGCGGCCGTAGCGCCATCCCAGAATGGCGGAGCCGCCTTCCTGGCAGAGGTCGAGCAGGCGCACGCCCTTCGCGGTATACAGATGATACCCATAGGCGCGGCGAACCGCGCCGTAACGGGAGAAAAGTTCTTTTTTACCGTCGATAATCGTTTGTTCTTCCATAATAAAAACGGCGCGGAGGCCGCGTATCATTGTAGCGCGTTATCGAATATCCGCAAGTTTTTTTTGCACCAACGCCGTCGCGGTCGCGGGATTCGCCTGTCCTTTGGACATTTTCATCACCTGGCCGGTAAGCCAGCCGGCGACGTTCGTCTTGCCGTTCTTCCAGTCTTCCAGGGCCGCCGGGTTCGCCGCGAAAACGTCATCGACGATTTTCTCGATCGCGGACGAGTCGCTGACGACGGCAAGGCCCAATTCCTTGACGATGGCGTCGGGGCGTTCGCCCGACTCGTTCATGCGCGCGAACACGTCTTTGGCCTGTTTACTCGTAATCGAGCCGGAAACGACCGCGTTAACGAGCTCGGCGATATGCGCGGGCGTGAATTTGAGATCCTCAAGCGCGACGCCCCGGTCGTTTACGATGGCTAATACTTCGGCCAGCACCCAGTTCGCGACTTTTTTGGGGTCTTTAGCGGCTTTCGCCGCCGACTCGAACCATTCGGAAAGGCCGCGGTCCGTCGTGAGCGTGTTGACGTCGAAGTCGGAAAGCCCGTACTCGCGCTTAAAGCGTTCGCGCTTTTCGGCGGGGCGCTCGCCGACTTCGGCCTTTGCCACAGAAAGGAATTCGTCGCTCAACACGAGCGGGCGAATGTCGGGCTCGACGACGAATCGGTAGTCGATAAACGAGTTTTTCGTGCGCTGCACGACCGTTTCGCCGATGGACTCATCCCAACCCATCGTCACCTTGAAGCCCTGGCTGAACGCCTGTCGATCCTCGCGGAATTCCTTGAGTTGGCGCGAAATTTCGTACGTGCAGGCGTCGCGAATCGCCTTGAAGGAGTTCATGTTCTTGATTTCCGAAATCGGCGTGCGGAATTCGACGCCGTTTTCGATCACCCGCAGGTTAATGTTCGCGTCGCAGCGCATCGAGCCTTCCTCGAGGTTTCCGTCGGTGACCCCGATGTAGCGAAGGATTTCGCGGATCGTCTGCATATAAAGCGACGCCTCTTCCGGGCTCGACATATCGGGCTTGGAAACGATTTCGATGAGCGGAACGCCGGAGCGGTTATAGTCGATGTAGCTGTGCGCGCCCTCGATATGGAGGCTCTTGCCGACGTCTTCCTCGAGATGAATGCGCTCGATGCGGACCGTCTTAAAGCGCGGCGCCTCGTCGGGCTTGGCGAGGTTGACGGCGACTTTGCCTTCCGAGCACAGCGGAAGGTCGTATTGCGTGATCTGATAGCCCTTCACGAGGTCGGGATAAAAGTAATGCTTGCGGTCGAACTTCGTGAAGCGCGCCACCGAGCAGTCGAGGGCGAAACCGGCGCGGGCGCCGAACTCGACGTATTCGTGGCTCGGGATCGGCATGGCGCCGGGCAAGCCGAGGCAGACCGGGCACACGCGCGTGTTCGGCATGCCGCCGTAGCGGTTCTCGCAGGAACAAAACGCCTTCGTTTTCGTCAAAAGCTCGCAGTGAATTTCGCAGCCGATGATGACTTCGTAGCGCAGATCGCCGTCGGTATGGACGGCGGCGCCGGGATTAAATGTTTTTTCGACGCTCATTTCGACGCCTCCCACGCTTTCGCGACGCTCAGGATTTTTTCCTCGGCAAAATGCGCGCCGCAGATTTGGACGCCGACGGGAAGGCCGGCCTTGGTCGCGCCGAACGGAATCGACAGCGACGGAATGCGCGCGAGGTTGACGAACGTCGTGTAGAGGTCCGAAAGGTACATGGCCAATGGATCGTCGACCTTGGATCCGATCGGGAACGCGACCGTCGGGCTCGTCGGGCAGACAAGAACGTCGTGATTTTTGAAGACTTCGGAGATATCGCGCTGGATGCGGGCGCGGACGCTCATCGCGGTTTTGTAGGTATCGCCGGAGAAATGGGTCGAAAGGACGTAATTTCCGATGACGATACGCCGCTTAACCTCGGCGTTAAAGCCGTCGCTCCGCGTCTTGACGTAGAGTTCGTCGTATCCCTCGCCCGGGTCCTTACGGGCGCCGTAGCGGATACCGTCGAAGCGTGAAAGGTTGCTCGCCGCCTCGGAAAGCGCAATGACGTAATAACAGCCGATCGAGGCCTCAAGGACGGGAATGGAAACGGTTTCGACCGTTGCCCCGCGCTCGCGGAACCAGGCGCAGGCGTTCTCGAAAATGCCGGCGATTTCGGGATCGAGCCCCTTCGCTTCCATAAATTGCTTCGGAAGCGCGACGCGGAGGCCCGCGATTTTGGCGGGTTCAAGGCGCGCGAGGGCGGAAAAATCGAGGTCTGCGCTCGTGTCGTCGTGAACGTCGCGACCCGCCATCACGGAAAGCGCAAGGCCGATATCGTCGACCTTGCGCGAGAGAATTCCGACTTGATCGAGGGAAGAGCCGTACGCGACGACGCCGTAGCGGCTCAAGGTACCGTAGGTCGGCTTGAGGCCATAGACGCCGCAGTAGGAAGCGGGAAGCCGAACTGAGCCGCCGGTTTCCGTTCCGAGGCCGAGCGGGGCCTGTCCGCCGGCGACGACGGCCGCGGAACCGCCCGAACTGCCGCCGGGAACGAGATCGCGGTTAACCGGGTTGCGCGACGGGCCGTAGCACGAATACTCGGTGGAGGAGCCCATCGCGAACTCGTCCATATTCGTTCGGCCCATCGGGATGGCGCCGGCCGCGATGAGGCGATCGGCGACGGTCGCGTTATACGGCGCGACGTACCCGGAGAGAATGCGGCTGCCGCACGTGCAGGACTTTCCTTTTATCGAGATATTATCCTTTGAGACGAACGGAAGGCCCAGCAGAGGGCGCTTATCGCCCGAGGCGCGCGCCTCGTCCGCCGCGCGGGCGGCTTCCTCGACGTCGGAAAAAAACTCGATATAGCCTTTGAGCGGCTTCGCTTCTTTGTTATCGGCGTCATAGGCGGCGCGATACGCGCGCACGATCTCGACGCTCGAAAGCGTCCCGTTTTCGAGCCCGGCCTTCAGCTCGACGAGACTCATGTCGGTGATATTCATCATATATTCCTTGCTTTAGGCTCCGCCGCCCAGGACTTTCGGCACGCGGAAATACCCATCCATGAATTCGGGGGTAATTTTTTTCACGTCGACTTGCTCTAAGGAGGGGGAAATCTCCGAGGAACGAAGGGTTTCCACGGTCGTCGACGGATATGCGTCGTACGGGTTTTCGTCGCCGGCAAACTGGGAAAGGACGCCGAAATAATCCACGATTTGGCGGACTTGATCGGCAAGAACGCCGACGTCCGTGCTTTCGGGGGAAAGCCGCGACAAATACAGAAGGTTTTCGAACGTGGTGGCGTCGATAGTCTTATGCGTCTGATCCATTTTATAATCCTTCTTCTTCCACAAGCATGAGATCTTTCGCCTGATATTTCGGCAAGAAACGGCGTTCGCCGCCCGACTCGAATCGGACCATTACGACGAACTCGGAATCCGTCGGGAAAGCCTTCGTTATCATACCATAACCGTAATCGTCGTGGAAGAGTTTTCGCCCGACCTTCCAGCGCGCGGCGAGCTCGGCGAAGTCGCGACGCGGGACGGAATCGCCCAAGGAATCTTGCCCGCCGCGAGACTCTCCGTGGAGGGGCCGCCCCGAAACGTCGGATCGACCGCCAGTTGAACCGCCGTCGAGCGATGAGTCGCGCGCAGTAAAGGAGGTAAACCCGCGGGGCGCGCGACCGAGCACTTGCACGTCGGACGGGTCGATTTCGCGGAGAAACTTGCTCGGTTCCATGAACGCGGTGCGTCCGTAAAGCCGGCGGGCGGCGCAGCTCGTGAGATAAAGCTCGTCCATAGCGCGCGTACAGCCGACGTACATGAGGCGGCGCTCTTCCTCAAGATCGTCGCCGGCCTTATCGTCGCGGGGGAAAATGCCGGACTCAAGCCCGGTGATGACGACACGGGGGAATTCGAGGCCCTTCGTGTTATGAACGGTGATGAGCGTCACGGAGTCGGGGTTATCGTCGTCCTCGACCATGGAGCGGTCGAGCTCGATATGCTCGAGGAATTCGGTGAGTCCCGCGCGGTCCGCCGAGTACAGGCTCGCCGCGTTGACCAATTCCTGCAAGTTCGCGACTTTTTGCGTGCCGGCGACTTCGTCCTGCCCCTGGTGATAGGCAAGGAGGCCCGACGACTCGACGAGCCGCTCGACGAATACGGCAAGACCGACGGCGCCTTTCTTTTTTGAGGAATCGGGCACGATCGCTCCGGAATCTCCCACGGATTGACGCTCCGCATCGGGAAGGGGGACGTCTCCCGTCGTCGCGTGCGCGGGGAAGAGCCCGGCGAACTCGTCGCCGTCGTCCACGGGCGGCGCATCCCCGATAAGAGAGCGGAGCGATTCAACTATCGTGATAAACTCTGAAAGCCCGGAGCGCGCTTTTTTCGGCAAACCCTCGAGAACACGCCGCGCGGCGGACAGTAAATCGGCCTTTTCGCCGAAATCGAAATTCCCGTCCGCGCCCGCGACGCCCTCGAACAGCGCTTTCCTCGCCTCGCTCACGATTTTATCCTGCGTCACCTCGCCTAAGCCGCGCGAGGGCTTGTTGACGACGCGGCGAAAGGCGACTTCGTCGCGGCCGTTGGCGACCAAGGCTAGGAAAGCGAGCGCGTCCTTAATTTCCTCGCGCTCGTAAAACTTCAGCGAGCCGACGACGCGGTAGGGGATTTTCCGGTGAAGGAATTCGGTTTCAAAACCGAGCGACTGCGCGTTCGTGCGGTAGAGGATGGCCCAGTCGGCGTAGGGAACGCCTTTTTTTTGCGCGTTTTGAATCAACTCGGCGCAAAACGAGGACTCTTCGTCCTGATCCCGTAAAAACACAAGCACGGGTTTTTTCCCCGCGCCGCGCTCGGCGATGAGCGTCTTTCCCAATCGCCCCTCGTTATTCTCGACGACGTGACCGGCGATCGACAGGATCGGCGCGACGGATCGGTAATTCCGCTCAAGGCGAATGACGGCCGTGCCGGGAAAGTTTTCGGAAAAAGTGAGGATGTTGCGGACTTCGGCGCCGCGGAAACGATAAATGGACTGATCGTCGTCGCCGACCACGCAAATATACGAGCCGGGGCCGGTAACGGCCTTAAGAAATTCGAATTGGGCGACGTTGGAATCCTGATACTCGTCGACCATGACGACGGAAAAGCGGCGCGTAAGACGGTCGCGCACGGTCGCGTCGGAATTTAAAAGTCGGACCGGCAGCAAAATGAGGTCGCCGAAATCGACGTTACCCGTATCGCGCAGGCGTTTTTCGTAGGTCGCGTATACGTCGGCGAAATCAGGGTCGGGATCGATTTCGACGAGGCGGGAGTCGTTCGGGGAATAGCAGTAATCTTTCGCGCGGGCGATTTTCCGCACGGCTCCTTGCGCCTGCTGGCGCGTCAACACGGGCATCGCCTTGGAAAGAAGCGTGACGGAGTCGTCATCGTCGTACACGGTAAAATTGGAGTCGAGGCCGGCGAGCGAGGCGTTGCGCCGGAGAATCCAGGCGCCAAAGGAATGGAACGTTCGCAGAACTGAGCGTTCGGCGCGCGGCTCCATGCGGCGGGCGCGCTCGGACATTTCGCGCGCGGCCTTGTTCGTGAAGGTCACCGCGAGGATGGATTCGGGATCGACGCGGCGCTCCTTGATGAGCCAGGCGACTTTCGTGGTGATCACGCGCGTTTTGCCGGAACCGGCGCCGGCGAGAATCAAAAGGGGCGAGCCTTGATGCACGACGGCGGCTCGCTGTTCGGGGTTCAGGACCGAAAGCCACTCGTCGAGATTCGTCATCTCGCCACCGCTTCTACGTCTACCCCATTTACGGCCATTACGATCGCGCGAACGACCGAGCCGGGACCGATAAGATTCCCCGCCAAGTCTTTTTGGCCGTCCTCAAACTGCAGAACGACCGAGCCGTCAACTTCCGGCGCCTGGAACCAGGCGCGCCCGAGGGCGAGACGGGACTGGGGAACCGCGGCGTTTTCGCCGGTCGCTTCGGAACCGTCTGGCTCGGGAATGATCTCCTCAAGAAGGACGTCGACTTCTTTTCCGACGAAACGGGCCAATTCCTCTGGGGTGATCCTAATTTGAATTTCGCGCAAGGTATCGAGTCGGGTGGCTGCCGTTTTTTTCGGAACCTTTTTTTTCAGGACTGCGGCGGGAGTACCCTCCTCGCTCGACCAGGTAAACGCGCCCGACCACATGCCGCGGATCGCGGCGGCGAAGCGCGCGGTATTCTCGAACGACGCGTCGGTCTCGCCGGGAAACCCCACAAGAAAGGTCGTGCGAAGCGCGATCCCCCCGTAAGGACTTTGCGCGTCCGCGAAGGCCGCGCGGATTTTCGAAATAAGGTCAAGATACTTTTCCGCCGAGCCGCGTCGGTTCATCGCGCGCAACGTCGCCTCGTCGCCCGACTGGAACGGAATGTCGAAATACGGCAAGAACCGCGTGTCCGCGGCCATCACCGGAAGGATATCGAGCGGGAAATGATCGGGATGGATATACAGAAGCCTCACGCGGAAATTTCCCGTGAGGGCGGAGATCCCCGAAAGCAACAGGGAGAGCGGGCTCGCCGATTCGGGAGAGCCGTCGAATCCGAGCGCCGAGTCGTCGGCTCCGCGGCCATAGGCGGCGAGGTCTTGCCCGATAAGGTTGAGCTCATACGCGCCTGACTCGATAAGGGACGAGCATTCGTCGACGATCTCGCGAAGCGGTCGGCTCCGCAGGGAACCGCGAATGAGCGGAATCGCGCAGAACGTGCAGCGGTTGTCGCAGCCTTCTGAAATTTTCACGTATGCCGACCTGGGAAAGGAAAGGGACAAGGGCCGATCGCCCGCGCACACGCCGCGCTGTTCGGGCACGAGCGTCGGCCGCGGCAGTTCGTCAGACGCGCGGTCCGTCATTTTCCCATCGGGAAAAAGAGGCTCAATGATGTTGGGCAAAAGGGAAAGGTCGCCGTTTCCGAAAATAGCGTCTACTTCGGGAAAGTTGTCCGCGAAGTCTGCCGCGTACCGCTCAGCCAAACAGCCGGCGAGCAGTATTTTCGCGTTCGGGTATGCCGCGCGCGCCGCGATGGCGGCGTCGAGCGATTCCTTTTTCGCGGATTCAATGAAACCGCAGGTGTTTACGATGATGAGGGACGCTTGCTCAGGCTCTTCGGCCTTTGACCACCCTTTCGAGAGGAGAATGCCGATCAGCAATTCCCCGTCCACTTGGTTTTTCGCGCATCCGTGCTGATCGAGGAAAAAAGTTTTGTCAGTCAATATCCATTACCACGAATTTAAAGCGTCCGGTTTCCTCGTCCTTCACCCACTTCAGGTCGCGGACGAGAACCTCGCCAGGTCGGCTTACCTCGAGGTCGACGGTTTTTCCGCCCGCCGTCATTTGCAGTTTCACGGCGTTGCCGTTCGAAGCCCAAATGCGAATTCCATTGTTGGCCTGCACGGTCAAGAGTTCGGATTTTTGATAGTAGCGCTCGTCGCGGTTCGCCCGATCCGATTCGTACCGGAATAGGCAATAGCCGCGGAACGTCGCGTTCAGCGTCACCGGATAGGCGGAACCGCCCTCGAAAAGCGAAGTCTGCTTAGCGTTCGCGGGCGAGGCGGACGTCTGGGGAGCGACGGTTACGTCGGCGGCAGCGACGGCGGCGGGAGCCGAGGGAGCGGTAGCGGTGAGCGCGGCGCCCGCGAGCACCTGAATGTCGGCGCCTTTCGATGGATCATCCTTGAAAAGATCGGCGACGAACACTTTCATGTCGCTCTCGTCGTCCCCGGAAAGATCGACGAGGAGTTCCTGTCCAAGCTCGATGACGCGCGATCCCGTCGGGGTATCGAGCTTGAGCGCGGGAGCGGTTTCCACGACGGTAACGCGTTCCACGCCGCTCGCCGAGGCGACGTTCAGCACGTCGCCGGCGTACACATGGCCCTTGAAAGCCTCGTCGCCGACGTCGTACGACGCGGATACGCGATCGTCTTTGGAGACCGCTGCGGCACGGGGAGCCGCTCGGGCGATTTTGCCGAAAATCGTGATTCCCGCGAAGGCGACCACGACCAGTAGAGCCACGACGATCACGCCGCGCAGGATTTTTCCCGCGGAGGGGCTCGTGAGGAGCGCGTCGGCAACCGTTCGCTTCGGCATGAGTTCCTTGAGGGGAACGGGCGTTTCCTGTATTTTGAGGTTTTTGTACGCGGATATAATCTCGTTGCTATTCAATCCGAGGTATTCGCAATAATTCCGCAAAAAACCGAGCAGATAGGGCTCGCCGGGGAAAACGGTAAAGTCTTCCTTTTCAAGAGCTTCCAAATAGCGGCGGGTGATATTCGTCTCCCGCGAAACTTGATCGAAATCCAATCCGCGCGCAACGCGAGCGTCAGTCAGTTTTTTACCGAACACTTCCATATTTTTATCTCCATCACTCCGAGAAGAGGAAATCGTTGAACATATTTGCCGACGCGGGCGAGTCATACACGAAGCGGTTGTCGAGGATGCCCTGATTGATCGCGTATCCGGTAAAGTCGAACACGATTTGATCGCCCGAAATCGACTTGGCGTCCAAGCGACGAATCAGATGGGTGTCGGGAGAAATCATAAGCCGAATCGTGCGAAACATTTCCGTCGTGCTCCGTCGCGTCAGAAGAAGGACGACGGCCTTCTCTTGGGACCCATCCTCGATGGGAACGGCGTCGGGCCCCGTTTCGTACGCGATGGAATAATAGCGCTTCATCAGGGAAAGACCCTCGGGCGTCGCGAGCGACGCGCCGGAGGAACCGCTCCCCTTATCGACCGACTGATTGAGCACGACGTTATACGCCGGAAGGTAGATCGTCAGCAAATCACCCGTAAACACGATGGTTTGCTCGTCGGGATTGGTAAAGTCGATGCGCAACAGATTCGGTTTCTTGAACGCGGCCCGGCCGGTCATGACCGTCTTTTTCGAGCCGGTCCCGGTCGCTATGGCGATGTTCGCCGAAAAATCTTTTATGTTGGCATAAGAGTCGGAAACGGACGAAAAGAAAGAATCGGCCGTCGTAATCGTCTGGGCGCCGCACAAAGCGGCGCAGAAAACCATGCACGACAGGGCATAGAGCGTTCTGCGGCTTACGGACGTATTCATTTGACTAGTAAAGCAGAAAGACGCCGTTCCGTCAATTGACCGATACGGCGCGGGCTAAGCTCAAGAAGGGGCTAAACTCGCCTCCGCTGAAACGATTTCCGCGAATTCCTTGCCCTCGATGATTTCCTTTTCCAGCAAGCGATTCGCGATGTAGTCGAGCAGACCGCGCTTTTCGCCGATCCGGGACTTCACCGCCTCGTACCGCTCGTTGATGACGCGGGCGATTTCCTCGTCGATATATTGCTGAGTCGTCTCGGAATAGTCACGCACGAGTTTCGGGTCGCCGGCTCCGCCGTATCCCGCGCCGTGCTGGCTTAAGGCGACGTTGCGGAACCGCTCGCTCATGCCGTAATCGGTAATCATGCTCCGCACGATGTCCGTCGCGCGGGAGAGGTCGTTCGAGGCCCCGGTCGACACGATGCCGAACGCGACTTCCTCGGCGGCGCGGCCGCCCAAGAGACCGTCGATTTCGCCCATGAGCTCTTTTTCGGTCTTGAGATAGCGGTCTTCCTCCGGTATCTGCATCGTGTAGCCAAGGGCGGCGATGCCGCGGGGAATAATCGAAACCTTATGCACTTTGTCGGCGCCCTCGGTGAAGGCGGCGGTAAGCGCGTGGCCAGTTTCGTGATACGCGACGATTTTGCGCTCGTCTTCCTTTATGACGCGGCTTTTTTTCTGCAAACCGGCTATCGCCTTTTCGACCGCCTCGTTGAGATCCACCATATAGACCTCTTTGCGGCCGGCGCGAACGGCGAGCAGAGCCGCCTCGTTAATGATATTCGCGAGGTCGGCGCCGGAAGACCCGCTCGTCGAGCGGGCGATGACGGCAAGGTCGACTTCGCGCGAAAGTTTCACGTTTTTCGAGTGAATTTTAAGGATCTGCTCGCGACCCTTCACGTCCGGCCGATCGACGACCACTTGCCGGTCGAATCGACCGGGACGAAGGAGCGCGGGATCGAGGACGTCGGGGCGGTTCGTCGCGGCGAGCAAAATGAGCCCGCTAGAGCCGTCGAAGCCGTCCATCTCGACGAGAAGCTGATTGAGCGTTTGCTCGCGCTCGTCGTTGGAGTTCATGCTATTGAGGCGCGACTTGCCGATGGCGTCGAGCTCGTCGATGAAAATGATGCACGGCGCCTTTTCGCGGGCTTGCTTGAAAAGGTCGCGAACGCGCGAGGCGCCGACGCCGACGAACATCTCGACGAAATCCGACCCGGAAATGCGGAAGAACGGGACGCCCGCCTCGCCGGCGACGGCTCGCGCGAGCAGCGTCTTGCCGGTTCCGGGAGGGCCGACTAAGAGCACGCCGCGCGGGATTTTGCCGCCGATATCGGTGTATTTCTTGGGGAACTTCAGGAAGTCCACGACTTCGACCAGCTCTTCCTTCGCCTCGTCGACGCCGGCGACGTCGGAGAATCGGGCGGTAACCTTGCCCTCTTCCACCGCGGCCGATCGCGCCTGTCCCGCCGAGAAAATGCTCCCGCCGAGGCCGCCCATGCCGCCGCCGCCCATCCGCTTCATGACGAATCGCCACATGAGGAAGAATATCGCGAACGGCAAAATCCATTGCAGGATAAAATCGAGTATGAAGTTTTTTTGCTCGGGATTAACCGAGTACGTCACCTGCGCGCTGTCGAGCAGTTTCACGAAATCCTCGGTTAGGAGACCCACCGTTCGGTAAGCCTTGCCCGAGGACTGGCTATTCTGAAATAAGTTTATCGCGGAGGTCTGCCCGGTCGAGTTGCCGAGCGAGGTCGCCGAGGTATAACCGACGAAGTAATTAGTGCCAAGCTCGACGCGCACGATTTCGCCGGACGAAATACGCCGCTTGAACTCGGAAAACGGAACAAGGGAATCCGAGCGCGAAAGCATAAGATAATTCACGATTAATAAAACGGCGAACACCGCTAATAAAATCGCCCAAACCGGGATTTTTGGCATTTTCGGCCCGTTTTTCGGCCCTGACGAGCCGGGTTCGGGGCTAAATTTGAAAAAATTGTACGGATCGTTCTTATTGTCGTTACCGGAATCACTCATATCGCTATTCGTTCCACCTTCACGTTCAATAATACGGAAAATAGCGCGCAACGTCGAGCGGAATAAAATCAAATTTATTCGCTGGTATTTCCCCGCAAAATACTCTAAAGTACGGATTATCCTTGCCGATAGGATATACGGGGGTGGAAATCGTGAGTTACAATCAGGCATTGAGCGCGTATCGGGAAACGCGCGTTAAAACGGCAAGTCAGGGGACTCTTATCGTCATGCTGTACGACGAAGCGATTAAAAACATGAACTCGGCCTCGTCTTTTTTGGACAGCGACCTCAAGAAAGAACCTTCTAAAATCGAGAAAGCGAACGCGCATATCCTCAAGAGCCAAGAAATCATCACGGAACTGATGGCTTCCCTGGACATGGAAGCGGGAGGGGAAATCGCCCGCAACCTGCTGTCTCTGTACTCGTGGTTTAACCAGCAATTGCTCGAAGCGAATATGGAAAAAAAAGGGGATAAAGTCCTCTCCGTGAAAAACATGATGGAAGATCTTCGCGGCGCGTGGGCCGAGGCGATCGGGAAGGCCACGGCTCCAGCCCAAACCGCGCCGGCCGGCATCAACATCGCCGGTTAACGGGACGCCGCGCGAATGCCGAGCGAACTGACCCAGGAAGAAGTCGACGAGAGAGTCGCGATCCTCAAGCGTTTCAGGCAGTTACTCGAGCAGCAGCGCGGTAAATTCCGAGAATACCTTTCCGTCCTTGAGCGGCAGAGGGCCATGATCGAGACGGACAACGTCGACGCTATGGTAAGCCACGCGGAAATCGAGCAGTCCATCGTCTCCGAAATACAAACCATTCAAAAAGTTATCGATCCCATGGAAGCCATGTACCGAAGCGCGTACCCGGCGGCCCCGGACTCGGAGATACCCCGGCTTCAAACCGACCTCGGCGCGCTCAGGCGCGAGGTCCTCGCCCAGAACGAGAAAAACCGAGAATTGCTCAAGACTCACATGACGACGCTGCGCCAGCAGGTCATTTCGCTCAAGAATCCCTACGCGAATAAAAAAAGCATTTACGCGCAGGAAAGCCGAAGCGCCGCCGTCGTCGACATCAAGCTGTAACGCCTTTCTTTCGATTCCCCGAAATTATCATGCCCCCGGCCACCGCGGTGAGCGGCGCGACCAACACGAGGCCGAAGCAGCCGACGAGCGTGTGCACGATCTCCGAGGAGACGTACACCATGTTTATCGCGTTCTCGAGCGGGACTCCCTGCGCGATGAACGTCATGAGCATCGCCGTGTACTCCGCGGAATACGCGAGCAGGAGCGTCGTCGTCATCGTCCCCGCCATGTAGCGCGACATGCTCAAGCCGCAGCGAATCAGTCCCCAGCGCGTGATCGCCGGCTGTTGCTCGCGAACCTCCGACATTCCCGCAGCCACGTCCATGGATAAATCCATCATCGCGCCGGAGGAGGCGAGGAACACGCCCGACATGAAAAGATGCACGATGTTGAGGTGCGAGTAGCCCGAGTACAGCAGCGTTTCGGCGAACTGCCGCACCGCCCCGTGAATGTGGAACCACAGGGTGAAGCCCCACGCGGCAATCGAGGTGACGAGAACGCCGCCCATCGCGCCGAGGAAGGCGGTCAACCCCTTCCTCGTGAGGCCGCCGACGAGGAAAGTGATCGCGGCGGTCAGTATCGCGGTGACGACGAGCGTCGCGAGAATCGGGTCAACGCCCCAGAGCATCGCGGGCATCAGGACTTTCACGAGTACGACGGAGGAAAACACGAACGAGAGGAACGACTTCGCGCCGACCCAACCGGTCACCGCGACGAGTATCGCGAAAAAAGCAAGCCCCAAGAAAATCGTTTTGTCGGTGCGGTAATGGTCGATGACCGAGGCGTAGACGACGTCGCTCGCGCTATCCCGCGCCGGCCCGGAAAGGTCGAGCACGACGAGAACCTTGTCGCCGGGCGCGAAAAGCTTATCGATCTCGATCTTGCCGACGAGATTATTCGTCGAAGAAAATTCGCGACCGCGAAATTTCCCTGACAGGATTTTCACCTCAAGCTGCTGCTCGCCCTCCTTGACCGGGCCGATGATCTTGATCGTCGAGTTATCCGCGGCAATCACGCGACCTTGGACGCGAACTGAATTCGCGTAGAGCCTCGCGCCGTTACGGCTGAACGACGTCGGGACGAAAATGATCGCGAGCGTCAACGCTCCCACGACCGTCGAGAACACGATATCAAGCCGGGATTTCCTTCCCCGCGCGGCCATCGCCCGCGCAACCTCGCCTATTCCATTCGATACGTTCATCGCCGCTCCTTAGATTAAAAAAGCCCCGCTTTCGCGGGGCCGCGATTTTTAAATGTATTTTCGTTTAAAGACGGCCGCTTACTTCGCAGCGACGGCGATACCCATCGCGCTCGTCATTTTTTTGAAAATATCGGTGTTGTCGTAATACCCGCCGAACAGTTCCTGATGCGCGCCCCGCGCGAAAGTGGCGACGGGAACGCCGGTATGGGAATACGTGGTCCAACCGATGCCCGCGGTCTGGTTCATGAGCTGGGTCAGCTTAACCGAAAGCGGTTCGTACCCTCCGTACAGGAGATACTGATCTTCCTGCACGGGACGAACGACCTCGTTTCCCATGGATCGCTTAAACGCGACGTCTACTTCCTCTTTTTGAAGCGGCGTGAGCGCGTCGTAATCGATGCCGAACGAATCCTTGATCGCGGGAACGAGATCGGCGATGTTCGCCTTATCTTTCGCGACTTTCGCCTTATAGGGCGCGAGAATTTTTTCGTTAAACGCGACGTACGACATCTTCTGTCCGCTCACTTTGTCGAAGGAGGTGGAGTACTTCGTCCCGGCGAACCCAAGGGTCATGCCGCCAGTCTCGTGATCGCCGGTGACGACGATGAGCGTCTCGCCGGGATGCTTGTCCGCGAAGGCGACGGCGGCGGAAATCGCCTTGTCGAGGGAGAGCACGTCGTTGATAGAGGCGGCCGCGTCGTTCGCGTGGCAGGCCCAGTCGATCTTTCCGCCCTCGACCATCATGAAGAATCCGTCGGGATCGTCGGAGAGGAGCTCGATGCCCTTATTCACGTAATCGGTGAGCGAAAGGTCATCGGAGGCGCGATCCATGTCGTAGGGCATGGACGAGGAATCTTCGAGCGTCGCGTTCACGGCGAGGACCTTGCCGACGCCGGGCTTGAGCGACTCGAAATCGGCCTTCGAGTTCACGTACGTAAAGCCGTTCGATTTCGCCATCTCGACGACGTCGGCCTGGTCTTTGTTCTTTCCCTTCGGCTGAAGGAATCCGCCGCCGGCGAAGTACTCGAAATTGCTCTGAGCGAGCTGCACCGCGATATTATAGTAATTTCCGCGCGAGGGTTCCTTGGCGTAAAAGCACGCCGGGGTCGCGTGGTCGAGGGAAACGGTCGTCACGATGCCGACTTTCATTCCTTTGTCGTGCGCGTACTCCGCCATCGTCTTAAACTTGACTGTCTTCGTCAGGTCCATGTTGACGACGCCGCTCTCGTTTTTATTGCCGCTCGCTATCGCCGTGCCTGCCGAGGCGGAATCGGTGATGAAGGTTTTCGCGTCGTAAGTCGTCGTGAGGCCGGAAACCGGGAACTGCGAGAACCCGAGCCGTTTCGCGGTAATGTCTTTCGAGACGCGCGCTGTCGCGTACACCTCGGCCGAGCTGATCTGCGGCATTGCCATTCCGTCCCCGATGAAGAGGAACACGTATTTCGCGGGCTTCGACCCCGCGGCCGCCGTCGCCTTGTTCGAGTCCGACGCTTCGGACGATCCGCCGGCGAAGGTCAGCGCCGGGAAACAGAGCGCGAGGGCGATTATCGCCGCGGGCGTTTTTCTCAAAAACCGTGAGAGATTAAGTTTCATTTTTATCTCCTTTGCGCTCGACCATAGCGAAAGAGCTTGAGCCCTTGATAAGGGATTCGTAAGATTTCGGTGAGAATCCGATGAAGCCGCGCGAATCGGCGAGCGTTTCCGGCGGCCCCGCTTTATGCTATACTCTCCTCATGAACAAACCCGTCTTTGTCCTTGACGCCTATGGGCTCATTTACCGTTCTTATTTCGCGTTTATATCGAAGCCGCTGACGAATCGCGATGGCAAGAACGTGTCCGCCGTATTCGGTTTCTTCCGGAACCTCAACGCCATACTTCGCGATTACCAGCCGGAATATTTCCTCGCCGCGTTCGACTCGCGCACGCCGACGTTCCGCCACGAGATGTACGCGGAATATAAGGCAAACCGCGCGAAAACACCCGAAGACCTCCACGCGCAGGTTCCCATCATCGAGGAAATCCTCACGGCGCTCGGCATACCCATAGCGCGGCAGGACGGATTCGAGGCCGACGACATCATCGCCTCGGTGGCGAAGCGCGCCAGGGAAGACGGGCGGGGCTGCGTCATCGTCTCGGGAGACAAAGACTTAATGCAGCTCGTCGGGGATTCGGTTTCGATCCTGAAGCCCGGCAAGGCGGGCGGCTGGGAGGCGGTCGACTCAGGCGGCGTACAGTCCGAGTGGGGCGTTGGGCCCGAGCTGATGCTCGATCTTCTCTCGCTCACCGGAGACGCCTCAGACAACGTGCCCGGAGTGAAGGGAGTGGGCGAAAAAACCGCGCTCAAGCTCCTTTCTCAATACGGCTCGCTCGAGGGAATTTACGACCACGCGGGGGAGATAGCGGGAGCGATAGGGACGAAAATCGCGGCAGGGAAAGAGATGGCTTTTTTTTCGAAAAAGCTCATCGCGCTTTGCGCGGACGTCCCGCTCGAAAAAAAACTCGACGATTACGCCTGCGGGACGCTCGATCGCGTGGCGTGCGCGCGGCTCTTGCTCCGCGAGGGACTCCCGAGCGTCGCGAAGCTTTTTTCGGATGAGGCGGGAACTGCGGAGCTCGCGGCAAACGAGAAACCGCCGCTCGACGCGGCCAAGGGTCGAGCGCGCAAGGATGTAGCGGAGACCCGCCAGTTCGCCGCCCCGCTGTCGGATGAACCGCCTCAAACTACGTTAACGAAAAACGTCGGAGAATACCGGGCTGTCACCGACCCCGCGGAACTCGCGACGTTCGTCGACGAGGCGATCGCCGGCGGCGTCGCGGCGTTCGATTCGGAGACGACCGGCCTCGACGTGCTCAGGGACGCGCTCGTCGGTTTTTCTCTCGCGGTGCGCGAAGGGTCGGCCATTTACGTTCCGCTACGCGGACCGACGCCCGAACTCGGGGAAACGGGACATCCCCTAATGGATAAAAAACGCGCGTTCGCGGAATTATCCCGCCTGTTCGGCTCAAAAAAAACGCTCATCGTCGCTCATAACGGGAAGTTCGACTATCAGATACTCAAGCGTCACGGCTTATTCGACGGCTTCCCTCAGCGAACGCCCCCGTGCCGATGTTTCGACACCATGATCGCGGCGTGGCTCCTCGATCCCGATTGGTCTTCTTTCGGCCTTGAGTCGCTCGCGACGAGCCAACTCGGGCTCGAGACGATCGCGTACGACGCCGTCGTGCCAAAGGGAAGCACGTTCGCGGACGTGCCGATCCCGCAGGCGGCGCAGTACGCCGCAGAGGACGCCGACCTCACGCTTCGGCTCTACGCGCGATTCAAGCCGAAGCTGGTTGAGGCGAACCTAACGGGACTATTCGAGAAGCTCGAGATGCCGCTCGTGCCCATCATCGGCGATATGGAACTCGAGGGCATCCGCCTTGAGAAGGAATCGCTCGCGGCGTTTTCGGCGGAACTCGCGGGGCAAATAGCCGCGACGGAAAAGGATATTTACGGTGTCGTCGGGCACGAGTTCAACATCGCCTCGCCGAAACAGCTGCAGGAAATCCTTTTCGTCGAGCGAAAGCTGACGCCCGGGAAAAAGACGAAAACGGGCTATTCAACCGACACGTCCGTCCTCGAGGATCTCGCGTCGGAAGACGTCGTCCCCGGGAAAATTCTCGACTATCGCGCGTTGACGAAACTGAAGTCGACGTACGTGGACGCCCTCCCCGCGCTCGCCGACGCCGAAAGTCGCGTGCATACCTCGTTCGTGCAGACGGGCACGGCGACGGGCCGGCTCTCGAGCAGGGATCCTAATCTCCAAAACATCCCGATTCGCGACGAAAACGGCAGGCGCATCAGGGCCGCCTTCCGCGCCGCAAGCGGCTTCGAGCTCGTCTCCGCCGACTACGCGCAGATCGAGCTCGTCATTCTCGCGCATCTTTCGCGAGACGCGAATCTCGTCGATGCTTTTAAAGGCGGCGTCGACGTGCACCGGCGAACCGCGAGCCTGATATTCGGTTGCGCGCCCGAGGAAGTGACGCCCGACATGCGCCGCGTCGCGAAGACGATCAACTTCGGGGTAATGTACGGAATGAGCGCGTTCAGGCTCGCCAACGAACTGCGCATCCCGCGCGGCCAAGCCGCGGGTTTCATCAACTCGTACTTCGCGACTTACTCAGGGGTCGCTACCTTCATCGCCGAAACGAAGGAGCGCGCGAAGGAACGCGGCTACGTCGAGACGATCATGGGCCGCAGGAGATTCATCCGCGCGATAAACAGCTCGAACAAGCTAGAGCTCGCCGGCGCCGAACGAGTCGCCGTCAATACGCCGATTCAGGGATCGGCCGCCGACATCGTCAAGACGGCGATGATCCGCGTCGATTCCGCGCTCAAGCGCGAGAAACTCGCGAGTAAACTCCTTCTGCAAGTTCACGACGAACTCATCCTCGAGTCCCCAGTGGCGGAAGTCGCCCAGGTACGGGAACTCGTGAAAAAAGAGATGGAATCGGTGATCGAGCTCGCCGTCCCGCTCCGCGCGAGCGTTGAGTCGGGCCCGTCGTGGGGTGATTTCCATTGAGCTGGAAAGGATCGCGCTCACATCCGGTCATCGGTCTCACCGGCCCGATGTGCGCGGGAAAGAACAGGGCAGCTGAAATTCTCGCTCGAAAGGGCTTCGCCGTCGTCGACGCGGACATCGTCGCGCATGAGGCCCTCGAGGCCGAAAGCGGCGCCGTCATCGGGGCTTTCGCGGCCATCGCGAAAGCCCGGGGAATTTCCCTCGTGGGATCAGACGGTTCCATTGATCGCAGAGCGCTTGCCTCGATAGTCTTCTCCGATCCCAGCCTTTTGGCGCGGCACGAGGCCCTTATTTACCCGAAAATAAACGAGATTTTAAACAATTATATAGAAGAACATCGAAACTGCCCCGCGGTGATTAACGCTCCACTCCTCCATAAATCCCCCATTCTTGACCGTTGCGACTTCGTCATTTTCGTCGATGCGTGGGTCCCCATACGGCTTTTCAGGGGTATGCGGCGCGACAATCTGCCAATATTGCAATTAATTCGACGTTTTCGCGCGCAAAAACATCTCTTCGCTCAATACCTTGAAAAAAATGTCGATATTCAGAGAGTAAGAAACGAATTCACCGTAGGGGTCCTTGAGAAGGGGCTCTCGAAATTACTCTCGATCAGGGGATATTGAGGACCGATATGGAACAGAAAAAAATTCTATGGATCGTGGTCGCGATCAGCGTGTTCGCGCTCGTCATTTTCGGCGCGGCGCTGTTCTTGTTCGCGCCTTCCCGAAGTACCGGCGCGAATCTCCAGCAAGCGTCGGCTATAACCCCGGCGACGTCAAAAGTTGCCTTGGACCCGGCCGCGCAGAATCGCATCGATCCAGACGCATGGGTTCAAGACCCGGCGAAAACGCCAGGCCTCGACGCCCAACCGCAAACGGCGGGGATCAACCTCACCATCGTCAACGGCGATAACGCAGGCGCCAATTACGGAACGCTCGACGTTACCGGGTTGACCGATCCGACCAAAGTGGTTGCCGTCGCTCCGACGGACTCTTCTCTCCCGCTGACCGCGATACCCGGGCAGGCCGCCCCTGCGTCCGAAACCTCGTCGCAAAAACCGGAGCAAACGGCAATGAAAGAAACTGCACAAGCGCCTGCGACACAACCGAAGGCCCCGCCGGCTTCGACCGTTAAACAGCCAACGAGCGCGAAACCGGCTCCCGTTCCCGCGCCGAAAAAAGCGGTCACCGAATACTGGGTCCAGACCGGATCGTTCTCGAGCAAGGGCAATGCCGAAAAAGCGCGCGAAAACCTCAAGGCTCGCTATCTGTCCGCGGAGATTTTCACGAAAGCGACTGTGGGAGGGGCCACGACCTATCGCGTGCGCGTTGGCCCGTACAAATCGAAAACCGAGGCGGAATATTGGCTCGGCACGATAAAGGAAATACCGGAATTTTCCGCGAGTTACGTCTCGGAAGTAAAAACGCTGAAATAAGGAAAGTCCGAAAGCGCGGCGGCAAGCGGCAGCGCTTTCGGGTTCTCCTTTTGATTAAATAAAAGCTGCCGTTTTTCGGGCAAGATAGACTTTCTTCCCGAAAAAATCGGCATGAAACCACGGCAGGCACCCCCCCGTCCTTTTTTTCTTTTTTTCGCTTTTCTGAGCCTCTCCCCACGATTTTCCCTCGCTGAAAATTTCACAATCGATCCCCATATGCGAGCCGCTCAATCATTCGCTTCCTATCGGGAACCGGAAACGGCTTTCGCCTTTGATTCTCGCCTCGCCGATTGCCAGGCGGCAATGCGCTTCGGGGCAGACGATCGGGACGCGGTGCTTAATTCGCTTTCGTTCGCCGTGCGCCCCGCCGATTCGTTTATCCTTCGGGGCGGTTCGATCGAGGCACCAGGCCTAACGGCAAGCGTTCGAAAACCCATATTCCCGATTTCCTCCCCGTTTTACGTCCCGGACAAGCCCAAGATCGACGAAGCGCTTCGCGCCGGATCGACGTCGAAAACGCAAAACCTCGCGCTTGAATTTCGCGGTGACAATATGGACGCGAAAGCTTTCGCCACTGGTGAGGGGAGCCGACCCTCGAAGGCGTGGATGACACTATCCGGCTCAAGGATTGGACGCTCAGGAGGCGCCTCTCTCGGAACCTTCGGCGGCATACGGGAAATTGGGCAAGAAAGGGAAGACTCCTGGTTTTCCTCGGAGCGACCGATACTCGGCGGTCGTCTCGCAGAATTTGCCTTAGAAGGAAGATTGCGCTACCGCGCTTTCGGCACGAACTTCCTTGGCATAACGGCAAATCCCGACTCTCGACCCGACGGCCGCGCGATTCGGGCGGAAGCTTTTTTTTCCAACGACAAAACCACAATCGCGGGCGGAATGTTCAGGGCCGATCGCGTTTTTCTCGATTTCGATGGATGCGAACTCGAGACGGTTTCCCGTTTTTTTGGCGCGCAAAGCGCTCGGCTCGACTTGTCGAGGGCTGATAAATCGCTCGCGCTTGAACTCGGAGCCATTGAATGGATCGACACGAAACGGGGAGAGAAATACTGGCAACCCAACGATGAAATCGCGAACATTGGCGGAGGGGCCCGACTCGGCGACGATCGCGGATCGATATCGTTCACGGTCCTCGATCGCGAAAGAATCGTCACCGCGACGCTCGCGGGTCGAAAAAAAATTTGCGTCTTGCCGTTAATCGATTTTGACGCCTCGATTCGACTCGACTCGCCCGAGGGTTCTGTTTGGGAAGATGATTCTATCGCATATCTGCGGTGCAAGGCGCACGTTAACCCCTTCGTAAAAAAGAAGGCGGGAATTTCCTTCGCTGCAGGTTATTTAGGGGAATGGGACGCCGATGAAAGTTTTCCGGCCTGGAAAGCCGAGATACGGATAGAGCCGTTTTTCTCGACTGAATCCATTAATTGGCGCGTCAGCTTCGCGGGCGCGTATGACGCCGAAGCGGCCGATATCGCCGCCTTAGTGGAGTTAAAAGTTGAGTATCGCTAAACGAGGAATGAAGTAGACAACCGCCACTGTGCCTCACTATTGCATCAACGTATCCTTTCCGATATACTAAACCAGATTAACTGTTTGTGAATACTTTTGCGTTTATCGCAAAATCAATAATGAGTGAGGTACAGCAATATGGCCTTTGATATTTCCAAAATGCGGAATATCGGTATCAGCGCCCACATCGACTCGGGAAAAACGACGCTTTCCGAGCGCATCCTTTTTTACTGCAACAAGATCCACGCGATCCATGAAGTCCGCGGTAAAGACGGCGTCGGTGCTGTTATGGACGGAATGGAGCTTGAGAGGGAACGCGGAATCACGATTCAGTCGGCCGCTACCCAGGTTCAGTGGAAAGACTACACCGTAAACCTTATCGATACCCCCGGACACGTCGATTTCACCATCGAAGTCGAGCGATCGCTTCGCGTTCTTGACGGCGCGATTCTCGTTCTTTGCTCCGTCGGCGGCGTGCAGTCGCAATCCATCACGGTCGACCGACAGCTGAAGCGCTATCACGTTCCCCGAATCGCGTTCGTCAACAAATGCGATCGAACCGGCGCGAACCCGCTGAAAGTGCGCATGCAGCTCCGCGAAAAGCTCGGACTTAACGCGTACATGATGCAGCTTCCGATCGGTCTCGAGGATAAAATCGAGGGCGTCGTCGACCTCGTCCTGATGAAGGCTGTTTATTTCGAGGGCGATAACGGAACCGAAATCCGCATCGCCGAAATTCCCGCGCATCTCGTGGCCGACGCGAAAAAATACCGCGAAGAGCTTCTCGACGCGGCTTCGATGTTCTCCGATGACCTCGCCGAGGCCTATCTTGAGGGCGCGGAGACCGAAGAGATGATCCACGAGGCGGTTCGCAAAGGAACCCTCGCCGAGCAATTCGTGCCGGTGTTCCTCGGTTCCGCCTACAAGAACAAGGGTATTCAGTCCCTGCTTGACGGCGTTATCCGCTACCTCCCCGATCCGACGGAAGTCAAGAACATCGCACTCGACCTCGACAAAAACGAGGAACAGGTCGTTCTTACCTGTAACGAAACCGCGCCGACCGTCGCTCTCGGCTTTAAGCTTGAGGACGGCAAGTACGGCCAGCTGACCTACGTTCGTATCTATCAGGGAATGATCAAAAAGGGCGATGAGCTCTACAATACCCGCGCGCATAAGAAATTCAAAGTTGGACGCCTCGTCCGCATGAATTCCAATGAAATGCAGGATATTAACGAAGGTGTTCCCGGCGATATCGTCGCGCTGTTCGGTATTGAATGCGCTTCCGGCGATACGTTCTGCGGCGGCGGGCTCAACTACGCAATGAGTTCGATGTACGTCCCGAATCCGGTTATCGATCTTTCGATCACCCCGAAGGACAAAAAATCCGCGGACCAGATGGCGAAAGCGCTCAACCGCTTCACCAAGGAAGATCCGACTTTCCATTGCTATGTTGATCCTGAGTCAAACCAGACGATTATTCAAGGTATGGGCGAACTTCATCTTGAAGTTTATATCGAGCGCATGAAGCGCGAGTATAACTGCGAAGTCGAGACTGGCCAGCCCCAGGTTGCCTATCGCGAAGCCATCACCCAACGCGCTGACTTTAACTATACCCATAAGAAACAAACGGGTGGTTCCGGTCAGTACGCGCGCGTCGCTGGTTTCTTGGAGCCGATGGAAGAAAAAGACTACGAATTCGTCGACTCCATTAAGGGTGGTTCCATCCCGAACGAGTTCATTCCGTCTTGCGACAAGGGCTTTAAGGAAGCGCTTAAGAAAGGTTCTTTGATCGGATTCCCCATCGTTGGCGTTCGCGCGACCATCAACGACGGACAGTTCCATCCGGTTGACTCCTCCGATATCGCGTTCCAAATCGCCGCAATCGGCGGTTTCCGCGACGCGTACATGAAGGCAAAACCGGCGATTCTCGAACCGATCATGAAGGTCTCAATCGAGGGTCCGCAGGAATTCCAGGGAAATATTTTTGGCCTGATTAACCAACGACGTGGTATAATTCTTTCGTCCACCGAGGATGATAGCTTTACCCGCGTCGACTCTGAAGTGCCGCTGAGCGAAATGTTCGGATTTTCAACGATTCTTCGATCTTCGACGCAGGGAAAGGCCGAATTTTCGATGGAATTCTCCAAGTATGGTAAAGTGCCGAATAGCATAGCCGACGCCCTCATTAAGGAATACGAAGCTAAGCGAAGAGCCGAACAAAAGTAAGGAGGCGAGCATGGTTAAGCAAGATCTTATCGAACGCAGTGCCGTACGGAATTTTGAAAAAGCGCTCGGTGGCGGCGTTCAGGCTGGAGAAATCGGCGTAATCGCCTCAAAGAAAGGCCTGGGAAAGACGTCTATTCTCGTTCAAATCGGCATTGATAAACTTTTGCAAGGTTGTTCGGTCGTTCACGTGTCGTTCAATCAACAAGCTGACCACGTCATGACTTGGTACGAAGATATCTTCAATGAACTTGCAAAGAAGAAAAACCTCGACAAAGCCTCTGACGTTAAGGCGGAACTGATCCGAAATCGCATTGTTTTGAACTTTAACCAGGACTCGGTTAAGACTTCTCAGCTTATTAAAACCATCAAAGCGCTCGCTGAAGGCGGTTCTAAACCTGAAGCGGTCATTATCGACGGTTTTGATTTTAGCAAAGCAGTGCCGGAAAGCATGGATCAGATGAAAACTTTCGCCAAAGAGGCAGGAATCACGATCTGGTATAGCGCTAATTTCGAGACTACGGATAAGGGACTTCCCGCGAGCATTAAACCGTTCGAAAAAGACCTCGACGTAGTCCTGTACCTTGAGCCAAAGCCTGATTGTATTCAAATTCGTGCTCTTAAAGAACACTCAAAAGGCGAATACACGACCGATTTGAAATTGGACGTAAAATCTTTGCTTATTGCTGAAAAGTAATACTACAAACAACTAAAACCGCCTTCGGGCGGTTTTTTTTTGCCCAGCCTCTTGAAATCTCTCTACGTCTCCTTTATTATGTAACTAAACCGGTTTACCTTCAAAGGAGAATTCTATGAACCTGAAACGCTCGAGCGGAATTTTACTCCACCCGACTTCCCTTCCAGATACGCCCGGTATTGGAACAATCGGAAAAACCGCGTTTCGATTCATAGATTGGCTGCATGCGGCGGGCCAAACGCTCTGGCAAGTGTTGCCCCTCGGCCCAACCGGCTATGGCGATTCCCCCTACGCTTCTTTCTCGACTTTCGCGGGTAACCCCTTATTAATTGATTTAGACTTACTCATCCAGGAAAAATTACTAACGGTATCAGATTGCCAACCTCCCGACTATATTTCGAGAGAAGGACCGGTCGACTACGGAGCGGTTACGTGGTGGAAACTCCCGTTACTAAAAATTGCAGCCAAACGTTTTTTTCAAAACGGTTCATCGCCTGAATTCATTGCTTTTGCACGCGAACAAAGTTCATGGCTCGATAACTTCGCACTTTTCATGAGCATAAAAGAACATTTCGACGAACAGGCACGAATTCAAAAATTAAATGGAAAATTATGGAATAATTTCTGGCCGAAGGATTTGGCCCTCCGAAACCCGCAAGCGATCCAAAAGTGGGTACTTGAGCATGACTCTGAGATAAACGAATTCAAAGCTATTCAATTCTTCTTCTTTAAGCAGTGGAATGACTTGCGTAAGTACGCGCATTCAAAGGGTATATCCATAATTGGTGATATTCCGATTTTCGTCGCCGCTGATTCTGCCGATGTCTGGGCAAATCAGGATTTATTTCAACTCGATACAAACGGCTCTCCGAAATTTGTCGCAGGCGTACCTCCAGACTATTTTAGCGCGACTGGTCAACTGTGGGGAAATCCCCTGTATGATTGGCATACAATGAAAAAAGACGGATATGCTTGGTGGATTAATAGAATAAAGGCCATGCTTTCTCTGGTTGACTTCGTCCGAATAGATCACTTTCGGGGTTTTGAGGCGTTTTGGTCCATCCCGTTTGGGGAAACGACGGCCATTAACGGTAAATGGGAAAAGGGTCCCGACCACGATTTTTTCACCGCTGTAAAAAAAACCATCGGCGACGCACCAATCCTAGCCGAGGATCTCGGCCTTATAACCGAGGAAGTTAAGCAACTGAGGGATGATTTTGGATTTCCTGGAATGAAGGTTCTTCAATTCGCGTTCGACGTTAACGAAGCGGGTAAAGAAGGATTCACGAACGCCTTTCTGCCCCACATGTACTCGAATAATTGCGTAGTATATACCGGAACACACGATAACGATACCATGCAGGGTTGGATCGATCACTCATCCATTGAAGAGCAGAACATTATCCGCGACTATTTAGGCGGAATGGTCGAGAAAAACCAGTTCTCCTCGGAACTAATCCGAATTGCGCTCATGTCGCCGGCAGTCTTCGCGATTTTCCCGTTCCAGGATATTCTGGGTTTAGGCAGCGAAGCCCGAATGAACACGCCCTCGACGCTTGGATCAAACTGGACATGGCGTATGGATATATCCGCATTGGACGAATCTAAAACGCTATGGCTAAAAAAATACGTACGGTTCTACGCGAGAAACCAAAATATCGTTCTCGCGTAGCGATAGTAAGGATTGCATCCCTACCTTTTAGGAAAAAGACTCCTAAAAATCGAAACCCGAGACTTCCCGCTTTTTTTAATATCAGTGCCCAAAAAGGCGGTAATATTGCGTTCGTCGCCCGCTACAAGCAAGACATCGTCTTCGGCAAAGACGTATGAAGGATCATTTATAAAATGAAATTCTTCGGAGTCCCTTTTTCTGAGCGCGACGACGTTTAACCCCATATTTTTTCGTAAGTTCGCCTCTAAAAGAGTCTTTCCCAGACAATCCTCATTCGGTTGAACTTCCGCCAACGCCAGATTTTGTGAGATAGGCATGAAATTGAAAAGAATTGAAGACGCAAGCATGGGAGTTATCCGTTTTGCCGCCTCTCTGTCAGGGAATATTACTTTAGAAGCTCCAACCATGCTCAAGAGCTCTCCGTGTTCGTCAGTTTGAGCCTTCACGATAATTTCCTTAATGCCAATTTTCTTTAAGTAATTGGTTGTCATCAAAGAAACCTCGATTTTCCCTCCCAAATCTACTATCACCGCGTCTATCTCTTTGGGGATAATTTTCCTGAGCGCCGCCTCATTAATGGCGTCGGTTATATACGCTAATTTCGCGAGTTCTTTATATTTCTCGATTATGTCCTTATCCTTGTCGATTATGATAATTTCATTTGTTATAGAAAGAAGCTCCTCCAGCATGCGAATCCCAAATGTTCCCAAACCGATAATAGCAAATTGTTTCATCACCGCCTCCTTAACCGACAATTACCTTCGCCGAGGGATAATCGACGAAACGATCCTTCTGTGTGCTCGAAAAACCTAATGCCATAGCCACAATTCCCGTTCGTCCGATAAACATCGTCGCAATTATGACGATCTTTCCCCAAGATGTTAGCTCTGACGTTACGCCAAGAGATAGTCCCACCGTGCCAAAAGCCGAAATACATTCATACATCAGGGCGAACACTGAATATTTGCCAGCAGCCACATGTCTGGCCTCCGTCAAGAGCAATGCTCCGATCGAAAGTAAAATTATTAAGAGGCTCTTGGAAAAAATCGTAAAAGACTTGTCAACTAATGAAGTGTCTATATTTCTGCCTAATACGTTAAGACCATTTTTTTCCACGTTTCCACGAAGCGCATAAATCAGGACGATAAAAAAAGTAGTAGTCTTGATTCCGCCGGCAATTGATCCCGGAGAACCGCCGATAAACATTAAAATCATCGTGAATAATTGCGAAAAAAGCGAATATGAAGCTTGCGGAACGATTTCAAAACCGGCCGTTCGAGGGGTCACTCCTTGAAATATAGCCGAAAGAATTTTATTCGATAGTGGAAAACCTGCGTAAGAATAATCCGACTCGGTAACGAAAAACACTAGCGCAGAAATCGCTATAAGCAAAGAAGTAAATAATAAAACAAAACGGGAATGAAACGATATTTTCCTAGATCGATTCATAAAAAAACCAGCGAGATCTGTCATTACCAAGAAACCAATTCCACCGGTTACGATTAAAAATAAAATTGGTATAATAACAAGGTAATTGAAACGAAATTGAATGAGACTATTCTGATACGTTGAAAATCCCGCGTTACAAAATGCTGACACAGAATGAAACACCGCATCCAAGACGGGCCTTCGTGAACCCGCCTGCCGGAATCCGATAAATAAAAAAATGGAAGCAAACGATTCAATCACGATGGTCAATAATACAATTGCTCGAACGATTCTTCGCGGTTCTGATTCAACTTCATCCACAAAGAAATCGCGAATGACCATGCGGTTTACCAACGATACGCGACGTTTCGGTACCGCAACTGCGATAGCAATAAAAGAAATGACCCCCATGCCTCCCAATTCAATAAGTAACATAATGCAAATTAGCCCAAAAGTACTGTACCTATTCATATCGATTACCGTTAATCCTGTAACGCAAACGGCGGAGACAGAAGTAAACAACGCGTCTAAATACGAGACACTGCGATTTTGAAGATATGCGAAAGGAAAATATAACGCGACCGAACCTAAAAAACAAAGCCCCGCAAAATATGAAAACATTTGAATCTTATCTGAAGCAATCTTTAAACGCATAAAAAAGTATATCGTATTTTTTACTAATTTGAACAGGTTGCAATCTACTCTTCAAATCTTTTTAACTAAAGACAAAAAGAAATTAAAATGAATATTACAAGGCAAAATAGTTTAACAAATTACACGCTTAAAATTTGAAACGAATTGATTTTAAAATAAAAAAGCCTGGCAGCTACCTACTTTCCCACTTTGCAGCAGTATCATCGGCGTAAGAGAGCTTGACTTCCGTGTTCGGGATGGGAACGGGTATTACCTCTCCACTATGGCCACCAGGCATTATTAACATAATCCG
>QKAR01000018.1 GCA_003246335.1 Spirochaetales bacterium | reverse complement strand
CCGCCGGAGGGGCCGATCAGGGCGATCGTCTTTCCCGCCGAAACTTTGAGGTTAATGCCGTCGAGAACCCGCGCGTCGCCGTCGTAGCCGAACGAAACGGCTCGGTACTCGATATCGCCGCGAACGAGCTCAAGCGGCGCGGCGTCAGGCGAATCGACGATTTCGGGCTCGGTCTCGACGACCTCTAAAAAGCGGCGGAAGCCCGCGTATCCTTTCTGGAACTGCTCGGTGAAGTTAATGAGGAGCTCGATCGGATTCATGTAGACGTTGACGTAGAGCACGTAGAGGGCGAGGTCGGTCGGGACGAGTTTGCCGCGCGCGATGAGGACGCCGCCGATGACGACGATGATCGCGTAGAAGGCTCCCTGGAAGAGCGAGTTGACCGCGACATAGCCGCCCATCGCGCGATAGCTTTCGTTTTTCGAACGCAAAAAAAGCGCGTTCGACTCGGCGAATTTCTTCCGCTCGTAATCCTCGTTCGTGAACGACTTCACGACTCGCGCGCCGGCGAGGCTGTCCTGAACGCGGGAGTTGATGCCCGCGATCTTGAGCCGGTTGTCGTGGAATATCGTCCTCATGCCCTTGTTCTGGGCGAAAGAAAACACGAGCATCGCGACGGTCATGCCGAAGAGGACGAGGGTGAGGCCCACGTTCAAATACAGCAAAACCGCGAAGGCTCCCGCGAGCTTAATGACCGACATGAAAAGGTTTTCGGGTCCGTGGTGCGCGAGCTCGGATATGTCGAATAAATCGGAAACGATGCGCGACATCATTTCGCCGGTATTGTTCCTATCGTAGTACGAAAAGCTCAAGCGCTGCATATGGTCAAACAGGTCGCGCCGCATGTCGCTTTCCATCCGAGCACCCATGATGTGCCCCCAAGACGTGATGAAATACTGGGCGAAGTATTTTATGACATATAAGCCCAGCAAGCCTAAGCCGACGAATCCGATCAGCGAAAGGATATTCTTTGCCTCGCCTAAAAACAGGCCGCGGTTGAGGACGTTTAACACAAACGGGAACGACAAATCGACGAGCGAAACCAACAAGGCGCAAAAAAGATCGAAGAAAAACAAAAAACGATAGGGTCGGTAATAGCGAAAAAATTTTGAAAGCGTATGCATGAATACTCCCCATGTCCTGCGGTGGTTGTATTAAAATGACGGCAAAAGGCAATGTCAATACGATAAAACAAAGCATTAGTTTGAAATTTCAACTATCTAGCGCTCGCCAAAATTATAAAACGGGATTAAAATGACTAAAATCCGCTTCGACCCTGATTCAGGCTTCGTCTTTGGGGTATTGCCTTGATCCGAAGATAATATTATAAGAAAAAAGCACAAACAGAAAGGAGGATTTATGCGTAAATCTTTGTTTGGACTCATTGCCCTCTCGGCCTTCGCCATGGGCACCATGCTGTCGTGCGCCCAGAAAACCGTGGGCGGCGCGGACATGATCTTCAATAACGGCGGGGAGCCCCAATCGTTGGACCCGGCCCTTACCTCAGGCGTCCCCGAGGCGCGCCTGACCTATTCGCTGTTCGAGGGCTTGGTAATCAACGATCCCAAGACGTCCAAGGGCATTCCCGGCATCGCCGAGAGTTGGACCGTCAGCGACGATCAGAAAACCTATACGTTTAAGCTCCGCGACGCTACTTTTTCCGATGGCACGAAAATTACCGCGCAAGACTTCGTCGATTCGTGGCTCCGCGTGCTTGATCCCGCTACCGCGGCGCCGTACGCCTACATCATCGGCGACAGCGTCGAGGGCGCGGGCGCCTATAACGCCGGAACCGGCTCGAAAGACGACGTGAAGATTAAGGCTATCGACGAGAAAACCCTCGAGGTGACCTTCGTCGGCCCCCTTCCCTACGCGATCGATATGCTCACGCACAACGCCTTCGTCGTTACCCCCTCGAAGACCATCGCGAAATTCGGCTCCGACTGGGTAAAACCCGAGAATTTCGTCGGTTCCGGCCCCTTCGTGCTGAAAGAGTGGAAGCCGCAAGACCGCATCGTCGTCGCCAAAAACCCCAAGTACTGGGACGCGAAAAACGTTAAGCTCAATACCCTGACGTACTTGGCGATTGAGGACGGAAACGTCGCCTACGACAAGTTCAAGGCCGGCGAAATCGATTGGCTCGGGGACGATACCGTTCCCCCGTCGAAAATCGACGAAATCAAACTCCGCCCTGATTATCAGGTAACCGCCGGCTCGTCCGTCTATTACTACATCTACAACACGACGAAAGCCCCGTTCACCGACGTCCGCGTCCGCAAGGCGCTCGCGATGGCCGTAGATCGCAAGGCAATCGTCGAAGACGTCCTAAAAGGCGGAGATATCCCGACTGCGGGCTTCGTTCCCGAAATGGGCGGCTTCGTCACGACGAAGGGTAACGACTTCAATCTCGACGAGGCGAAAAAGCTCCTTGCCGAGGCCGGATACCCCAACGGAAAGGGCTTCCCCAAAACGACGCTCATTTATAACACGAACGCGCGCCACAAGGTTATCGCGGAATTCGTGCAGCAGCAGTGGAAAACCAATCTCGGCATCGACGTGACGCTCCAGAACCTTGAGTGGAACACCTTCCTCGATTCCCGCCAGAAAACCCACGACTTCCAGGTTACCCGCGCCGGATGGCTCGCCGACTACCTCGATCCGGGCAACTACCTGGATATGTTCAAGACGAACGCCGGCAACAACGACGGTCTGTACTCGAACCCGAAATACGACGAACTTTTGGCCAAGGCTTCGACCCTTCCCGCCGGCGATGAGCGGAACAAGACCCTTGAGGAGGCAGAAAACATCCTCATCACCGAGGATCAGGCCATCGCGCCGTTCTTCTTCTACGCGAATAAGTCTCTCATTGACCTCTCCAAATGGGATGGCGTATACAGCAACGCCATGGATATTCACCCGACGAAGTGGATTTCCAAGAAATAATTCCGTAAGTTGACGAGGCGAACCGCCCGGGTAACACCCGGGCGGTTCGCGCGTCGGCTCCTGGCGCCTCTGTCGCCATTATCCCACTCAAAGAAGAGGCCGAGATGGCTCGTTTTATCATCCGAAGATTCCTCAGTTTAATTCCCACGCTTTTTTTAATTATCGTATTCGCCTTTGCCATCGAGCATTTAGCGCCCGGAGGCCCGTTCGCGACCGAAAAAAAACTCCCCCCCGAAATCCTGGCGAACGTCATGGCGAAATATCACCTGGACGAGCCGCTTCCGAAGCAGTTCCTCCGCTATCTCGGGGACATTCTCCGCGGGGATTTAGGACCCTCGTTCCGGTATAAGGACTTCACCGTCAATCAACTCATCGCGCAAGCCCTGCCGGTTTCCATGCTGTTGGGCGCGATCGCGCTTTCCGTCGCCGTATTCATCGGCATTAGCTGCGGCGTGATCGCCGCGCTCAAACAGAACTCCATGCTCGACTACGCGACCATGTCGCTCGCCGCATTGGGCATTTCCATACCGCTGTTCGTCGTCGGGCCGGTCATAAAACTCGCGCTCGCCCTGCAGCTCAAGCTCCTCCCGACGTCCGGGTGGATCGACGGGCGCAACGGGCTCATCGTCCTTATCATGCCGGTGCTCACCCTTTCGTTCCATTATTTCGCGAGCATCGCGCGCCTGACGCGGGCGTCGGTTCTCGAAGTGCTCCACGCCGACTACATCCGAACGGCGAGGGCCAAAGGGTTGAAGGAATCGACGGTCGTTTTTCGCCATGTGCTCAAAGGGGCGCTTTTGCCCGTCATTTCCTATTTAGGCCCGGCGTTCGCCGGAATCATTTGCGGTACGGTCATCGTCGAGACTATCTTTACCATCCCCGGCATGGGACGGTTTTACATTCAGGCCGCGACGAACCGCGACTATACCCTGATAATGGGATACGTCATCGTATTTTCCACGATACTCGTCATCATGAACTTCGTCGTCGACGTCATCTACGGCTTCCTCGACCCCCGCATCTCCTATAAATGAGAGGATCATCGATGGAAGCAATGGCAGAAAAAAAAGACGTACCGGTTAACGAGTTTAACCAGGAAATGAAACCGGCGTCGCTGTGGACCGATGCGTGGCGACGCTTGCGGAAAAACAAAATGGCGTTCGCGGGCTTATTCGTCGTCGCGTTTTATTTGATCGCGAGTTTCGCCGCCCCGTTTCTCCCGTTATACCCGTACGAAGAGCAGGTGATCGCGCACGCGAACCTTCCGCCGTCCTTCAGACCGGCGGGACAGGTGATGATTAAGGCGCGAACAGAGTACATGCAAAAAACAATGAAGGCGGAGGGTCGGACCGATTTTTCCGACAAGGAAAAGGCGGATATCGCGGCCATGGAGGCGGACGTCGCGGTAAACCCGGTGCACAAGCGGATTTACGTGCTCGGCACCGATAACCTCGGACGGGACATGCTTTCGCGCATTCTTTTCGGCGGCAGGATTTCCATGATGATCGGCCTGATCGGGACCATAACGGCGACCTTCGTCGGCATCGTGCTCGGAAGCATCGCCGGCTACGTCGGCGGCCGTCTCGATAACTTCATCATGCGCTTCGTCGATATCCTGTACGGCCTCCCCTACATGCTCGTCGTCATCATCATGATGGCAATATTCGGCAAAAACGTCATTAACCTGTTCGTGGCCATCGCGCTCGTATCGTGGCTCACCATGGCGCGCGTGGTGCGGGGACAGGTCATCAGCCTCAAAACCTCCGAGTTCGTGGAGGCGGCCCGATCGATGGGCGCGTCGCCGGGTCGAATCATCTTCCGGCACCTGACGCCGAACACGATGGGCGTCATCGTCGTTTTCGCGACGATGCTCATCCCGGAGTTCATCATGGACGAGTCGTTCCTGTCGTTTTTGGGCCTCGGCGTCTCGGCGCCGCTGGCGTCCTGGGGATCGCTCGTATCCGAGGGAACGAACACGATGGAGCTTTATCCCTGGCAACTCTTGGGGCCCTCGATCGTCATGACGGTATTCCTTTTCGCCATGAATTTTCTCGGCGACGGACTGCGCGACGCGCTTGATCCCAAAAGCAAAAACAGGCTCTAAGCGGCCAAAGAGGATACAACGGTGACCGATGAAATTATCCTGAGCGTTCAGGACCTAAAAACATATTTTAAGACCGACGAGGGAATCGTTAAGGCCGTCGACGGCGTTAACTTCGAGCTTCATAAAGGCGAGACCCTCGGGATCGTCGGAGAGTCCGGCTCGGGAAAGTCCGTGACGAACCTCTCGATCATCAACATGATCCAAAGCCCGCCGGGGTGGATCGCGGGCGGCAAGGTTTCGTTCATGGGCAAAGACCTCTTAAAGATGCCCGCGAAAGAACTGCGGAAAATCAGGGGAAACAAAATCTCCATGGTGTTCCAGGACCCGATGACGTCGCTCAATCCCTTTCTCCGCATCTCCACGCAGATGATCGAGGCCATCACGCTGCACCAAGGCCTTGACAAAAAGGCGGCGAAGGAAAAGGCTATCGAGATGCTCACCCTCGCGGGCATTCCCGCGGCGCGGTCGCGCATTGACCAATATCCCCATCAATTCTCCGGCGGCATGCGCCAGCGCGTCATGATCGCGATGAGCCTTTCGTGCAACCCGGAAATTCTTATCGCCGACGAGCCGACGAGCGCCTTGGACGTGACCATTCAGGCGCAAATCCTCGACCTCATGCGCGACCTAACCGCGCGGCTTGGGACGGCGGTCATCCTTATCACCCATTCGCTCGGCGTCGTCGCCGGCATGTGCGACACCCTCTGCGTGATGTACGCGGGCCGCGTCGTCGAGAGCGGCCCCACCCGCTCGATATTCGCGAGCCCCAAACATCCGTATACGCGGGGCCTCATTAAGTCCGTCCCGCGCCTCGACGTGGCGCAGGAAGGCCGACTGAGCTCGATTCAAGGCCAGCCGCCGAACGTCATCGACCTTCCCGATTGCTGCCCGTTCTACCCGCGGTGCGATCACGCGAAGGATATTTGCATGAGGAAGTACCCGGAATCGATAGTTTTCCCCGACGGCGAAACTATGAGTAAGCACCGCGCGTCCTGCTGGCTGTATTCGGAGGAGCCGTAACATGAATAACGATGAAAACCTGCTTGAAGTTCGCGGCCTCAAAATGCATTTCCCGTTCGGGGGCGGTTTTTTGGGGGCTCCGGAAGGGAAAATCCGCGCCGTCGACGGCGTCGATTTTTCGGTGCGCGCGGGAGAAACGCTCGGCATCGTCGGCGAGTCCGGCTGCGGAAAATCCACGACGGCGCGGGCGATAGCCCAGCTGTATAAGCCGACCGCGGGCGAGGTTCTGCTCAAAGGCGAGGATCTCACCAAAATGTCGCCCGAAAGGCTCGTCGCCGCGCGTCAGCACTTTCAAATGGTGTTCCAGGACCCCTTCGCGTCCCTCAATCCCCGCATGACCGCGGCGAATATCATCGCCGAGCCGATGAGGATTTTTAAGGCGAAGAAAATCCGCATGGCGACGAACTCCGAGATCGATGAGAGAGTCGAGCTATTGATGGAACGCGTCGGGCTTTCGCGCTTTTTTAAG
The DNA here is from genome assembly GCA_003246335.1 of Spirochaetales bacterium. GTDB lineage: Bacteria > Spirochaetota > Spirochaetia > Treponematales > Treponemataceae > Teretinema. Next base: position 69,450 of record QKAR01000018.1, on the reverse strand, counting down.
AATCGGTATCCGCACGAATTTTCCGGCGGTCAGCGCCAGCGCATCGGTATCGCGCGCGCTCTCGCCCTCCGGCCGCAGCTCTTGCTCTGCGACGAGCCGGTGTCGGCGCTCGACGTATCGATCCAGGCGCAAATACTCAATCTTTTTAAGGATTTGCAGGAAGAGTTCGGGCTCACGTATCTTTTTATCGCGCACGACTTGGCGGTAATCCAGTACATATCGAACCGCGTCGCGGTCATGTATTTAGGCGTCATCGTCGAGCTTTCGGACTCTGCGGACCTCTATAAGAACCCGCTCCATCCGTACACGCAGGCGCTGCTCTCCGCCGCGCCCATTCCCGACCCGGAGATCGAGAAAAACCGCAAGCGAATTATCCTCTCGGGCGACGTACCCTCGCCCGACAAGGAACGGACGGGCTGCTACTTTTACGATCGCTGCTGGCGACGGAAGGACGTTTGCAAGAACCACGTACCGAAGCTGAGGGAAGCCGCGAGCGGTCATCAAGTCGCTTGTTTCCTTTACCACGATCCCGAGTAGTCCGCGCGAAATAAAGGCGGGCACGCGGCGCTTACCGCGAGTCCGCCCCCCTTGCGCGGCATCTGATTTCCGATCGCTTGTAGGACCTCACGATTCCACGACAAGAGGGATTCCGCAGCAAGAAGCGATTTTTGCGGCCTTCGCGACCAGCGATGACTTTGCGCGCGGGGACGCCGCGTCCATGAAATACTGCGAACCGTCCGCAACGTCCAGGATCATGCACAGGTAGCGCCGTTTGTGGGGGCTTTTCCGCCTGAAAAAATCGGCGGGCGACGCGCCCGTCATGGCGATTTTTTTTTCTTCCCGCTCGTCCTCGGAACCCGGAACGGTTCCGCGAATGAAAGAAACGACGCGCACGCGCTCAGCGTCCGCGAGGGTTATGACGCGCCGCCTAAGTAAGGGAAACAAACCCGATCGATGAGAAATACGGCGGCTCGTCGCGTCGAAAACCCAGCTATCCTCGAATAGGGACGCAACCGTCACGAGAGCGAGCAAGCCCCAACCGATCGGCCCGAAGATTCCGTTTCCGACCACGAGGGCACCAACGAGCACGGCGAGCATCGCGATAGACATCGCGCGATACGACGGCGGCAAGCCAAGCGCGACGACCCCATCTTTCCTTACTCGCAAAGTTAACGGCATTTCCATAGCGATATACATGCACCGACACGGGAAAAATTGTCAACACCGCCCGATGGCGAGGCGGTAAAAGAGCCCTCGATGTGCTAAAGTTTTAGAAAGGAACTTTTTCCGGAATTTCGACAACCGCCTCTGGAGGTTACCGCATGAAAAAAATCGTTTATCCGATCGGCCTTTTTCTCGCGCTCGCGCTCTTTTCCGGCTGCTCAGGGATTGACGGAAACGCCTATCAAAAGTACTGGTGGCCCGGCAATCTGCAATACATCTACGACACGAACCCCGCAACACCGAGCATTGTATGTAACGATGAATATTTTCCGACCGAGCCCGGTCAGTACTATATGGAATACGTCTCCTGGGACGGGTACGGTTGGTATCTGTATTACACGATATCCGTAAACGAAGGAGAATTCATGGAATCACCCGGCGATGATTCCTGGTTTGAAATATTCCTTTTTTCGTACGGACCCTCGCTCTACGAGTGGAATTCCTCTCGCGCCGCCGGCGTCGCCACGAGCGATAAAAACGGGTCCATCCAGCGGTCTCCGACGAAAACGTCAAACCTCTCGCTCGGGGAAAGGCTCGGAAGCGAGCAAAAAACCAATTCGCTCGGCACTATCCGCCTCGAATGGGGACGGCTGAGCGAAGACGAGGACGATTAAGCGCGTTTTTTTACCGTAGCGAGCACCCTAAAATGTTTCCGAACAACAACACTTGACCTTCCCTTTTGTTTTTATTATTCTGAATGAAAGTTCAGTGAATGAAGGTTCAGTAAAATGCCGAAAAAAATACCGGATTTAGAAACGAAAATCATCGACTCGGCGAGTAAGCTTTTCGCGAGCAAGGGCTATTCCGCCGTCGCGATGAAAGACGTCGCGGACTCCGCCGGAACGAGCGTGGGTAACCTCTATAATTACTATCCCGCGAAAAAAGATTTATTCCTTGCCGTGCGAAAAACGTGGTTCAAGCGTTTCGACGAGGAATACTCGGCAGAACTGCGGGATACCGACGACCCGATGCTCGCGCTTCGGAAAGCGTCATTTCGACTCCTCGACATGACCGACGAATGGGGGGGACTGTGGGAGGAATTTATCGCGTCGGCTAAAAACGAACTGACCGCCGACGAGGTGACCGCGATACGAACGACGCTTAAAAAAGATTTCGTCGAACTCATACTCAAACGGCTTGACGCGCTCATCCGCAAGTGCGCCGGACCGAAAACGCTTAACCTTCAAAGCGAGTGCGACAGCCGTCTCGCTTCCGCGCTCATGACAACCATTAAAATGCTTCCAAGAATGTACCCGGGGCAAAGAAAAACGAATCGCGCCTTTCTGGCGAGCTATATCAGACTTTTATGCGACGAGGAGTAGGTTTTTTAATGAGGAAATTTTGGATCGTTACGATGGCGAGCCTGGGGCTCGCCGTCTTGTCCGCGACGGCCGAATCGATGACCATGGATCAGGCGGTAACGGAAGCGCTCGCGGCGAATATCGGGCTATCCGCCGAGCGGATAAAGTTGGGGACCAAGGAACGGGACAAAAACCTCGCCTACAACAGGCTGTACCCGTCGATCTCCGCCGGCGCGCAAATCTTATCGCTTAATAATCCCGAAGCGTACAACGTTCCCGTCGCCGCGGTAACTCCCGCGGGCCAAACGGTCGGATCGATCCGCTATTACACGCCCGACGCGACGAATCTCGGCGTCACGATTAGCGCGCAGTTTGCGCTCAGCGCCGCGAGCATTCTCGCGATTAGGCAAACCGCCATCGACTACGACGATGAGTCCATCGCGTACGAAATCGCGCGGCAACGGCTTACCCGCGACGTGAAAAAACTATTCTTTCAACTGCTCGTGATTCAGGAAACAATCAAGGTTAACCGCATGCAGCTCGATAACGCGGCGGAACGGTACCGACAGGCTCTTTTAAACGCCGACAATGGCTCGGTTCCGGAGTTGACGGTCCTTTCGGCGAAAGTCGCCTGGGAAAATAAAAAGCCCGCGCTCGATGACCTGACAACCGCGTACGATCAAACGCTATTCGGTTTTGAGTCACTGTTGGGCAGGGAACCCGACTCGTCGCTCGTCCTGGAGGGAACGCCGGATATCGCAATAAGAGGAAAGCTTCCGGACGCGAAAGAGCTCACTGCGGATTACCTTGAGCGAAGGCTCGACGTTTAATCGGCGCGCGCGAAGGAACGCTCGGCAGAAAACCTCGCGCGCATCCAAAAAAGCCTGCGACTGCCCGTATTCGTCGCGCGTTACTCGGCTGACCCGATGATAAACGACCCCTTTTCGGGTGATATCGACATAACCGACCGGGACAATTGGCAACAATCGACGGGCTCCATTACCCTCGCCCTTTCGTGGAACCTCGACGAGTTTATCCCGACGGGGACGGGCGACAACCGACGGCAAGACGCGACGGACCAGGTCAAACTCGCGAGTCTCGCCGTAGGGCAGGCGCGACTCGCGGCGAAGGCGGAAATACGGACGTTGTGCGGAAAAATCGAAAAATCGACGAGCGCGCTGGACACGCTTTCGAAAAACGTCGCTTCTGCTCGCCGCGCGTACGAACTGACCGACGAGGCGTATCGCTCGGGCGCGCGAAGCCTGCTCGAGGTTCAGGACGCCGAGCTTCAGTATCAAGCCGCCCAACTCACGCTGTTAAACGAAAAGCAGGTTCTCAATTCCAATTTGCTGGATTTAGAGACCGCGTTAAACGCCACTCGAGAGGATATTTATGGAAAATGACAAGAAAGCGAAGAAAAACAATAAGCCGTTCATCGCGGTCGCGGCTGCGGCCGCGATCGTGGGTCTTGGTTTCGCGGCCTATATAAAGCTTAATCCCGTGCTCAGCACGGATAACGCTATGGTCGAGCGGCCGAAGGCCACGCTGAGCACTAAAATGATGGGAACAATATCCTCGATCGCCGTCAAGGAAGGGGATATCGTGAAAAAAGGGCAAACGATCGCGACGCTCGACGACGCGGAACTCGCCGCGCAAAAAAAGCAGGCGGAGGCGAATCTCGTCGTCGCGCGGCAATCTATCGGGGTGTCGAAAGTCAACCTCGACCGCGCGAACGGCGACCTTGATCGTGCGAAGCGCCAATACGATCACCAGATAATATCGACGGAGTCCTATGACCACGCGCTGAAGGCGGCGGAAAGCGCCCAGCAGGATTTCGTCCTCGCGAGCAAGAAAGTCGAGATCGCCGAGGCACAGGTCGAGTTGATCGACGCGACGCTGAAGTCGACGCGGGTTACCGCCCCGATCGACGGCGTGGTGGCGAGAAAATGGATGAGCGAGGGTGACCTGCTCTCGCCGGGGCTCCCGATCGTCACGCTTTACGACAGCCATACGGCGACCGTCACCGCGAATTTCGACGAGACGAAAATAGGGAGAATTAAGATCGGCCAAAAAGTCGCGATCAAGATCGACGCGTACCCGGGCGCGAGGTTTCACGGAACGGTTACCGAGATCGGCTACAGCACGGGCAATCAATTCTCACTCATCCCGGTGAATAACGCGGCGGGAAATTTCACGAAAGTCGCGCAGCGCATCCCGGTAAAAATCTCAATCGACGAGTCAACCGACTTCGAGGATGCCGCGGCGCATCGACTCCTGCCGGGCCTATCGGCCGTGGTAGAAGTGCGTCTGTAACGGCGGGAGAACGCGCATGACATTTCGCTTTAGGGATTTCGCGGTCAGCAAATTCCCCTCGTTTCACCACGAGCATCCCAGCTACCGCTGGTGGGTGCTCGTCAATATCCTGCTCGCGACCTTCGTCTCGGTGCTCCAAAGCACGGCCGAGAACACGGCGCTCCCGAAAATGCAGGCGTCGCTCGGGACGAACCTCGACACGATCCAATGGGTCCTAACGTCGTTTAGCCTCGTCTACGTCGTCGCGCTCGCGATTTCCGGCTGGCTCGCCGACAGGATGGGCTATAAGCGGACGTTCTTCGCGGCGCTCGTCTTTTTCACGCTCGGCTGCTTTCTCTGCGCGAACGCGTGGAGCGTCGAGAGCCTAATCGCCTTCCGCGTCGTGCAGGGTTTCGGCGGCGGCATGCTCATGCCCGTCGGCATGGCGGTCGTGACGCGGGAGTTCCCGCCCGAGCAGCGAGGAGTAGCGATGGGCTTCTACGGCATCGCCGCGGCGGCCTCTATATCGATCGGACCATCCATCGGAGGTCTCCTAACCGACTCGTACGGATGGCGATCCATTTTCCTTTTCAGCATCCCGTTCGGCGCGCTGACGATGATAGCGACGCTATTGATTCAGCGCGAGGTAAAGAGCAAAAACGCCGGCGCGTTCGACTTTCCGGGATTCTTCACTATCGCGATCTTTCTCGTGTCGCTCATCCTGGCGCTCAGCGACGGAAACGCGTCATGGAACCTCGGGGGATGGACGAGTCCGTTCATCCTCACCTGCTTTGGCGTCGCCTTTTTCTCGTTCGTATCGTTCTTGATGATCGAGCTCCGCTCGTCTCAGCCGCTCATCAACCTTGAGTTGCTGAAGGATTGGAATTTCGCGATGTCGAACATCATCCTGTTCGTGCTCGGGCTAATTTTACAGGGGTCGACCTTCGTCTTTCCCGTATACCTTCAAAACACGCTCGGCTACTCGGCTCTGCAGGCGGGAATGATGTACTTGCCGCAAGGCTTGATTCAAGGCTTCGCATCCCCGGTCGCCGGCGTGCTTTCCGATCGATTGAGCCCGAAAGTGCCCGCCTTCGTCGGCCTCGCCGCAGTCATCCTGAGCTTTTGGATGAACACCCTCCTGACGACAGTCCCGCCGCGATGGATGCTGATTTTGCCGATCTGCCTTCGAGGTCTCGGGTTCGGGCTTTTTTTCATCGCGATTCAGGCGGTCTCCGTAAACTCGCTCCCGCGCGACAAACTTGCGCGCGGTTCGGCGATGATCTCGCTCATGCGCCAAATCGGGGCGAGTTTCGGAGTCGCCATTTTCGGGGCCTTCGTCTCGAACCGGAATATTTTTCACGCGATGACGACGGGCGAAAACCTCGACCGGTACTCGGAAACGTTCACGTTCGCGTCGAACCAACTCAAGGGGGCGCTCGCCGTGTCCGCTGGATTGCCACCATCCACGGCTACGACGGTCGGCTCCTCGCTCATCGTGACGCAAGTGCGCGTCGACGCCTACGTGCAGGCGGTCAACGACGTTTTTTTCGTGGCGACCGCGCTTACGGTTATCTGCTGCGTACCGGTTTTTTTCATCAAGACGAAAAAAAAAGCAAAACATCTCACTGTCAAAAATCGCGGAGACAATACGGAAGCGGAGAAAAATCGGCAAAATTCATAAATGCTTCACATTCTGGCGCTATACTTTGAATCGGTCAAACTCGCCCGTATTTAGGACGAATACGCCAGGGAGAACCGAGAATGAGAAGAAATGTTATCGTAATAACCGGCATTAGCGCGGCGCTTGCGGCACTTTGGTTGCTGACAGGATGGGCCTCTTTCAAAACGGCGACGTTTTTCGGCCTACGCGACGGTTTTATTCAGCTTACCGGCGTTTTAGGTTTTTGGTTTCTCACGCTCTGCGTGCTGCTCGCGGCCCGACCCGTTTGGCTCGAAAGCGCTATGGGTGGGCTCGACAAGATGTATCGGGTCCATAAATGGGCGGGAATCCTTGCGATGGCGATCGTCGTCATCCATTGGTTTTTGGCCGCAGGCTTCAAGATTCTCATGCAGTTCGGCATCATGGCGTCGAGTGGAGGACGGCCCGCTGGACACGGGGGGCCCGGAACTGCGGAGCAAACCCTTCTTCAGCGACTTACGGGGCCCGCGCATTGGACGAGCCAATGGGCGTTTTACCTAATGATAGTACTCGGGCTTATCGCGTTGCTCACATTTATCGGTTATCGGGTTTTTGCCCTTTCGCATCGGCTTGAAAGCGTCATTTATCTCGCCTTAGTATTCCATTCAGCGGTTCTTTTCACACGCGCGTACTGGCTCAGCCCAATCGGCGTCCTCACCGCGATCATGATGGCGATTGGCGCCGTCTACGCGACTCTCATTTTCTTCCGCGTCGCGAATAATGCCCGACGAGTAAGGGGGACCGTCGTGACCGTCGAAAGACACCCCGAACTGAGTACCCTAAAAATCGGCATTAAACTCGAGAAAAAATGGATAGGGCACCGCGCGGGTCAATTCGCGTTTCTGAAAACGAGATTCCTCGACGAGCCTCACCCATTTTCGATCGCATCGGAATGGAATGACGGCAGAATCTTGTATTTTTTCGTTAAAGAACTCGGCGATTATACGAAACGGTTGCCTTCCTCGATCAAAGAAGGCGATGTCGTGCGCGTAGAGGGACCGTACGGTAGGTTTAATTTCGTAGACGGGAAAAAATCCCAAATTTGGATCGGGGGTGGCATCGGGATTACTCCGTTTATCGGTCGATTGAGGGAGCTCGCCGCCAAAAGCGACCGAACCGCAAAGATAACGCTGTACTACTCCGTCTCTCGAAGCGACGGCGGGCTCGAAGACGAGATTCGCTCCGATGCCGCGAAGGCCGGCGTCCAGCTCAAGATTTGGGATAGCGCGCGCTTGGGCCGACTAACCGGCGAAAAAATCATGGAGGAAAATCCCGATTGGAAAGAGGGAAGCGTGTGGTTTTGCGGGCCCGCAGGATTCATGAAAACCCTTAGGAGAAGCCTCATCAATGCGGGCATGAATAGCGGAGACTTTCACCGCGAGCTATTCAACATACGATAATCGCTTCGGGAGTTGAAAGGTCGACTGCAATTAAAATAAAGCGTTGCCAATCAACTAAAGAGTGGATATAGTTTCTTCAATGAGAAACACCACGACAGAATACAACTCGGCTTCGAGCGACGCGGCGCTTTCCGATGCAATTTTCAAATCATCGTTGGAGAGCGCCCGCATTACCGGTTCGCTGGAGCGCGGCATGGAATCGCTCAAGGAATCCGTCCGGAACCAACAGAATAGCGTCGGCGCCATAAAGATGCGGCTTGAAGAAGGGGTTGCGGAACTCGGCGGATTTTCGACGCGCGCGGCTGAACTCTCCTCCTCCATCGCGGAAACGGCGCGTCAGGCAAAAGGGAAAAAAAGGGACGTCGAGCAACTCACTCGCGACATTGCGGTCATGTCCGCACAAGCGACGGAAAGCGCGTCATTTCTCCGGGAACTTTCGTCGCTCATCGAGGAAGTCGTCAGGGACTCTCAGGCGATTAAAAACGCGACGGAAAATATCGGCGTCATAGCCATTAATACGTCTATCGAGGCGGCCAGAGCCGGGGATCACGGAAGGGGCTTTTCCGTGATCGCGCGCGAAATACGTCGGTTGTCGGAAGAATCGGGCCGACTCTCCGAGGGAATACTAAGAAAAGTATCAAAAGCCGAGCAAGGGCTTCGGGCGTTGGGTACCTCGGTCGAAAGCGCGCGGGCATCCGCGTCCTCGGCGGCGGATGCTTCGCGCAGATTCAGCGGGGACTTCGAACGCATCGCCTCTAACGCGGAAATCGCCGAAAAAAGCGTTTCCGAATTCAGCGCCATCGCGCGCGAACGCGTGGAAGCCGAGCAGGCGATCTCGTCCGACGTACGGGCCATTGCGGACGAATGCTCGCTCATCGTCGGGCAGGGAGATACCGCGGCGGGACTCGCCACGGCCTTACGAAAATCCACGCTCGACACGTTCAATAGCCTTGATGCGCGCGGCTCCGCCCATCGCCGCGCGGCGATCGATCGCACGATCGAATTCGCGAAACGGATTTCGCCAAGGGAACTCCAAAATCGCGAAATTCTCGATCGTACGCTTTCGGCGGCCTTCGCCGAATCAAAAGCCTTTGAGCTCATTTACGCCATGGACGAGGAAGGAACGCAAATATCATCGAATCTCGGTAATCCGGCGAAGGCGAGCAGAATAAGCGGCGAAGGGTACGGCGTCAAGCGTTCGGGTAAGGAATATTTCGCGATACCCCGGTCGACGGGGGAGCCGTACGTTTCGCCCGCGTATTTTTCGAGCGCGACGAACACTCTATGCATCACGGTCGCCGTACCCGTAAAGTCGGTTGAAGGGGAATTTCTCGGCGTACTCGCCATCGACGTTGACGCGGGGAAAACCGAGGAATTGGGCTAAAAACCCAAGAAACGAAAAAATCAGCCGTAAAAAAGTTGCATCGGCGCTTCCCATAAAAGATACTAGTATCAGGGGGATGCCGCTATGGCAAACGCGAATCAAACGTCGAATCAATTCCTGACGTTCACTATTTCAGGCGATCAATACGCGATCCCCGTTACCGACGTGCGGGAAGTTCTCGTCGTGCCCAAAATAACCGTCATCCCGAGAATGCCGGATTTCATGAAGGGTATCCTGAACTTGCGGGGCGCGGTCGTTCCCGTTCTTGATTTCAAGCAGAAATTCGGGATGGGCGAGACCGTCGTGACCGGCGACACCGCGATCATCGTGGTGGAGATATCCGCGAGCGCCGACGAAGAAACGGAAAATTTCCTTCGGTTGGGAATATTCGCCGACACCGTTAAAAAAGTCATCACGATCCGGGAAGACCAGATCGAGCCCCCACCCAAAATTGGGTCGAAACTGAAGACAAGTTTCATAGACGGAATGGGGCACGTCGAGGATCAGTTCATCGTAATCCTCGATATCCGGGCCGTACTATCCGACGAGGATATCGAGTTTCTCGCGCCGATGCAGGTAACGGAAAATGAGCCGAAATGACGGCGAAACCGAAATCGTCTATACGGTTGGCGAAAAATGCGTCGGCTGCAATAAATGCATACGCGTGTGCCCCGTCGACGGGGCGAATATTTCGCGCGTCGAAAACGGAGAAAACCGCGTAACGGTCGATCAAGCCAAATGCATTCGCTGCGGCGCCTGCCTCGCGGCTTGTACCCACGGCGCCCGGCAATATCGCGACGACGCCGAAAAGTTCTTCTCCGATCTCGCTCGGGGAGAGAAAATATCCGTCGTCGCGGCGCCCGCCTCAAGGGTTAACTTTCCCAACTACGAAAACCTGCTCGGCTACCTCAAATCCATCGGCGTCAACCTCGTATACGACGTTTCCTTCGGCGCCGATATCACGACGTGGGCTTACCTCAAGGCCATTAAGGAAAAATCGCTCTCGTCGGTCATAGCCCAACCGTGCCCAGCGATCGTCAACTACGTCGAAAAGTACCGGAGCGAACTCATTTCAAGGCTCGCGCCCGTGCATAGCCCGACGCTCTGCACCGCGATTTACATGAAAAAATACCTAAAGATAACCGATAGCGTCGCCTTTCTCTCGCCCTGCATCGGTAAGGCCGACGAATTTCGCGATAAAAACACGCAGGGATTCGTGCGGTACAACGTCACCTATCGTAAGCTAAAAGAGCATCTCGACGCCGCGCGCGTCGACCTTTCGCGATTCGCCCCAAGCGGTTTCGACGATATCGGATGTTGGCTCGGATGCCTCTATAGCAGGCCGGGAGGCTTACGCGAAAACGTCGAGGCGCTCGTTAAGGGCGCCTGGGTCAGGCAAATCGAGGGAATACATCACGCGTATCCGTATATCGACGAATATGGCGGTAGGATATCCCGCAAGGCGAGCGTGCCGCTACTGGTCGACGTCTTAAATTGCGCGAACGGTTGCAATCGAGGAACGGGCACCTGCGCGGAAGTATCGATCGACGACGCGGACGCGACGCTCAACGCGCTCAAAGCCTCGAAATCGAATGAGCGAGCGCGTTTCAGAACAAAGCAAGCGGAACTCTTTCGCCTCTTCGATCGGGAACTTGATCTCAAAGACTTTACGCGCGCGTACGCGGACCGACGAGCGCCGCGATCGAGCCCCTCGAAGACTGATCTTGAGACCGTGTATCTCGGCCTTCATAAAGAGACGGAACAAGCTCGACAGATCAACTGTTCCGCGTGCGGTTACGAAACGTGCGAGCAGATGGCGCGCGCCATCTTCGACGGGATTAACGACCGGAGGAATTGCATACGCTTTAACCAGCGGGAGATCGAGCTTGAGTGCGCGAGCCTCGGCGAAAAGACGAGGCTCATCGACGAGCTATCGCGCTACTCGTCCGCCATCGTGGATGCCCTCGACGAGGTAGCGAACCTAAACCTCACCGTTGATATATCCGACGATTTCTCCGGCGAATTCGCCCTGATACGAAACGCGATAGAGCGGATCGTCTCGACGCTCGACGCGACGATTTACGAAATTAAAGACGCGGCCGACCAATTTAGCGCGGGAGCCGAACAAGTGGCGTTGGGCGCGAACGATCTCGCTGCGGGAGCCAGCGAGCAAACTTCCGCCGTCGACGAACTTATTTCGCTTATCGGCATGGTAACCGAAAAAACGAGGCTCAACGCGCTGAACGCCGAGAGAGCGCTGACTCTTTCGTCAGCGGCGAAAGAGTCGGCGGAAAGCGGAAACCGACTCATGAGCGACTTAGTCGCCTCCATGCGGGAAATAGCGCTCGCGTCATCGAACATCACCAATATCCTCAAGACGATCGACGATATCGCGTTTCAGACGAACATTCTCGCCCTGAACGCGGCCGTGGAAGCGGCGCGCGCGGGAAAGTACGGAAAAGGATTCGCAGTCGTCGCGGACGAGGTCAGGAATCTCGCGACTCGCTGCTCGGACGCGGCGAAAGAAAGCGCGTCGTTCATCGACGAGTCGGACGACAAGGTGAAAGCGGGGTCTGGACTCGCGAACGCAACCGCGTCCACCCTGGAAAAAATCGTAAGAAGCGCATCCGACATCGCCGGCGTCATCGATTCGATAGCGATCGCCTCACGGGACCAAAACGACGGAATCGAAAAGATTAACGCGAATATCCAGCAAGTTAAGCGCGTCGTGCAGTCAAACGCGGCGGTTTCGCACGAAAGCGCGGCAACCAGCGAGGAGCTTTCGGCGAGGGCTGCCTCGCTAAAGTCGAGCGTCGCGAAATTTAAACTCCGCCGATAGTCGCCTATCGTCTATGCCCACCACATACGACATTCTTGCTCCGCTTCACGACGGCATGCAGCGTACCATCGCGACGAACCCGTTGATCGAACATAGCCAATATGCTATTATTTTTAGACATCGTTTCGAAAGGAATCCACGTTCCTTTTCAAGACGTCCGGGGATCGTAGCTCATCCGGATAGAGCAACTGCCTTCTAAGCAGTAGGTAGGGGGTTCGAGTCCCTCCGGTCCCGCATCTTTTCTCCATCAACGTAAAGAAGGAGACGCCCGGACGAAAGGCGAGCGTCAAGCGCGGAGGTGATTCATGGCGAGTATTGACATCGTCTTTCCCGATGGCTCAGTAAAGCAATTTCCCGCCCCCGTGACCGGCGCGGCCCTCATACCCCACTTTAACGCCACCAAGTATCCGATCATCGCGTTGCGGGTAAACAACGAGCTTTTCTCCCTTACGCGCAACATTGACGTGCGCGCGCGGGTTGAGCCGGTAACGATCGGCACGACCGACGCGTCTTCCGTATGCCGGAGAACGCTATGCATCGTCCTCGCCGCCGCCGCCCGCGAACTTTACCCGAACCTGAGACTCCTCGTGGGGCACAGCCTCGGTTACGGCTACTATTACACGCTGGAATCCGGCGGCACGAACATAACCATAGATTTGAAGGCGCTCGAGTCGAAAATGCGCGAAATGATCGAGGCGGACATTCCGGTTCACACGAAGTACGTTTCCTACGAGGAAGCCCTCGAGCTTTTCGCCGACACGAACCAACCGGATACCCTGCGTTTGCTCAACCAAACGAGTAAGCCGAAAATACTCATTAACACCGTAGGAACATACTCGGATCTCTATTTTCAGCCACTCTTGGACAGAACCGGGGCCCTGGGGGTTTTCGAGCTTCGGCCCTATGGAGAAGGTTTTTTGCTCAGGTTTCCGCCTACCGCGCACCCCGACCGCTTAACCGAATTTGAGGACATACCGCAGCTCTTCTCGATATATAGCGAATCGAAAAAATGGGGAAAGCTCGTCGGGGTTTCGTCCGTTGGCCAGCTAAACGAGCTCGTCGCCAAGCGCAAGGCGAAGGAATATATCGAGATCAGCGAAACGCTTCAAAATAAAAAAATCGCGGAGATCGCCGATAAAATAGCGTCTCGACCGAAAGTGAAGGTCGTGCTGATCGCGGGTCCCTCAAGTTCCGGTAAAACCACCACGTCGAAAAAACTTTCGATGCAATTGCGCGTCCTCGGCTACGAGCCCATCGTCATCAGCCTCGATGACTATTACCGAGGGAAGGACGGAACGCCGATCGACGATGATGGCAAGCCCGACTACGAGTGCCTTGAGGCCCTCGACGTCCCCTACTTGAACGAGATACTCGTATCTCTCTTTAATGGGGACGAAGTGGAATTGCCGTCGTTCGATTTCAAAACCGGCTCGAGAAAGCAAACGGGCCGAAAGCTCAAGCTCAACGAGCGATCGATCATCGTCATGGAAGGCATACACGGGCTCAACGACAAATTAACCCCGCTGGTCGGCGGCGAATATAAGTTCAAAATTTACCTTTCCGCGCTCACGCAACTCAACCTCGACGACCACAACCGCATACCGACGTCGGATAACCGGTTGCTCAGGAGGATCGTGCGGGACGCGCAGTTCAGGGGGAAAGGCGCGGCCGGGACGATCGCGATGTGGGCAAGCGTCCAACGAGGCGAGCGGCTGCACATATTTCCCTTTCAGGACAAGGCCGACGCGATGTTCAACTCGGCGCTCGACTACGAGCTTTCCGTCCTCAAGATATACGCGGAACCGCTTTTGCGCGCGGTAAAACCGACCGAACCCGAGTACAGCGAGGCGTCGCGACTACTCGTCTTCCTTAATAATTTCATGCCTATCTCTTCCGCCTACGTGCCCGGGCAGTCCATTATCCGCGAGTTCATCGGGGACAGCGACTTCAAGTATTGACGGAAGGTTTGCCCTCACGAACCGAGAAACGGGCGAGACCCGCTTAGGTCATCAAGGTTCGCCGCTTCTTCCTCAAGGTATTCCTTGCGCCATTCGCCGGCGCGCCGCTCGCGCAGTTTCGTGATGACGCGCCGATTGCGGGTCGCCTCGAGATACGCCTCCCGGGCGCGCTCTACGGCGAGTTCCGCCGCGGCAAGGTCTTCCAAAAGGGCGTCTTTGCGCGCGTCGAGCCGCGCGACGAACCGGTCTATCGCGAGGAGGTCGTTTATCGGGGAATCGCCGCCCCGTTCGTACGCGGCCGCAACGCGCTTTTTCGCGACGCTCTCGAGCTCGAGAGATATCTCTTCCCGCGCGGACACAGCCCTTCCGAGCGCGATTTCCGCGTCTTTTTCGCGAAACTCGCGAAAGTCAAGAAGCCGCTGAAGCGAAAAGGAAAAGCGCTTCATTCCTCGCCGCCGGGACTAGGCCCGATAGCGGATGGGGCCGACGATGAGTATTTCGGATGGGCGGAACTTCCCTGGTACCCCGCCTCGCTTTCCGGGATTTCCATGCCCGCGACGGCGGACATCGCCTTGAGCGTCTTTGACAGAGGAGCAGTGTCCGACACGTCTTGATTGAGGAATTCCTCGATCTTCACGTGATGCGCGATGGCCTCGTCGATCGCGGGGTTGGAGCCCTTTTGGTACGCCCCGACGTTTATCATGTCCTCGGCCTCGTCGTACACCGCCATGAGGCGCCTAATGAAAACCGCCGCCTTTTTAGTCGCTTCGCCCGCGACGCGGTTCGACAGACGGGACACGCTCGCGAGGACATCGATCGCCGGATAATGGTATTTTTGCGCGAGTTTCCGCGAGAGAATGACGTGACCGTCGAGGATGCCGCGAACGGTATCCGAAATGGGCTCGTCCATATCGTCCCCGTCGACGAGGACGGTGTAAAAACCGGTTATCGAGCCGCGGTCGGAAGTACCGCTTCGCTCAAGAAGCTTCGGAAGCGTCTCGAATACGCTTGGGGTGTAGCCTCGAGTCGCGGGGGGCTCCCCGATGGCGAGGCCGATCTCGCGCTGGGCTTTCGCGAAACGCGTGACGGAATCGAACATGAGCATGACGTGCTTTCCCCGGTCACGGAAATACTCGGCGACCGCGGTCGCGACGTAGGCGCCGCGAATGCGCGACAGCGGTGATTGATCGGACGTCGCGACGATGACGACCGAGCGCTTAAGGCCTTCCGGCCCCAAATCGTTCTCGATGAAATCAACCACCTCGCGGCCGCGCTCGCCGATGAGGGCGATCACGTTCACGTCGGCGTTCGTGTTCCGGGAAATCATGCCTAATAGGGTTGACTTCCCGACGCCCGAGCCCGCGAAAATGCCGAGTCGCTGGCCGCGGCCGACCGCCAAAAGCCCGTCGATCGCGCGGACGCCGGTGACGATGCGCTCGGCTATCGGCTTTCTCCGCAGGGGGTCCGGTGGGGAGGCTACGGCGGAATAGCGGATCGACGAGGAAATTTCTCCCTTTCCATCGGCTGCCTTCCCCATGGCGTCGACGACGCGGCCGAGAAGCGCGTCGCTCACCGGAACGGTCAAAAGATCACCGGTCGCGATCACTTGGCAACCGATCTCGATTCCGGTCGTGTCGCCATAGCTCATGAGCTGGACCGTCGTTTCGCTAAAGCCCACCACTTCCGCGAAAACTGGCGCGTTCCCGCGCGACAGGACGATTTTGCAAATTTCGCCGACGATGGCCTGCGGCCCGGAACTCTCAATGAGCATGCCTTTGACGCCGCTAACCGTTCCGATGTACTTAATGGGATCCGTGGACTCGACGGTATCGATGTATTTATCGAAAATATCGATCATGGAAGGCTAATCCTGATTAATCGGATTCGCCGTTTTAATTCTGGCGCGAATCGGCGAAACCTCAAGGATACGCTGCTCGATCTCGTTGAGCTGGCTGACGATCCGCGCGTCGACCGAACCGAAGTCCGTCTCAATGACGCAGCCGCCGCGATCGACGGAAGAGTCCTCGACGACGGCGATATTCTTGACGTTTTCCGCGGACGATAGAAAATCCTTCACGTGCTGGGACGTCATGGCGACGTCGTTGAGATTGACGCGAATGGTCACGTCGCCGCGCCCCTTCACTTTCCTCAGGGCCTGAACGACGTTAGAGACGACGATATTGCGCTGATTCTCGGTGATGACCTTCACGATTTTGCGCGTCATGAGCAGGACGAGGTCGACGACCTGCTGCTCGGTCTCGGAGAGAATTTCCTGCCGCTTATCCATCACGCGCTCGATAATCGTGTGAAGCCGGTCCGTTAGGCGCTGAGCCTCGAGGTTTCCCTCTTTGAATCCTTCCTCTTGGCCTTTTTTGAATCCGTCGGAATAGCCGTTTTTAAGCTGTTCCTCCATTTTGGAATTCGCGAGTTCGACGATTTCGGCGGCTTTTGACTCCGCGCGGGAGACTATGTCTGAGGCCTCATCCGCGGCTTTTTGCCGCAGTTCCTGGGCTTGATCGGATTTGCGCTTTACTTCCTCGAAAGCCGCCGTTTCGGCGTCTTTGACGATCGACGCCGCCTGCGCTTGGGCATCCTCGATCATTTTCGCCTTTTCGCTCTCCCATTCCTGGCGATATCGCTCGGCTTCTCGCCTAAGGTCGTCGGCCGTCGGCCCTTCGTACAGCGGTTCCGGTTCCGCTTCCATGACCGGAACGTCCTCGACGAATTTTTTCGACAGCTCAAGAAGCACGTGATCGTCGGTGTTCTTGATCTCATTGGGCCTAAATACCGTTTTCGCCATTCAGTACCGTCCTTACACGACGAGTTCGTCCTCGCCGGAACGCGCGATAACGATTTCGCCCGTATCCTCGAGGTGCCTGATAATGGAAACGATTTTTTGCTGCGCTTCCTCGACGTCCTTGAGCCTGACCGGCCCCATGTATTCCATGTCTTCCTTGAGCATGCCGGCCGCGCGCTTAGACATATTCCGGAATATTTTGTCCTGAACCTCGGTATCGACGGACTTGAGCGCCTTGGCGAGCTCCTGCGTGTCGACCTCGCGGAGGACTTTCTGAATGGCGCGATCGTCGAGCATGACGATGTCCTCGAACACGAACATGCGCTTTTTGATCTCTTCCGCCAAATCAGGATCTTCGTCCTCTAGGGCCTCGATGATGGATTTTTCCGAGGATCGGTCGACGAGGTTGAGGATCTCGACGATGCTCTCGACGCCGCCCGCCGCCGTGTAGTCCTCACTCGACAAAGTCGAAAGCTTTTTCTCGAGAACGCGCTCGACCTCGCGCAAAACGTCCGGCGAGGTGCGGTCCATCGTTGCGATGCGCCGCGCGACCTCGCTTTGGATCTCGTCGGGAAGGTTTTGCAGAATGATGGACGCCTTTGCGGGCTCAAGGTACGCGAGTATGAGCGCGATGGTCTGAGGATGTTCCTGCTGGATAAAGTTTAAAAGGTGAGCCGGATCGGTTCGGCGGATAAAGTCGAACGGGCGAACCTGAAGAGAACTCGTCAGCCGATTAATGATATCGATGGCCTTTTGGCTTCCGACGGATTTCTCGAGCAGCTCGCGGGCGTAATCGATACCGCCGGTCGTGATGAAGTTCTGGGCCATCATGAGGTCCTGGAACTCCTGAAGGATTGCGTCCTTGAACTCCGGTTCGACGGTTTCCAGACGCGCGATCTCGAACGTCAGTGTCTCGATTTCGTCTTCGCGCAAATGCTTAAATATCTCGGCGGAAATTTCCGAACCGAGGGATACGAGAAAAATCGCGGCTTTCTGGCGACCGGAAAGAGACTTTACGTCCTTTGCCTTTTTCGAGCCGGTCGATGCCCCTTTATCTTTCGACGATGACGTTGATGCGGCTGCGGCCATTCCTTATTCCTCCATCAACCAAGTGCGTATGAGCAAGGCGACGTCCTCGGGATGTTCCTTCGCCATGTTCACCGCGTTTTCCTGCAACTCAAGCCGTTTGCGCTCCTCGACCGACATGGAAACCTCCATGCCCGCCTGCTCGGCTTCCCAAAGCGTTTTTTCGCGCTCCATCTGGTGCTTGCGCAAAAGCTCCTCTTCCTTGAGCCGTCTGCGACGCTCCAGCTCGCGCGTTATCATGCGATAGAAGATGAACGCGACGAGGATAACGGCGATCGCGATGAGGGCGTAGAGTATCGTTTGCTGACGCTGTTGGCGCTGAAGATAGGCGAGATCCTCTTTCTCGAATTGCGCCGAGCGGTCAAATTGAATGTTGAGGACGCTTACGGAGTCGCCGCGGGCGCTCGAGAAAGCGATCGCGTCCTGCACGACTTTCGTCGCGGATTTTAACTCGTCGGAAGGAATCGGCTTATAATCCCGCTCAATTGCCCCGTTCGTTACGATGAAATTACCCTTATCGTCGCGCTTTTTGCTCCACACCCCGTCGATATTGACGGAAACCGTACGGCGACCCATTTCGGGGCTCACGGTCTCGGTCGTGTCCCGCTGGCCGATCGCCTCGTTTTTCTTCACGATCGACTGCTCGGAAAGGCCATAGAGGTTGGACATGTCTTTGTAGGCGGGAGCGGTCTGACCCTCGACGCCCGCGGGCCCCTCGGGATTATAGCCGGAGCCCTGCCAACGAGTCGTCGAGGTCTCCGAGGATATCGTCACCGATTGGACGACCTCGGAATCGTCATACGGAGTCTCGGGATTATCGGGCTTAATCGTCGTCGGAAGGTAATCGCGCTGTTGGATCGCCTTCTCGGACATATCCATCTCAATTTTTATGTTTAAGTCGCGAACACGATCCATGCCGTAAATTTGCTGAAGCGAGCTCAGTATCTTGGCGCGGTATTGCGACTCAAGCTGAGCGATGAGTTTTTGCTCTTTCTCGATTCGGGTGAGCCGATCCCACTCCTTCATGCCCTCGAAATCATTAAGGACGGTTCCAGAACTGTCGGCGATCGTGATGTTTTCGTCCTTGAGCCCGGAAACGGCGAATTTGAGGATTTTCTGGACACCCTCAATTTTCTTTCGATTAGAAAGGAAATCGCTACCCGGCTTTGGATAGAGGATGACGCTCGCGGTTACCGGTTCCTGGTCCGCGGCGAAGAGCGTTTTTTCCGGGATATTTACCACGACGCTCGCTTCGTCGATGTCGTCGATCGCCTTAATGTGCTGACGGACTTCCTCGATGATGGCGCGGCGCTTGTTGACGTTACGCTCGAAATCGGTCGTGGTCCAGCGCTCCACGTCAAAGATGGCCCACGGGTCGGTGTTCTGCGGGATTAAGTCCTCGCGGATGAGAAGCGAGCGCATGCGGCGCGCCGTCGTCTCGTCCGGGACGGAAATGATGCCGGCCGCCGAAACCGAAGTTTTTACGTTTTCCTGATTAAGCCGAACGATGATTCGGTCGCGGGCATCGGCGTCGGTGATCGGGGCGTCGATGAGCGGAACCATGGTAGGGGCGGACGAAACGGAAAAAAGGACGACGACTCCGACGATCGCCGCCAAAACGACGCCGCCCAAAATCAATTTCTGGACAACGGTCCATTTTCCCCAAAGCGCTGATATCTGCGAAAAAAGCTTTTTCAGCCATTCGTTCATGCTCCCCTCCCGTTACAGAACGAACCTGCGTACGATTTTGTATGTTATTATAGCGTATAACGATTAATTAATATAGCACATTATTAGCGAGTTGTCGTGATCTCGTTCCAACCTTTCACGACTCGATCGATGACGGTTTGGGCTAATTTAAGGGAAAGATTCGCCTCCGCCATCGCGATGGTCACGTCATGCGCGTCGACGGACTCAGGATCCACGATCATCTGCTGGGCGAGGTCGCTGGTTTTCACCTGCTTCTCGTTCATTTGGTCAAACGCCTTCAGGATTGTCTGCTCGAAGCTCGCGGTCTCTGGCCGCGCGGCTTGATCAATCATTTCCGCTGACGAAACCATATTCGATCGAAAATTAGCAACGGTAACCGGCGTTACGCCCATTTTTTATCCCCTCCCCCAACCTTATCGCCAGCCCAATCGGCTAGCGACCGATCTCCAAAGCCTGCATGAACATTTCTTTTGAACCCTGAATCACCGAGGCGTTCGCCTCGTACGAACGGGACGCCGAAATTAAGTCGACCATCTCGGTGACGATGTTGACGTTCGGGTATTCGACGTAGCCGGCTTTCGGGCCCGAAGTTATCGCGTCCGGGTGCGTCGGGTCGTAAACGAGGCGGAGGTCGGAATTATCCTTTTCCACCGAGGTAACCTTAACACCCGAGCCGGGGCCGCGAGCGAGGCCTTCCGGCGTAAAGGCGGTGCGCCAATCGATGCCGTCCTCGCGCTGGGCGAGGACTACCCGGCTCCTACGGAACGCGCCGCCGTCCTGAGTGCGCGTCGTCGAGGCGTTCGCGATATTGTCGGAAATGACGTCGGTGCGAAGGCGCTCGGCGCTCATGCCCGTCGCCGCGATGTTAATGCTCGTGAAAAGACCCATGGCTCACCGTCCTCCCGTTATTTTAGCACGGACTGAGCTTGGGAGAATTGGAAATTCTCCATTTGGCTCAAAAGCTGATAATTAAGCTGAATGCGCAACAGCGTCATCGCTTCCTGCTCCGGGTCGACGTTATTGCCGTTCGCCTTCGCGGTTGTCGTATAGTCAAGAACTCGCCGAGGCTCGACGTTTTTATAGTCGACAACCCCGTCGGATTTTATATGGCGAGGGTCGGTCGTGGCGAGCTGAAACTGACCGCGCGCGTTTTCCTCCGAATCGAGGGCGCGCTTGAGCTCGCTCTCGAAATTGATGTCCGAACGCTTAAAATTCGGTACGTCCGCGTTGGAAAGGTTATTCGCCGACGTGCTGTACCGAAGGGTATTTACGTCGAGCGCGCGATGAATAAGGTCGGTAGTCCGGGCAAAACTGTTCATTGATCCGCTCCTCATCCATGAATTTCGGCCGTTTTCGCGCGACTGTTAAGGCATTTCTGGGGAACTTACAGGATATAACGAGACAAATCTTGGTCCTGCGAAATGTCCTTGAGCCGCTCGTCGACGTACTCCCGCGTGATCTCCACGGACTGCCCCGCAAGATCGTTCGCGTTAAACGACAGGTCCTCCAAAAGCGTTTCCAAAATCGTGTGCAGCCTGCGGGCGCCGATGTTCTCCATGCGCGCGTTCACCTCGGCCGCGAGGGCGCTCATGCGATCGATCGCCTCGTCGGCGAACGACAGGGTTACGCCCTCGGTCGCCAGGAGGTCTCGGTACTGCTTCGTGAGCGCGTTCTTCGGCTCAAGCAGGATGCGGCGAAAATCCGCCTCGACGAGGGACTCAAGCTCGACGCGCAGGGGGAAACGACCTTGAAGCTCCGGAATTAAATCGCTCGGTTTCGACACGTTGAAGGCGCCGGCGGCGATGAACAGGATATGCGTCGTGTCGATCACGCCGAATTTCGTCGTGACGTTCGAGCCCTCGACTATGGGCAAAATGTCGCGTTGGACGCCCTCGCGGGAAACGTCCTGGCCTCCCGAGCGGTCGCTTCGATTCGCGATCTTGTCTATTTCGTCGATAAACACGATGCCCGTCTCTTCGACGCGGTATTTCGCCTCTTCGGTTATTTTATCCTGATCGACGAGCTTATCGAGCTGTTCGGCGATGATGATTTCGCGCGCCTCGCGCACCGAAACGGATTTTTTTTTGGATTTTCCGCCGGTAATGAGGTTCGTGATATTCGCGACGCTCATTTCGAGATCCTCTATGTTTGACGAGCCGGCGAAGACTTCGAAGCCGGCGTTGCCGGAGCGCTGCACGCTCACCTCGACGACGCGGTCGTCGAGGGTTCCCGCGCGGAGCATGGCCCGAAATTTCTCGCGCGTTGAGCCTTGATCGGCCGATCCCCCGTCAGTTTCCTTGGCGGTTTCGCCGGCTGGCAGGGCGACGAGCGGGGCGGAGGGGGTATCCTTCTTTTTCATGCCCGGCAACAAAAGATCGAGCAAAATTTCCTCAGCGCGCTTTTCCGCCTCGCCGCGGAGCGTCGCCTGCATTTCCGCCTTGACCATCGAATAGCCGACGGCCATAAGATCGCGGATCATCGACTCGACGTCGCGGCCGACATAGCCGACCTCGGTGTATTTCGTCGCCTCTACCTTGAGGAACGGCGCTCCGGAAAGCCTCGCGAGCCGACGCGCGATCTCGGTCTTTCCCACCCCGGTGGGCCCGATCATCAGGATGTTTTTGGGCGCGACCTCGTCGCGGGATTCCTCGGGAAGCTTCAGGCGCCGCGTTCGGTTGCGGAGGGCGATGGCGACGGCGCGCTTCGCCTTATTCTGACCGATCACGTATTTATCGAGTTCGGCGACGATGGCTTTTGGGGTGAGAGAATCAAGTTCGACCATATGACACAACCTTAGAGTTCCTCGACCGTGATACGGTCGTTCGTATAGATGCAAATCTTCCCGGCGACGGAAAGGCTTTTTTGGGCGATATCGAGGGCGGAAAGATCCGTCGATTCAAGATAGGCGAGCGCCGCGGCGTAGGCGTAATTTCCCCCGGATCCGATGGCGAGCGCGTCTTCGGCGGGCTCGATGACGTCCCCCGTTCCGGAAATGAGCAGGGTTTTTTCCTTATCGGCGACGAGAAGGAGCGCCTGCAAATTCCTTAGTGCCTTGTCGGTGCGCCAATCCTTCGCGAGCTCGACCGCCGCGCGCGTGATGTCCCCGCCGTATTCCTTCACGCGGGCCTCGAAGCGCTCGAGAAGGGTAAACGCGTCCGCCGTGGCTCCGGCGAAACCGGTGAGAATTTTACCGTCGAATATTTTGCGCACTTTTCGCGCGTTAGGCTTCATTACGGTCTCGCCCATCGTAACCTGACCGTCTCCCGCCATGGCGACCTTCCCGTTTCGCCTGACGGCGATAACGGTCGTGCTCCGTATCCGCTGCTGCTTCATGCCTGTTGCTCCTTATCACTCGCCGTGCGGATGCGCGCGGCGGTACAGTTTTTTCACGTGCTCCGCGCTCACGTGCGTGTATCGCTGGGTCGTCGACACGCTCGAATGGCCAAGCAGTTCCTGGACGATTCGGATATCGGCGCCGCGGCTCACGAGGGTAGTCGCGAAAGAATGGCGAAGCGAGTGCGGCGTTATGCGGCGCGGCAAATTTGCCCCGTCGGCATACCGCGAAACGACGAAATGAATGCCGCGCGCGGAAAGGGGTTTTCCCCTTCTCGAGATAAACACGGCCCTGATCTCCCGCGTGCCCTCGGACCCTTTCAGGAAAGCCGAGCGAACGAGAAGCCATTCGCGAAGCGCAATCCGGGCCTCTGCCGAGAGAAAAACCCGACGCTCCTTCCGTCCCTTACCCATCACGATCGCCGATGAAAAATCTTCAGCGAAATCGCCGAGCGAGAGGGAGGCGACTTCCGAGACGCGCGAGCCCGAAGTATACATGAAAAGAAAAAGCGCCCGATCGCGCTCAGGCCACAGCGCGGGAGCGCCGGTACGGGGATTGGGAGAATCCGAGGCTGGCGCGGCGCAAAACTCCTCAGCCTCTTTGGGAAAAAGAAATCCCGGCAACTTTTGCGCCACGCGAAGGTTGCGCACCGAAACCATGGGATTATCCGAACGAAGCTGAAAGCGCGCGGCATAGCGGAAAAAACCGCGCAGGGACGAAAGGACGCGATTGACGCCCGAAGGCTCATACCCGCGAGATCCTAAGTCCGCGACGAAAAGACGAATCTCGTCCGCGTCCGCGGCAAGCGGATCGCCGGACGAATAATCGTCGAACAGTGACAAATCCCGCCGATACGCGGCGATCGAGCGGGGCGAAAGATTGCGAACGCCGGTCAAGTAGGAAAAATATTCCTCGAGCCGCGCGTTCATTCTTCTCCTTCGGCCTCGGAGTCGGGAACCGCCTCGACGCCGTCCTCCTGCGTATGAAGAAAGTCGCAATCGGGGTTTATGCAGGACTTGAACGAGCCGTTTTTCTTGTCGTATTTCTCGACCAAAAACTGCCCGCATTTCGGGCACGTCGCGTTAATCGGCTTGAAGTGCGTGATGAAGTCGCAGGTCGGGTAATTCGTACAGCCGTAAAATTCCTTTCCCCTCCCCTTCGTGCGGCGGGCGACTATCTCGCCGTCGCAACCGGGCCGGGGGCATTTCGCGAGCGGGATCGAGCGGGTATTCCGGCAATCGGGAAATCCAGAGCACGCGAGGAAAAAGCCGAAACGGCCCAATTTCTTGAGCATTGGCTTCCCGCACAGCTCGCACACGTAATCGGTGGTCTCGTCGAGCCGGCCTTTCACGCTATCGAGCGTTTGCATGACCTCGTCGAGGCGAGTGCGAAAGGGGCCGTAAAAATTCCCGATCATCGACGGCCATTCGATTATTGCGTCCTCGACCTCGTCGAGGTTTTTCTCGACGTTCGCGGTGAAATTGACGTCGACGACCGAGGGAAACGACGCCACGAGGATCTCATTGATCGTCCTGCCGAGCTGAGTTGGCACGAGCTGCTTATTGGATCGCGTAACGTAGTACCGCTCCAGCAAGACCGAGATGATCGGCGCATAGGTCGACGGGCGGCCGATCCCTTTTTCCTCGAGGGTCTTGACGATAGAGGCGTCGGTAAACCGGGCGGGACCCTGCGTGAAATGCTGCTCGGGATGAAAGGCCGCCGATTGAAGCTTTTCCCCGACTTTCATCTCGGGCAGGGGTTTTTCTCGGTCCTCTTTCGAGGCGAGGGTCTTTATCACCTGATAAAAGCCTTTCTCGATGATACGGGTCGACGACACGCGAAAAAGAGCCTCGCCCGCGCGAATATCCACGCTCGAAGTTCGGCTCTTAGCGCTCGCCATCTGACTCGAGACGAAACGTTCCCAGATAATGGAATACAGCCTCAGCTGATCGCGAGAGAGGAATTCTTTCACGTAGTCGGGCGTATAGGTCACGTACGTTGGGCGGATCGCCTCGTGCGCGTCCTGCGCTTTTTTCTCCACCGAGTATTCGATGGCGGCCGGGGGCAAATCGGCCGGGAACTTCTCGGCGATCCAGGCGCGCGCTTCTTCGAGGGCCACGACCGAGATTCTCGTCGAGTCCGTACGCATATAGGTAATCAAACCGACGCGGGTCGATCCGATGTTCACGCCCTCGTACAGTTGTTGGGCGATTTGCATCGTCTTCTTCGAGGTGAAGCCGAGACGATTGGCGGCCGTCTGCTGAAGCTTCGACGTGGTAAACGGGGCCTGGGGCTTTTTGGACTTATCGGTCGATTTAACGTCCGCTACCTCGCACTCGGAGCCGTCGATTTCGGCGATTATCGCCTTAACGGATTCCTCGTTCGTGAGGTTTGGCTTCTCGCCCTTATACGTCACGAGCTGGGCGGTAAACTCCGATCTCCCTTTGCGAAAGTCGGCGTCGAGCGACCAGTATTCCTCGGGAATGAAATTCTCGACCTCGACCTCTCGCTCGCATATGAGCCTGAGCGCGACGGACTGCACGCGCCCGGCGGAAAGGCCGTTCTTCACTTTTTTCCACAGCAGCGGCGAAAGGTTATAGCCCACGAGCCGATCGAGAACGCGACGCGCCTTTTGCGCGTTTACTTTCGACTCGTCGATGCTCGATGGGTGCTTCACCGCGTCCTTGATAGCCTGCGGCGTGATTTCGTTAAACACGATGCGGTCGATGGGGACTTCCGACTTTTGGCGAATCGCGTTGCGCAAATGCCAGGCGATCGCCTCCCCTTCGCGGTCATTATCACTGGCGAGCAGGACGGCCTTGGATTTTTTCGCGTCGCTTTGCAGTTCCTTTAAAAGCTTAGCGCGTCCGCGCACGGTTATATATTCTGGCTGAAAATTATTCTCTACGCTTATCGCGATGCGGGATTTCGGCAAGTCGATTAAGTGTCCCATGGAAGCCTTCACGACGTAGCCGGAACCGAGATATTTTTCTATCGTTTTCGCCTTCGCGGGAGACTCCACGATGACCAGCGTCGTTTTTCCTTCGCTTTTTTTCGTAGCCTTTTTGGTGGCCATATCACATGCTCCTCATACTATTCTCGAATCCAAACCGAAGCTGGGCGTCGCGCGGCCGCGAAGCGAAAGCCTTCGCCCCTGACCACTGAGACAAAACCTCTCGCGCGGAGAAGACCGCCTGCGCGCCGTCGGCGTGAAGCGCCGCGATTCCAGCGCCTTTCGACGATGCGAGGGTTTCGCCGCAAACGAGCAAATCCCGCCCTTGCTCCAACGCGAAGTCCGCCGTAATCAGCGCGCCCGAACGCTCGGGGGCCTCGACGACGAGCACCGCGCGCGAAAGCCCCGAAATGATGCGGTTCCGCGCGGGAAACCTGAATTTCAGCGGCTCCGTTCCCGGAGGATACTCGCTCAGTAAGCAGCCGCCCGTCCCTATGAGGGTTGCGGCCAGGCGCGCGTTGCTTCTCGGGTAAATCCGATCGAGACCGCAAGCGAGCACGGCGACCGATCGACCGCCCCCGCTCGCGTTTCCCCGATGGGCGAACGCATCGATGCCGCGCGCGAGCCCGGAAACGACGCCAACGCCGGCCTCCCCGAATTCCTGAGCGATGCGAGTCGCGACGCGCATCCCCGTTCCCGTAGGACTGCGCGTCCCGACCATGCCGATCAACGGACGCTCGGGATCGGGTAACGAACCGCGCCAAAAAATCGCGAACGGCGGGTCGTGAATCTCTCGAAGAAGCGGGGGATATTCTGGGGAAAAAACGGTAACGAAACGGATTCCGAATCGGCGCATAATTTCCGTATCCCGAGGCACGGTTTCGGAAAGGTTTATAGACTCCAACCTACCGACGCTAATACCTCGGCCGACGATTTGTCGAATATCTTCTATAGAAAGTACTGTAAGGGATTCAAGATTGTCAAGGTTTTCGCCTAAAATCGTCTTTTCGCGCGCGGAGAGGAACGAAAGCCGCGACAATCCGAGGAAAAGCTCATTTTTGCCCATAAGCCGCGTTTAAAACGACCCCTTTGTTGTTTTCCGCGTCGGCGAGTCGCTCCTTATCGGGCTTCATCGCGATGATTTTATCGTACAGTGAAACCGAATCGTCGTACTGACCAACCGAGTAATACGCGCCGGCGAGCACGAACATCGCCTCAACGTCGCGCGTCTCGATCTTCAATTCCGACTCCAGATACGGGATCGCCTTCTCCGGCTCCTTGAGCTCGAATACGTATAAAATCGAAAGGCCATAGAGGGCGCGCGCGTATTTGGGTTCGATGGAAATGGCGCGTAAATACGCCGATTCCGCGAGGGCGTAATACCGATCCCGCTCGGAGGGAGATCCGGTCGCGTTAAAGTCGAGCGAGGCTTTCGCCATGTAGCCGGCGCAAACGCCGACGTAATAATAAAGATTTTGGTTTGTGGGATAGAACGCGATGGCGGTCTGGAAATTCTCAAGAGCCTTCCCGTACATCCCCTTATCCATATACCTAATCGCGAGTATTTTGTACCACAGCCCCGACTTAGCGTCGGCGTTGATGATATCCTCAACCCGCGTCTGGTACTTATTAATCGCGTCGGTCAATTCCGCGATAGTTGTCGGGCTATCGACCCCGGTTTCGATGGCTTGCATGCGCTGAATGGTCTTAGTGTTGGGCCCGCACGAGACGACGGCGAGCGCGGCGAAGCAGGCGAATAAAACGAGCGGCGATTTTTTCATGGCGCATTCCCCCGAAATCATTATCTACTCATTATCGTCGTCTGCCCGATAATTATCGAAAAAATCCGCGTGATAGAGCGCGAGGGAATCGTCGTCGACGTGCGTGTAAATCTGCGTCGTCGAGATATCGGCGTGCCCGAGAAGCTCCTGCACGGAACGCAAATCAGCCCCGCCGGAAAGAAGATGAGTCGCGAAAGAATGGCGAAACGTGTGGATTTTTCCCGTAACGCCCGCACGCGCCTCGATTTCCTGAAATCGCTTCCATATGCCCTTGCGCGAAAGGCGCGTTCCGCGATTATTAAGGAATACGGCGTCGCACCGGGAGTTGCCAGAGAGCTCGGCGCGCGGGCCTTCGAGCCAGGCCCGCAATCGTGACTCCGCCTCGCTCCCGAACGGGACAATCCGTTCCTTATTCCCCTTCCCCTTTATGAACACCACGCGCTCCCGGAAACGCACGTCCGGCAGCGACAGCGAAACCGCCTCGCTCACCCGAAGGCCGCACGAATACACGAGCTCGAAGAGCGCGCGGTCGCGAATTCCATTGGGGGTATCAAGCGGTATCGCCGAAAGCAGACGCTCGACTTGCTCTGGCGAGAACGCGCGAGGCAGTTTTTTTTCCCTGCGGGGGCTTTCGATGGTCAAGGCGGGATTGTCCAACCGGACGCGTTCCATCGCCAAGTAGCGAAAAAAAGAACGGAGAGCGGCAAGGTCGCGCGCGACCGTCTTACCCGAGGCCCCGCCATCGGCTCGGCTCAAAAGAAAATTCACGCAATCGTCCGTGGTCGCCTCGCGCTCGCCCTTCCCCCGGGCCTGAAGCCACGAAAGAAAGAGCGCGACGGAACAACCGTACGTTTGGGCCGTGGCGCGAGCGCGCGCTTCCCCGGCGAGCAAAAAAGCCTGATAGGAGCGCAGGAGCCGTTCGGTCAGTTGGGCGCCTTCTGCTGAATGCGCATGACCGTCGGCGTGTCCAGGTCGTCCGCGGCTGTCGGTACCGGGACGACGGGACTCGGGGCGCTATTGCGCGTGCCGAGCCCGACGATGGGTTTTTCCTTACGCTCGTTGAGTTCCTTCCAATCTTTCATGTTCATGAACTCGCCCTGATCTTTTTTCGGTTCCTTCTCCGAACGCGCGCTTACCGCGGTCCGTTCAAGGCGAACTTGATAGTCAGAGGAGAAAAACCCCGTCGCTATGACGGTGACGCTCAGCTTGTCGCCCATCGCGTTGTCTATCGCCGTACCGTAAATAATCAGGGCTTCCGGATCCGCGTTCGCGGTGACGATCTTGACGATTTCCTCGACCTCCATCAGCGTCATCTCCTCGTTGCCGGAGATGTTGATGAGGATGTGATTCGCGCCCTCAATATGGGAATCCTCGAGCAGGGGGTTGTTGATAGCGTTCGTCGCGGCGTCCACCGCCCGGTTATCGCCCTCGCCCATGCCGATACCCATAATCGCGTCGCCTTGGCCTTCCATAGTCGTCTTAACGTCGGCGAAGTCGATGTTAATGATTCCGGGATGGGTTATGAGGTCGGAAATGCCCTGAACCGCCTGGCGCAGCACGTCGTCGGCCATGACGAACGCCTGCTTGATCGGCGTGCGCCGGTCCACGAGCTTAAGAAGATATTGATTGGGAATGACGATGAGCGTGTCGACTGCCTTGCGGAGCTTATCGAGGCCCTCGTCCGCGAGGCGCTGCTTGACTTTCCCCTCGAAATCGAAGGGTCGCGTCACGACCGCGACCGTCAAGGCGCCCTGTTCGCGCGCGATCTGCGCGATGACGGGAACCGCGCCGGTACCGGTACCGCCGCCCATACCCGCGGTCACGAACACCATGTCGGCGCCCTTAATCGCGTTTTTTATCGTTTCGGTGTCCTCGACCGCGGCCTTTTCCCCGACTTCCGGCTTGCCGCCGGCACCGAGTCCGCCGGTTAGTTTCGAGCCGATCGCGAGCTTCACGCCCGCGTTCGAGTAATTCAGCGCCTGCAAATCGGTGTTCGCGACGAGAAATTCCACGTTTTGCAATCCGGCCGCCATCATGCGGTTAACCGCGTTCGAGCCGCCGCCGCCGGCGCCAATAACCTTAATGACCGTCGGACTTATCTCTTTTTGATCGAGTACTTCGTAATTCATGAGTTTTCCCCTCCCAGAAAAAACTTGCCAACGCTGCTATCGAACGCGTTAAAAAAATTCCTTAAACCAAAGCTTAATGCGATCCAGCCCGGGTCGCGCCTTGCGCTCCTGCGTCGAGGTTTCCTCGACTGAGTACGCCATGCGCTCCTGCGCGTCGAGAACGAGACCCAAAACGGTGGCGTAATCGGGGCTGCGGTATTCGCCGGTAAGGCCGCCGAAGTTCCCGGGAACGCCGATGCGAACCGCCTGCGTGCCGAAAATATCCGAGGCGAGCTCGACGACGCCGGGCAAAAGGGCCCCGCCGCCGGTAATGACAATGTTACCCGATAATTGCCGGGTTTTCATGATGGGACCGAGTTTTTCTTTCACCATGCCGAAAAGTTCCGCCATGCGCGGCTGAACGATTTCGCAAATTTCCGAGCGGGGGATCACGACCGGGGGACGTCCGCCGACGCCGGGAAGGATCACTTCCTCGTTTTCCTCGATGAGCGGCATCCAACAGCAGCCGGCGTCAAGCTTAATTCGCTCGGCCGTCTCGACGGAGATGCCCTTCACGATAGAGATATCATTCGTCACTTGAATGCCGCCGACCGGGAGCACGGCGGTAAGGAGGGGGGCCCCGTCGGCGATCGCGAGCACGTCCGTGGTGCCGCCGCCGAGGTCGATGAGGATTGAGCCAAGCTCGCGCTCTTCCTCGCTCATGACCGACTTCACCGAGGCGAGCGCCTGGTACATATATTCGTCAACCTGCAAATTCGCGCGATTGACGCATTTCACGAGATTCTGGACGGAAGTCACCGAGCCCGTAATGATGTGGACTTCGGCCTCAAGGCGGACGCCGATCATGTTTCGCGGATCTTTGACCCCGCGCTGCTCGTCGACGATATAGGATTGGGGGATAACGTGGATGACCTGTCGGTCCATAGGGATGACGACAGCCTTAGCCGCGTCGATCACGCGGGATATATCGTCCTGGCCGATTTCGCGGTTATCTCGGCCCTTGCCGGT
Source organism: Spirochaetales bacterium (assembly GCA_003246335.1). Classification (GTDB taxonomy): domain Bacteria; phylum Spirochaetota; class Spirochaetia; order Treponematales; family Treponemataceae; genus Teretinema. The sequence continues at coordinate 38,555 of QKAR01000018.1, read as the reverse complement.
AACGGCGACGACTCCTCGGGAATTGAGGCCGTCAACGTGCGTTCCGCCGAGCCCGATCACGCACCGGCTGACCTCGAGGCCGCTCATGAGCTCCGCCGCCTCGACGGCTTGGGAAACGGCCCGAACGGTGTTTTCGATGTTAACGACGACGCCTTTGCGCAAACCGGTGGAAGGACTCGTGCCGACGCCGGTGATCTGAAAGACTCCTGCGTCGGAAATTTCGCCAATAACCGCGCGTACGCGGCTCGTGCCGATATCGAGTCCAACGACGACCTCGCTCAAAGCTGTCCCCCCTTTACGCGATAGGAAACGGTACCCGCGCGTATGTCGATTTCGTCGACATCGATCGCGAGGCCCTTAACCACGTCGAGTACCAGCATCATATACTGTAACGCGTCTTCGTTCAACGCCTTATCGGTCCGAACGCGCACGCGGGAATTAACGGGATACACGACGAGATCGTAGCCGCCGTACGTTTTGGGGTCGATCCTGATTTCCGAAACCGACGAGAGCAAAACCGGGTTTTTCGACTCAAGGTCCTTCAAGTCGGCGAGAAGCGGCTTGAGCCTTTCGTTTAACCGCATTCCGGCGACGGGCTTCTCAAAGGTCAATCCGGTTATCAGCGGAACGCTCACTCCCGCGGGAATCGCGCCGATGCGAAACGCTACGCCATTTTGGTCGATCTCCACCGGGACCGTCCTGCCGTTCACGAGGCCGAGCGATACCGCGACGGGTACGCGCGGGACGACCGACACTATGACGCGATCCGGGAATTTCTTCTCGACGAGTACCGACTCGAACAGGGGGTTCGCGGCGAGGCGAGAGGCTACCGAGGCGGTGTCGAAGGCGAGCCATCGTTCCTTACCGGTCAACCCCGCGAGGGCGGCGATTTCGTCCACGCCGACCGTGGCGGAGCCGGAAACCGTTAAGTTGACGCGAGACGTCGCGGGAACGATAATAAGGTAAAATATGAGTTCGGCGCAGAGGAAAATCGAGAGGATCGCGACGAGCGCGCGAAGGAGATACGGCTTAAAATCGATACCCTCATGGCGCTTTCCGGTTTCGACGACGAAGGCCTCAGACATTTTGAATATCCCCCTCTTGCGGCGCAGCGCGCCGCGAAACATTTATAATTAATCCGCACAGGCTAAGCGTAATAAGCAATGAGGACCCCCCCGAGGAAAAGAACGGAAGGGCTATCCCAGTAGCCGGAAAAAGCCGAATCACGACGCCGCAATTCAGCAACGACTGAAAAAGAATCACGAAAGTGCACCCGAGGCCGAGCAAGCACCGAAAGCGGTCCGGCGCGCGCAAACTGAGCCAAAAGCCCCTAAGCGAGAACGACACAATCAAGGCGAAGTACGCGAGAACGCCCAAAAAACCCATCTCCTCGCCCCAAACCGCGAAAATAAAATCCGACTGAACTTCGGGAATGCTCGATATTTTACGAATGCCATTTCCCAATCCCCTGCCCCAAAAACCGCCTTCAGAAAGGGCCTGCAAAGCGGCGTTTACCTGATAGCCCGCGCCGAGCGGGTCGGATTCGGGATGAAGGAACGATAGAACTCGTTCCACGCGATAGGCTTTTGATAAAACCATTATCGCGACCAAAGGAAGCATTACCAAAAACAATCGCACGAACCAACTCACGCCGACGCCGGCGAAAAAAAACATGACGAGAACGACCGCGAGAATGAAAATCGAGGTGGAAAAATCATTTTGAAGGTACACGATAGCGACGAAAAGCGCGCTCATGAAAGCCGCGGGGTATACGGAGACATTCGGCTCGTCAAGTCGATCGTGTTTTTTGGCGAATAAGTTCGCGAGAAAAATAACAATTACGCCTTTTACCAATTCCGAGGGCTGAAACGTCGTGAAACCGAGATGAATCCATCGAGACGCTCCATTGAGAGTAATGCCGATACCGGGGAAAAAAGGCAAAACCATGAGCACGAGCGTCGCGATGACTATTTTAGGGAGGGCCACGCGAACCTTTTCAAGGTTAATCATGGATAGAAACGCGCAAGCCACTACGCCGACGGCGAGATTGACGCATTGCCGCTTCACGAAATGGAGCGGATCGCCGAAGATCCTCTCCGCGTACCCAATTGACCCGGAATAGAGCGTCGTCAAACCCAAACCGCAGAGCACGATCGCGATGAGTAAAAACGGAACGTCGATTTTTTCCGCAGCGCGATTGCGCTCAACCGTAAAGGCTTTTCTACGCATGCCGAACCTCGCCGACCCCGAGCGCCGGACACAGACGCTCAAGAGACATTCCGCGGGAACCCTTTAAAAACACGAGATCGCCGGCGCGCACGGTTTCTTGGAGCGCGCGACCGAGTTTTTCGATATCGGTGAAACCTTGGGCGACGACCGGTTTCCAAGAGAGGCTCGCCGCGGCCCGAACGATCTCCTCGCCAAAGATAAAGAGCTCATCGGCGCCGCAGTCCATCGCGAGACGGCAAACTTGCGCGTGCGCATCGATCGACTCGTCCCCAAGCTCGAGCATGGACCCGAGAACGAGAATTTTACGTCCGCGCCACGTTAGGCTTTTGCAAAAATCAAGCGCGCTCTCCATCGATTCTGGATTCGCGTTATAGCAATCGAGCATGACGGTAACCGGGCCGCGGAATATCTCGGCGCGGCCGAATAGCGGTCGAACGCGCTCTATTCCGGCGCGTATCTCCTCGGGGGTTAAGCCAACGTGACGGGCAAGTGCAATCGCCCCAAGGGCGTTTTTCAAGTTGTAGCGGCCGGGTAGCGCAAATCGTATTTCCGTGCCGGAATAGCGAATTAACGACCCATCGATGCCAAGATCTTCCGACCCCTCGAATCCACCGGTCGTGCTCGGCCCAAAGGTCTTGACGGATCCGACCGGTATTTCGGACAAAAAAGGGCGAAAATCGTCGTCCTCCGGCACGAATCCGACGCTCTGGGGGCCAAACTCGGAAAATATTTGTTTTTTTTCCTCAGCAATGGCGGCCCTCGTGCCGAGAATTCCGATATGGGCGGTTCCGACGTTCGTGATAAGCGCGAGCGAAGGAGAAAGCACGCGGGCCAATTCCGCTATCTCGCCCTTGCGATTCATGCCCATCTCAAACACCCCAACCTCGTGATGTTCGCGAATTTTAAACACCGAAAGCGGCAGCCCGGTCTCCGAGTTGAGATTTCCCTCGTTGGAGACAACGCGGAACCGCTCGGCCAAAACGGCGGCGACGATTTCCTTCGTCGTCGTTTTACCGCTCGAACCCGTGATTCCGACGCGCACGAGATTCGGGAATTTGCGCACGTACGCCCGCGCGGCGTCCTGAAGGGCGCTCAGCGTATTTTCGACCATAATCATCGCGGCGCCGTATTGGTTGCCCATATTCGAGAAAAACGTAAACGATCCGTCGCCGTGGGCCCGATCGACGAAAACGACCGAGGCGCCAGCGGAAAGCGCGTTCGGTATATAGCCGTGACCGTCTTGCGTTTCGCCCATCAACGGCACGAACAACGATCCCGGCACCACGTTTCGGCTGTCGGTCGCGACGGACGAAAACCCGCGCTCGGGAAAACATCCATTAAGGCAAACGCCGTTCACGGCCTCGATGAGACTCGGAACGGTCATTAAAAACGATTGTTCAGCCACCGAGTTTACCCTTTTTCAATTCGATTCGGGTTATTTCATCGGGAAGCGCCTTACGCATCCCAAGATCTTCCGTCGCGACTTTTTCGATGCGTTCGGGTGTCGAAAGAAGCGTTATGCCGGAAATCAGCCGACGATTTAACGCGATAACCTCATATTGCTCTTTTTCCATCGATTTGACTTCATTCTCAAGCGAGCCGTATTGACTCGTCTGCCATACACCGACGAAAAGGGTTAGCGGAATAGCGAGGGCAAAAAGAATTGTCGCGAAAGTTTTCATCATTTCCGTCTCACTCCGTAATCGATTTTCTCACGACGCGCAAATGCGCGCTTCGCGACGGGGAATTCCGCTCAATTTCCTCGGGCGACGCCGATATCGCTTTCTTCGTTAAAACCGCGGCACGAGGCTTTCCCCCACACTTACATATCGGCACATCGGGGGGACATATGCAGGCCTTCCCCAGATCCCTAAAATAATTTTTTACGATTCGGTCCTCAAGCGAATGAAAGGTGATTACGCCGAATTTTCCGTTCGGCGCGAGGCACGAAAACGCGAGGTCCAGGAGCCGAGGCAGACGATCGAGCTCGCTATTCACGGCTATGCGCAACGCCTGGAAAGTTTTCGTCGCGGGATGCGTGCGACCATGGCGGTAGGGCGCGGGAACGGAGGCGTAAATGCACTCGGCGAGGGCGCGCGCGGTCGCGAACGGAGCGGATGCGCGGGCCTCGCAAATAGACTTGGCGATGCGACGGGAGTATTGCTCCTCGCCGAATTGGTAAATGAGGTTGGCGAGCTCGGTTTCACGGGTGGTATTGACGACGTCGGCCGCGCTTTTACCCGACGAGGGATCGAGTCGCATATCAAGGGGCTCGTCGGCGCGAAAGCTAAAACCGCGACCGGATTTTTCGTAATGGAACAGGGAGATGCCGAGATCGATTAAAATGACGTCGGGTTTTTTGTCCTGTGAGGGATAATTCTCGAAAAAAACGTCGGACCACCCCGGATAAAAGCAAACGCGCTCGCCATAAGCCGCCAATCGCTCGCGGGCCTTCGCCTGAATTCTTACGTCCGCGTCTATCCCGATGACGCGTAGGTCGGGAAATCGCGCGAGGAAGGCTTCGGTATGACCGCCTTCCCCAAGCGTACCGTCGATCATGAGGGGACTCGGGCCTTCCGGCGCGAGCAATTCGAGACATTCGTTTAATAAAACCGACGTATGAATTATTTCCATCGTTTTTTATAAGCAAATGCTTCCAAGGCCCTCGGTGGCGCCGCGGAAATCTGCCTCACTCTCCCCTAAATATTTTTCATATTCGGCCGCATCCCACAGCTCGAAATATTTATTGATACCTAAAAAAACGCACTCTTTGTCCAAACCGGCGAATTCTCGCAAACTTTGAGGAATCGAGATACGACCCGATTTGTCGATTTCGATTTCTTGCGCCGGGGCGATCAAACGCCGAAGAACTGAACGAGATTGTGACTGAAAGAGAGACGCGGATTCCATCACTTTATCCGAGAGAATTTGCCATTGTTCCGCCGTGAAAAGCCATAAACAACGATCGATTCCCCGGGTAAGAATGAGTGAACTCGCCGAAAGTTCTGACCGTAGCCGAACGGGAAACATGATTCGGCCTTTTTCATCGAGTGTGTTTCGATACTCACCGGTCAGCAGTCCAGTTTCCACTTTCTTCTACTTTCTCCCACTTTTTTCCACTTAATCCCTATTCTAGCACCAAAATTTCGATTGTCAATCGCTTTCGAGAAAAAAGCGGAAAAACGCGATAAAGAGTGCGGTTTACAGCGATATTGCGACTGCGGTATAGTTTCGCCATGACGTTGTATGATTTTTTTATTGTTTTTCCGGACGGAGAAACCCGCGAGATCGAGCACCAATTGCATCCTGGGGATCTAATAGACATGAATGGTTTTCCATTGCGTCTTCCGCTCCCGACCAATAAAATGCTTGCCTACCACGTCGCGAGAAAAAGAACGATCGAGGAGCGCGGTACGGTAACGACGCTCTATAATTTGGAGCAACTCAGCGCGAACGACTTAACCGAATACCTATGATTAATACGTGGAACGAAAGTCTCTTACACGAAGAACTTAAAGACCTCTATTGCGGGCCAAAGGGACAAAAAGAAGTCCCCCTACTAGGCTCAATCTGCGATGTCGTTACTGAAAAAGGCGATATAATCGAAATACAAACCGCGCAGCTGGGAAAACTTCGCCTTAAACTCGAAAAACTCCTACAAGAACGCTCAGTTACGCTCGTTTTTCCGGTTGCCCGCAACTGCGTTATCGAGACGTATGCGCCCGACGGCAGCCTCGTTTCGCGGCGAAAGAGCCCAAAGCACGCGAACGCGTACGCGATATTTGGAGAATCTACGGGATTATGGCGATTGTTGGGAAATCCCAAACTGACGATCGAGCTCGTTCACGCGGATATTTTAGAAATACGCGTCGCAGATGGAACGGGCTCATGGCGCCGAAAAGGCATACGAAAGGCTGACAAAAAATTGCTGTGCGTCCATGAACGCACGACGTTAAGATCCCCCGAGGATTGGGCGAGGCTGCTTCCACCGGGCGTCCCGCAGGAATTCACCGTCAAGGACCTTCAGCAAAATGGCGCGGGTAAACACGCGGGTAAAATGGCTTGGACGCTACGCAAGGCGGGATTTATCGAGCTAACCGGAAAAAACGGAAATAGCTTTGTGTATCGTCGAGTAAAAACGTTTCAATCAAATTAAAGACGGAAGGCTTATCGTCAACGTCGTTCCAGAGCCCTCTTTTGAGGCAATCGAGACATTCCCGTTATGCGCGTCGACGATGTTTTTGATGATAATCATGCCCAGTCCCGTTCCACCGGCGGAAGAAGCGGAATAAAAAGGCTCGAACATATGAGAAAGCACGTCTTGAGACATTCCGACGCCCGTATCCGAAATAACGATAATCAACCGACCGTTTTCCTGCCGCGCGACAATGCTCACGGTTCCGCCAGTCGGCATGGCCTTATACGCATTCTCGGATGCGTTGATTAAAACGCGCAACATGCGATTCTCGTCGAGAATAACCGGTTTCGCAACGAAGTTTTCAATATGGATCACGACGGACGACTGCTGAAATTTAACTGAGAAGGAATCGCGAAAACGGTCAAAAAGCGCGTTTAAATCGCACACAGACATTTGTAATCTGATTTCCCCGCGCGCATAATCGAGAAACTCAGCAGCAAGGTCCTCCATGCGCGAAATGTCGTCGTTTATGCGCTTAATTGCCTCTTCGCAGTAATTTTCTTCTTTATAATTCAATCTCAAAAGTTCCACGCGGCTTTTGAGCGCGGATAACGGGTTCCTGATGTCATGCAATATTAACGAAGAAAATTTCCCTACGACGGACAGGCGTTCTCGGTTTAAGAGCTCGTGCTGCGCAGCTTTTAGTTCAGCGTTCGCGCGCGCTAATTCCTTATTTTGCCTATCGAGATCCGCTAAATGCGATTCATTGGAGCGACGAACCATCATGGTTGAAGCGCGAAGCAAGGCTATGCAAATGGCATTTTCGGAGTGAAGCAAATTCTTAAAATCTGAAGCCGAAATCACGAACACGCGAACGTCGGTTCGAGCGCGAACCGTCGCGCTCCGGGGGCGTTCATCGATAAGCGCCATCTCGCCAACGGGTTGACCCGCGCCGCTGACGCCGAGTAAAACCTCGTCTGGCTGCCCGTGCCGCTTTAAAATCTCCACCTCGCCTTCCAAAATCACGAAGAAACAATCACCGGGTAAATCCTCAAAAAAAATTACCGCCCCGCGCTCGAAAAAGCTTTCGACTCCCAAGGCGACTATTTTTTCAAGACTCGAATCCGGCAGCGAATGAAAAAAATAAATATTTTTTAACAATCGCGTTTTATGCTGAACGTCTAATGTATTCACTTTTCACCTAATGTAAAAAAAAGCCGCCTTATCGGCGGCTTCCCACGAAAAAATTCGATAACTGTTACCAGTTGTCGTACATATCGTCTTGATCCCGATTGCTGATCTCGTAGAGATCGGAAACAACGCGCAGATCGTCAAAGTAAATGAAATAGCTACCATAGGCATCGGTAGGATCGCACTCAACTTTAAACCCGACGATTTTCAGGCCCATCCGAGTGCTATAATGATAGTCTTTTTGAATGATACCTGATTTCCCGTCGGGATTCTGCGGAGGAATGGCGACCGTCATTAACTTCCAACCGGAATGGTTAAGTTTACCGACGTAGAGCTCAAACTGATTTCCCCAGTAATCTTCAAGAATGAGCTTCAGCGTATGGTTATAATTACGGCCAACGACCCAAACGCTGACCGTCTTGGCGATTCCCTCAACGGGCAGAGGCTTAATCGCCTTAACCTCAAAGGAGTTGTAACCGCGGCGGAAATACTCGACCTTAACGCCCAGAACCTTATCATCCGGGATGTTTTTCCCCTGCTCATCGACAATGGGTTTTTTCCCAGAAGGCTCAGCGTCGGTCCAGACATGCGGAGAACCATCGAATAAGCGAGACGATATGACGCCCTCGTCCGAAGACATCCACGCGGACCAAGTACCTTCGCTTTCAAACTTATCGATCGAAACTTCTTTCAGTTTCTGAACTGCGGAATCATTGCCAATTAAGGAAGGATTTGCGGCATCAAGTTTATAGTCATCAGAGGTAGTTTGAGCGAAAGCTACAGCGAATAGGCAGAGTACAATCCCAACTAAGACCTTTTTCATTTTCCGCTCTCCTCACCGAATTTCGTGTCCACGAGCTCAAATCCATCGTACGACGGCATATACGTATCGGTAAGCGCCTTGAACTGATCGAAGAAAATCTTAAAGCTATCAACCCGCTCGGTCGGCCGAGTCCTAAGCCTAAAGGCAACAAATGACATTTGCTGTACTCCGTCGAGATACGGCGAGGCCTGCTGAATGCCCGACGGAACGAACACGGACATATTCTTCCACCCTTCGTGATTCACTAAACCAAAAGAAAGGGTGTGAACGCGGCCGTTGCAATCGCGAACGAGCATCTCAAGCTCATAGGCGTAATTCGCGCCCCAAACCCACATATCGAGCCGGGAAATGCGTCCTTTGAACGGGATTTCGTACGGCGCGGGTTTTCCATTTTCATCTTGCCCTTTCGTGGGGAAAATATCGACCCAATTGTCGCCTTTCCGATCGAATTTGACTTCCAGACCAAGAAACTTATAATTTCCATTAGTATCGGTCTGAGTAACACGAATGGCATTGGGCATACCATCAAAACTCTTCAGTACGGGATAGTCCTTCGTAACGAACTTACTTCCCACTGCAGTCCACGTCCAATCCGTATTTTGTGAATCGAAATTATCCACGATATACGTTTCGTAGTTTACCGACCGCGACTGCGCCATTACCGGCGCGGCAGAAACAGCAAACAGAAGGACAAGGCCCGCGATGATTAAACCGCCTTGTTTCATCCCAAACTCCTTTTTAGAACTCATCGGAGAAAATTAAGCCTGGTATTATTATATGTTGTCGATATACCTTTGTCAAACCGTTTATTTCGTTTGTATTGACCAAAAACCGCTATCCTTCTACACTTAAATCATCATTTTATCGATAAAGGAGCGACATATGACCAGCTATAAAGACCTCGGTCTGGTAAACACGAAAGACATGTTTGCGAAGGCCGTCAAAGGCGGATACGCAATTCCCGCCTACAACTTCAACAACATGGAACAAATGCAAGCCATCATTCAGGCGTGCGTCGAAACCAAGTCACCGGTGATTCTTCAGGTTTCTTCCGGAGCGCGAAAATACGCGAACAAAAACCTCCTGAAAAACATGGCCCGCGGCGCCGTAGAATACGCCCACGAGCTGGGATATGATATTCCGATCGTTCTTCACCTTGATCACGGCGACAGCCTTGAACTCTGCAAAGACTGCATCGAAAGCGGTTTTTCTTCCGTTATGATCGACGGTTCACATCTTTCGTACGAGGAAAACGTGGCCCTGACGAAGAAAGTTTGCGACTTCGCCCATTCCCAGAAAGACTATGTCACCGTCGAAGGCGAACTCGGCGTTCTCGCCGGCGTTGAAGACGATGTTTCCGCCGAAGAAAGCCACTACACCAAACCGGAAGAAGTCCAGGACTTCGTGAAGAAGACCGGCGTCGACTCTCTCGCCATCTCCATCGGCACGAGCCATGGTCGCCAGAAGTTCAAACCCGCGCAGTGCACCCGCAGCCCCGACGGAATCCTCATTCCGCCGCCTCTCGCCTTTGAAGTGCTCGCCGAAATCGAGAAAAAGCTCCCCGGTTTCCCGATCGTACTTCACGGATCTTCGTCTGTTCCCATCGAATACGTAAAGGAAATCGAGAAATTCGGCGGAAAACTCGACGACTCCGTCGGAATTCCCGAGGAACAACTCCGCAAGGCCGCGAAGAGCGCCGTTTGCAAAATTAACATCGACTCCGACGGCCGCCTCGCGATGACCGCCGCGATCCGCAAAGTCTTCGCCGAGCAGCCGAGCGAGTTCGACCCGCGCAAGTACCTCGGACCGGCTCGCGACGAGCTCAAGAAACTCTATATGCACAAAAACAAGGAAGTGTTGGGATCGGCTGGACAGGCGTAAGTCTGGACGACGATTTAAGCACAGCGGTATGGGCCTATAGGCTCACGCCGCCCTGTCGGTGCCGCAAGGCACGTTACCGACGAAAAGCCGAACGTTGAGATATTCGACGTTCGGCTTTTTTATTTGCTTACGCGACGGAGATAAAAAGGAAGAAAAATTATCGCTAAAGAAACGGGGTACACGATCCACCAAGGGAATACGAAAAACCATAAAACTTTCGTGACGGCGATAACGAGCGCATACGCTAAAAACAGCCCGTACACGACCACTCCGTCCAGGATATCGGGATTGCGGTTAAACCGCGCGATTTTCGATTCGTTAATGTAATCGAAAAACAACACTAATGCGAGATTCATTGCTGGAACGAAGACGACCGACCAAAGGTCGGGCACGGCATACGAAATCGCTATTATATATGGAAGGAAAACAGAGAAACAGCCGCACACGGCGGGAAAAAATTGCAAAATTTTCTCGCGAGGCCTTGAAACGGACAAGAACGCGAGCGGGATCACGCAAAGCGATACTGGCAAAAGCGTTTCGAATCCAAACACGAGCGAAAGCTTGATAAAAAAAGACGGTACCGCTATGGTTGCGATCGGATAGAATAGATGATGAATGAAAGCTGCAAGCGCCCCTGCGCCCAAACCAACGAAAAAGGGAACGTACATCGCCGAACGCCGATCGGGCGCTTTTGCCGATAGCACGTATAAAAACGCAAGCGGAACGAGCATACAGTTTATGAAGAGCATGATTGAAAACGTAGCACACACGGGCAATGGAATGCAAGCAACCGACAAACCTTGACAGATAAACGCTATCCTTGCTATAGTTTCTGTTGTAACTTTGCTTGAGACCGTGCAAACGAACGTTTGTACACAAGGGGGATCGTTGGCGGACAATAAAGGTTTGCGGATTAATGAACAAATCCGCGCGCGCGAGGTACGGCTTATTGATGAGCAAGGCGAGCAAAAGGGTATAGTCCCTACTCTTGAGGCGCTGAGAATAGCTCGTGAACAAAGCTTAGACCTGGTAGAAGTTGCACCGCAGGCAAACCCGCCCGCTTGCAAGATTCTTGACTACGGCAAATATCGTTTCGAAATGGAGAAGAAGCTCCGTGAATCCAAGAAGAAACAAAAATTGCAGGAGCTCAAGGAAATTCGCATGCAGCCTAAAATCGACGATCACGATCTCGATTTTAAGTCTAAGCACGTGAAGGATTTTCTTGCCGGCGGGGACAAAGTTAAGGTAACGATCAGATTTCGCGGACGCGAGCTGGCGCATACCGAACTTGGTCTTGTAGTTCTCAAAGATGTTTTAAACAAGCTTGGCGACGATTACGTGATCGAAAAACAACCGGCTATGGAAGGCCGCTTTATGTCGATGACGCTCGCTCCCAAAGCAAAAAAATGACGAGGTAGTGCTGTTATGCCAAAGATGAAAAGCAAACGATGCGCCGCAAAGCGCTTTTCCTTCACCGGAAGCGGAAAGGTCAAGTACAAGAAGATGAACCTTCGCCATATCCTGACCAAGAAAACGACAAAGCGGAAAAGAAATCTCCGCCACGGCGGAGTTCTTGAGGAATGCGACGCAGCGAAAATCCGCAAACAACTGTTACCGTACGGTTAATTACTAATTTCAGGAGTCACCCATGCCAAGAGCAATAGACGGAAGCAAACGAAAAGACCATCGCAAGAAAATTCTTAAGCTTGCAAAGGGTTTCCGCGGACGCCGCGGAACAAGTTTTAAGGCTGCGAAAGACGCGGTCGTTAAGTCACTGACCCATGCCTACGAATCGCGCAGGAACCGAAAAGGCGAGATGCGCGCTTTGTGGATCACCCGCTTGAACGCCGCCGTGCGCGACGAAGGAATTTCTTATTCCCGTTTCATCGACGGATTGACCAAGGCGGGCGTTATCATTAACCGCAAGGCGCTTTCCAATATGGCAATCGAGGATCCCTCGGCATTTAAGGCCGTCGTTGCCACCTCGAAAAAAGCGTTGGGAATGTGACATGCTGAGCCTCGATCAAGTCAGACTTCTTGAAAATCGCGTAGAAAAAGCCGTTACGAAAATCCAATCGTTAACGACTGAAAACAATCATCTTCGGGGGCAATTGTCGTCGTTACAGTCGCGCGTTGCCGAACTGGAAGGATTAGTACGCTCTTTTAAGGATGATCAGGGCAGGATCGAGGAAGGCATCTTAAGCGCGCTTGACCGGCTCAGCGCCTTTGAGGATTCCGTTTTTCATGGCGAAACGAGCGCGACCACTGCCCAACCCGACGTCGATGCGTCCGCTGACACGCAGATTGAAGCGCCCGTTCAGCCTGAAAACCTCGAGATATCCTCTGAATTAGCGCCAGAATCGTTATCGTCGAACGTCATTGACATCGACGCGGAATGGAAAACGACTACCGACGCGACAAGCGTCGATGGCCAAATGGATATTTTTTAAGAACTTTTTTTCAGAACAGGGAGTTCGTCAGAGAGGAGTATTTCCGGTGGCAAAAGGCAATTTACAGATTGATTTGCTCGGTACTTCTTTCACCATCCAAGCCGACGAGACTCCTGACTACTTAGCCGCAATTTTCGCCCATTATAAAAAAACCGTCTCCCAAATCGAGACGCGCTCGGGGTTAACCGAACCGCTTAAAATCGCGATTATTGCGGGAATTCTCCTTTCCGATGAGCTTTATAAGGAAAAGATGCGTCAATCAGGGCAAATCTCTTCGACGGACTTGGTCGAAGCGGAAAAAATCGCCCTGGGGATGATATCTCGCATAGAACAAGTCATTACCTAACAATAACCATGAAAACTTTTTACCCTCTCCAAAACACGATCCAAAGCTACGCATGGGGATCATCTGACGGCATTCCCGATTTTACCGATATTCCGGCAACGGGAAAACCGATGGCCGAATTATGGATGGGAGCACATCCTGCGGCATCGAGCTTACTTACATCCGCAAGCGACGAAAAACTAAAATCCTTGAAGCAATTCATCGAAGAAAACCCTGAAAAAACAATGGGAGCCGATGCAGTAGCGAGTTTTGGCAATAGATTGCCATATTTATTCAAGGTTCTTTCGGCGGGATCGCCGCTTTCAATTCAAGTACACCCCTCGCGCGAGCAGGCAATTGAGGGTTTCGAGCGTGAAAATCGAGCGGGCATACCGGTTAACGCGCCCGAACGTAACTATCGCGATAATAATCATAAACCAGAAATAATTATGGCGCTTACGCCCTTTACCGCCATGTGCGGTTTCCGCCCCCAAAGCGAGACGATCAAGCTTTTTTCCGCCGTCGCCGCGCCGCAAATCGCCGCCTTGACCGAGCGCTTTACGCGTGACGGTTCGTATCCTATTTTTTGCGAATCGCTGCTAGACCTTGACGCGGAAAAAAAAGAACAAACCATATGCCTATTTTTGGCCAAAGGTAAAGAACTTTTGGAAAAAACGGACGATCGGACCATGCGAGCAGCTTATTCGTTAATTATGGAACTCGCCCGCCACTATCCCACGGATATCGGAATCCTTGCCCCGCTATACTTAAACGTCATAGATCTTAATCCCGGCGAAGCCATATACCTACCGGCGAAGATCATGCACGCGTATATTAAAGGAACTGGATTGGAGTTGATGGCCAATTCAGATAACGTCTTGCGCTGTGGGCTGACCCCGAAGCACATCGATAAGAAAGAATTATTCTCGATTCTCAGCCCTGCGCCCTATCTTCCCAATAAAATCATTCCCTCGGACGCCGACGTTTTTTTCGCTTACGAGACCGAATCCCCCGAGTTCGAACTGGCACGGCTTCGCGTTAAGGAAACCGCATACCGGTTCACCGCGAACACACCCACCATTATCATAGGCGCGGAGGGAACTCTAACCGCGAAATCGAATGCGGGAGACGCAGTAGTCATATCGAAGGGTTTTTCAGCGTTTATCCCCGCGACGGGCGCCGCGATCGATTTTTCCGGTACGGGCACGGCCTATCTCGCGTCCGTACCGAGACGGTAGCCGTGTTTTTTTGGGTTGACGCCGATTCTTGCCCCCGTCAAGTTCGCGACCTTATCGGGAAAACCGCAGAACGCCGCGGCATTACCGCCCGCTTCGTCGCGAACCGGAGCATACCCCTTCCCTCGTCGAAATTTTGCGAGATGATCCTTTCTGCGGCAACGCCCGACGCCGCCGATGACTACATTGTCGACCACGCGGACTCGAGAGATTTAGTCGTCACGCGCGATATACCGCTCGCCAAACGGCTCGTCGATAAGGGAATCCGCGTCATTAATGACCGCGGAAACGTATATACCGAGTTAAACATCAACGAGCGGCTTTCCATGAGAAATTTAATGCTCGAACTTTTCAATAACGGCATTACGCCGGAAAAAACGGGACAGTTCGGCCGTAAGGAATTGCAGGATTTTGCGAACGCGCTCGATCGGGAAGTTACGAAATTGACGAAAGCGACCGAGTCGAGCTAAAAATTAATCTACGTCGGGGAAACGATCCCTGATGGATTGAATCGAAGGAAGGATCTCGAAAAAGGCGTCCACGACCTCGGGATCGAATTTTTGGCCGCGCATTTTCTTGATTTCAGCTAACACGTCCTCTTCAGTCCAAGGGTCCTTATAGACGCGACGGCAGGACAACGCGTCATAGACGTCCGCGAGCGCGACGATTCGCCCCGAAATGGGGATTTCTCGCTCTCGCAACCCAACGGGTTTTCCCGTTTCCGGGTCAGCCTCTTCGGTCTCGCCTGTTTCGACGTTTACTTTTCCGGGATAGCCTTTGCCGTCCCAATTCTCGTGATGGGTCAACGCGACTTCGCGGGCTATCCGGTCGATCGGCGATTCTATCTCGTTAAACAGTTTCGCTCCAAGCCGTGTATGCCCCTGCATTACGAGGTATTCCTCCTCGGTAAAACGCGCCGGCTTTTTCAGTATGAGATCGGATATCGCCACTTTTCCCACGTCATGGAGCATTGAGGCGATTTTCAGCGTATCGCGGTACTTCCGGCTTTCGTTCTCGTCGATTTGATGGTTGAACGCCCACCGATCGTATATCTCGACCGCGTAGCTAGAAACGCGATTAACGTGGGGGCCGGTTTCCTTCGGGTCGCGCATTTCCGCCATGCGAATCATGCGTAAGACCATGGAACGCGTTAAATGCGCGTGTTCGAGGGCGACCGTCGCGTTCGCCGCGAAATGGCTGATATACAGTTCGTCGTCGTGATCGAAATACGTCACTTGATCGTTTTCGTCGAGCGCGTTAAGAACTTGCAGGACGCCGAGGATGTTCCCTCCGGAGGTCATCAAAGGAATCGTTAAGTTTGAAACGGTGCGATACCCGGAGACCGCGTCGCTTTGCCGCCCGAATTTATACGATTTATCCGGAGAAATTTCATAAACGTCTTTTTCGTTTACGAGTTGCTTCGTTAAGGCGGAATATCCGGCTATCGTTTTTTCGTTGATCGGAAAAGAAAAATACGAATAGACGACTTTTTGTCCTGGGGGTAACTGCCGCTGCAGGGTATCGTTCTGGGCATAATGGATGGCGAGACGGTCGCCGTCCCGCACGTAAATCGAGCCCGCGTCGGCATGCACTACTTTCCGCGCCTCGGTAAGAATGAGCTCCATGAGCACGTCAACGTCCTGTATCTTATTGATAGAGGACTCGGTTTCGATTATTCCGGAGAGAATCTGTTCTCGAGTTTGCTTAACGTAGGCCATGCGCTGATACCCCTGGGAATGAAACTAACCCTAAGTTTACACCAGTTTTTTTTTCGCGTCCATACGCGCGGCGAAAAATAGAAAGTTACGCCGAATCCGGTTATGTTTTCTCGATAAGAGCGTAGTACAAAGGGCCGGCTCCTCCGTCGGCGTCGGGCAGAACGTGAAAGCCATACAGCGTTCGCTCTCCGCGAGGGTATTCCGGGGGAAGGGAATCGAAGTCTGGTTCGCGAATCGCAGCGTCAGGGTATTTTTTCAGCAAACGGCGCACGATTTCGTCATTTTCGGCGGGATCGAGGGCGCAGGTAGAGTAAAGGAGCAAGCCTTTCGGCGCGAGGACGAGCCAGGCGCCGGATAGCAAAGACCATTGACGTATCGCAAGGCTCTTAATTCGCGAGGGTTTCCATTCAGCGAGGTGTTTTTCGGAACAAAGGACATGCCGCTCCGAAGAACAGGGGGCGTCGAGAAGGATTCTGTCATAGCACGATTGCTCGTACCGTGACCAGCGCGAGGCGTCGAAGCCCGTAACCGAGACCCGTTCCCGCAGTTCGGCGGGAGCGTGCTCGTCGAGAACAGTTATAAGGCGCTGCTTTCGATCGCGAGAAAACTCATTTGCCGTAAGCCGCGAACCCTCGCCCAGTCGACCTAATAAAACTAAGGTTTTTCCGCCCGGGGCCGCGCACATATCGAGGACTCTGCCGTCAATGACCGGCGGCAGAGAAAGCGCGGCGACTACGCTGCCGGGATCAAGGAAATAGGGCTTAAGAAGCTCACGATCCCAGCTTGCGTGACCTACGGGCTTAAGAAGCGCCTCGCGCAGAGCCGGCCAACGGGAACCGAAAAGGGCGGAATAATACCGATCAAACGACTCTTTACCCGCGACGTCGAGCCGAACACTCATCGCGCCGCCGCTGAAAAGGCCGACCAAAGGGGATCGATATCCTCGATCGGGGCCGATATCGTTAATACCTCGTTAGTAGCCGGATGACGAAACTGAATCGCGCGCGCGTGAAGACGAATGCCACCGCGCGGGTCGCTGCGGCGCGCGCCGTACTTTAAGTCGCCCTTAATTACCATCCCGGCCGCCGCGAGCTGCGCGCGGATTTGGTGCGTCCGTCCGGTTTCGGGAACGATCTCGAGAAAGTCATATCGGTCGCCCGAGCCAATCAGCGTCCACGAAAGCGCGGCCCGCTTCCATTCCGGCCCCGGGGACCGAACCTCTCCGGAAGGAACCGCGGTCGCTTTATGATGTTTCGCGTCAAAACGAATCATGTGCTCAAGCCGCCCCGAAAGGTCGGCGCGGGATGATTTTTCGACGATGGCCCAATATTTCTTACGAATGGCGCCTGAGGAGAATTCCGCCGAAAGCGCGGCGAAAGACGCGCGATCGAAGGCTAGAAGGAGGCATCCCGAAACCGGTTGGTCGAGCCGGTGAACCGCTTCCAACGCGGTTAATTTTCTTTGCAACCGCTCCTCGAGAAGCGGTCTGACCCGATTAACGATGAGCAAGCCGGCGTTCGATTTTTCGCCGCCTTCGCAGATTTCCCCGATTCTCTTGTTCACGACCGCGAGAGTCTCGTCCGAGTAGAGGACGGGCCCGACTTCGTTTTCGCTACTCATTTCCACTCCCCTCCCGCAACGTGCGCTCCGCACGCGCTTTCCACTCGGTGAATGACGATAGATTGAAAGCCGCTTTTTTTCCGGAGCCCGAGCGAGAGTCACTATACCGCCTTAAGGCCGTTTTGACGAGACCGACCCGAATCTTCAGCGTGAGGATCCTGACTACCGATTCGTCCAAGCGAGCGGCGAACAGGGGGTCATCCTTCGCGGCGGTTTCGATCGCGCGCGCGACGGAGCGTATGTCGGTATCAGAGGTCATAACCATATCGCAACCGGCCGAAATGGCGGCGACGGCCGCCTCGCCCGAGGACCATCCCGCGCGGCGAATGGCATCCATCGAAATATCGTCGGTAATCGCGACGCCGTCAAAACCGAGTTCGTCGCGCAAGATTCCCGTGACCCCGGCGAAGGAAAGGCAAAACGGAACAGTATCGACGGAGGGGACAAGAGAATGCGATACGAGAATCGCGGCTGGCCAATCCCCCGAAATTGACGAAAACGGCGCACCGTACCGGCGAATTATATCCTCGCGAGTCGCGTCAATTTTTGGAAATCCCGAATGAGGATCGGCGTCGCCGGAGCCGGGAAAATGCTTGAGGACGGGAACGATGCCAGAGCGAGAATAGCCCCGAGAGGCCGCGCGCGAGAATGAATCCGTCACAGTCCCGTCAGCCGAAAACAACCGAGAGTCGAGAAAGCCGACATTGAGATCCGTCGGAATTTCCGCGACCGGCGCGAGGTTCATCGTGATGCCGAGATAGCGAAGCTGGTTGCCGAGGCTGAAGTAAAGCGACTCTGCATCTTTCGGGCTTAATTTTCCCGCGATATCGCGAGCGGAAGGGAGATACGAAGTAACCCCGCGGGTACGGAAAACCTCGCCACCCTCGTCGTCGATGGCGAACATGACGGGAATATCGCCGCCGAGCGAACGGAAGGATTTCGCGCAGGAATCGACATACGCGGCAGTTCGCTCCGGCGTCGGGGCTATGTTGTACCCGAAAAGCAAAATCGCCCCAGGCACGACGCCGCGAAAATGATCGAGTAAATACGGCGAAAATCGCTCATTGCCGTCTATCCCGTTCATGATGACCTGAGCCGCTTTCTCCGAAAGAGTCATGTCTTTCGCGAGCGCCGAAGCTTCTTGCGCGCACCACCGCGCTGAGGAAACGGCGCTAACCATTACGGGGGTTTTCCGCGAGCACGACGCGAAAAAAAAACAGAGGATAAGAGGCGCCAACTTTCGCATACGATACGGAGTATAAAAAAAATTACCAACTCGGGCAAGTTCGATTCCCTTCGCGACGCGCGAAAATCCTTGTTCAATCGAGACAAAACGGCTATACTCCAAATCGAATATTGGTCTTGACGTAAGGAGCGACAACATGGACGAACGGACGATACTTTCCCGGGCAGAAGCCTACGTTTCCGAGGAAAAAGACGAGAAATTCGCGGCTGAAGTGCGAGACTTGATCGCAAAGAAGGACGTGAAGGAACTTGAGGACCGTTTTTACCAGGATCTCGAATTCGGCACGGGTGGCTTGCGCGGGGTAATCGGCGGTGGAACGAACCGCATGAATACGTACGTCATTAACCGCGCTACCCAGGGACTCGCGAACTATTTCATCAAGACGTTCCCCGAAAAAACCACGCAGGGAACCCTGAGAGCCGTCGTCGCGTACGATTCCCGCAGATATTCCTCCGTTTTTGCCGAGGCCACGGCGCTCATATTCGCCGCGAACGGCTTTACCACGTATTTATTCACCGGACTGCGCCCCACGCCGGAACTGTCATTCGCGATCCGAACGCTCGGCTGCGATACGGGAGTCGTGGTAACCGCGTCGCACAATCCCCCTCAATACAATGGGTACAAGGCCTACTGGAATGACGGAGCTCAGGTTACCGAGCCCCATGACGTCGGCATCATACGGGAAGTCAACGCCGTTTCGACGGTTAAGTCCATATCGAAAGACGAAGCCATCCGCGCGGGCAAGCTCATATTGATCGATAGCGAGATCGACGACAAATACTGGGCGATGGTCAAATCGAAACTCTTCCGACCGTCCCTAATAAAGGAAAAGGCGCAGGAAGTGAAAATCGTGTACACCCCGCTTCACGGAACGGGGGCGATGCACGTCGAAAAAGTCCTCGGTGACCTAGGACTCACCGTCATCACCGTTCCCGAGCAAAAAAATCCCGATGGGAATTTTCCCACGGTTTCCTATCCGAACCCCGAAGAGGCCGCGGCGCTCAAGATGGCCGTCGAATTGGGCGAGCGGGAAAAAGCGGACGTCGTCATGGCGACCGATCCCGACTCTGACCGCTTCGGCAGCGCCGTTCCCGGACCCGACGGGAAATTCGTACTGATATCCGGAAACCAAATGGGCGCGCTGCTCACCGACTACATCTGCCTCTCGCATAAAGAAGCCGGTACGACGCCCGCAAAGCCGGCTATCATCCGCTCTATCGTCACGAGCGCGATGAGCGACCGCATCGCGGCGTCCTACGGCATCGAGACCGTCGAATGCCTCACCGGGTTCAAGTGGATCGCCTCGGTCATGGCAAACTTTGAAAGCTCGTCCGGCAACGCGTACGTATTTGGGTTCGAAGAAAGCTACGGATACAACGTCGAGACGGAAGTTCGCGACAAGGACGGCGTTTCAGCCGCCGCAATGTGCGCCGAAATGACGCTGTACTGGAGAAGTAAGGGGAAAAGTCTCCTTGACCGACTTGAGGAGCTCTGGACCGAGCACGGTTATTTCGAGGAATGGGCTATCAGCAAGGGTTTCCCCGGCGCGTCGGGCGGTAACACGATGAAAAACCTCATGGCGAAACTTCGCGACGAAGGGCTCACCTCCCTCGGAGGGAAAAAAGTCGAGCGCATTCGCGACGTGCAGGAGGGCGTTTCCTACGCGCCCTCAAAACCTTCCGAGAAAACGCCGACGGGGCTTCCATCAAGCAACGTACTCCAGTTTTTCCTCGAGGACGGAACCGTCGTCAGCGCGCGACCGAGCGGAACCGAGCCGAAAATCAAATTTTACGTTTCTTGCCCGGTTACCGCCTCGGCGCGAGGACTCGACGCCGCGAAATCAACCGCAAAAGACACGATCAAGGCGATAGCGGACGAGATTAACGATATTCTCGCGAAGGCGTAACGAGCGTAATGTCCGCATTCGACTGGCTCATAGCCGAATTCCCGAAGGCGACATTCGTCGCCTTCGATACCGAAACCACGGGACTCGAACCCAGAAATTGCCGCGTCGTCGAGATCGGCGCGATTCGATACGATTCGCGCGGCATTATCTCCCGTTTCGGCTCGCTCGTGAATCCCGGTACGCCGATGCCACCCGAAGTCACGAAAGTAAACGGAATAACCGACAAAATGCTCGAGGGTCAGCCATCCGCGGCCGAGGTCCTTCCCGATTTCATTAGATTCATAGGGGACGCGATCCTCGTCGCGCATAACGCGCCGTTCGACGTTTCCTTCATTAATGAGGAACTCTCTCGGGCGGGACTTGCGCCCCTTCGGAATAAAGTCGTCGACACCCGTATGTACGCGAAAGCCGCGTATCCGGGGTTGCCTAACTACAAATTACAGGATCTCGCCGCGCGATTCGGCATTATGGCGATTGACGCCCATCGCGCGGAAGACGACGCGCGCGTCTGCATGGAACTTTTTCTCGCATGCCTAATCCCCTCACTCTCGAGCGATCAAGGCAAAGACGCGCAGCACGACCTAGGGCAAAGCGTCAGCGCCCAAATCCCGCAAGCGAGCGATGCGGACGAGGAAAATACCGAAGAGGAATACGAAGAGGAAGAAGACCTCTTCGCCGATATCGAGGATCAGTGAAGGATTGCGGCGAGGCCTCTCAATGGTGGCCGAGTGATCGATTAGTCTTCGTGGAAAGCCTCAAGCGCCTCGTGCCCGCGCAGTTTGCACAGCGCCTTACCCTGAATTTGGCGGACGCGCTCGCGCGTGATGCCGAGAAGCTTTCCGGTTTCTTCAAGCGTTAACGGGCCCTTTTCCGTTAGGCCAAAGCGCAATTTTATTATTTTCATCTCGCGCTCGGTCAGTTGGCCCAATACGTCATCCATCGTCTCCTGAAGCGTCGCGGTGAAAACGAGCTCAAAGGGCTCGACGAGCGTATCGTCGCTAATTAAGTCCGACAGCCGCGTGTTGTTGTCGTCGTCGACCGTCGTGTCGAGGCTTGTCGTTTCCTGGGAAATGCTCATTATCTCGCGGATGCGGTCGGCGGGAATTTGCAGATACTCTGATAGCTCCTCAGGACTCGGGTCGCGGCCAAGATCCTGCGTAAGCTGCTTCGCGACGAAAAAACATTTGCTGATGGTATTGAGCATATGAATGGGGATTCGAATTAACCGCCCCTTGTCGGCGAGGCTCTTAATGATCGCTTGCCTGATCCACCAGGTGCCGTAAGTGGAAAACCTGCAACCGCGGGTATAGTCGAAACGCTCAACCGCCTCGATTAGGCCGATGTTTCCCTCGTCGATAAGATCGAGTAATCCGAGCCCGCGATGCTGATAATTTTTCGCGATGGAAACGACTAAACGAAGGTTCGCGGTTATCATGCGATTTTTTAAATCGCGGAGCGCAGTTTCCAACTTTGACGCCTCGCGGAGGAAAACGGGGTCGGCGAGTCGATCAGCGTAAGCTTCTTTTAAGGAAACGAGCGAAAGTTTCGCTTTCTGTATTTTTTGCCCGATGTCCTGCTCGTCGGTAATGCCGAGCAATGGATAGCGGGATATTTGCTTTAAATAGAGGGCTAACGGATCAGTATCTTTCGATACGCGACTTTTTTTTCCCCCATGGGAGTCGTCAAGAGAGATGTTGCGCGGTTTTTTCTTTCGCTCTTTCTCGCCTTTTTCAACTTTCATACGTTTGGAATATACCTTTTTTTAGTATCCGCGCGGCGCCTTCGCTGGGTCAACCGGCTTATCTTTATTATATACCATAAAATACAAACGCGGGGTTCCAGATAAAGAATCCGTACCCAAAACTCCAATTTCGTCGCCAAATGCGAGAAGTTGACCCGGTTTCGCGTTTATCGCCGATAAACCGCCGTAGACATAGATATACCCTCCCTTGGACTGAAGGAAGGCGACCTGACCGAAACCGCGATACGGCCCTACGGATAGAATGGTCCCGGAATTAATCGCCTTTACTTTTTCGCCAATGGCGGAGGTAATTGAGACGCCGTACACCTTTCCGGACAAGTAAGCGATGTCTTTCACGGAAACCGGCCAAATGATCGATGAATCGACGTTTTTTTTGTCGTAGGCGCGGGGGTCCTCGATTTCTTTCGTAGCCGCGTTTTTTTCGCCCGAGGGGACTCCAGTCTTCTGAGACGGGGCAGCCGACGCCGTAACGCTTGGCTGCGTTATGACGGAAGCGGGGGAAGCGTTCGCCTGAGCGGGGAGAAAAAGCGTATCGCCGGCCTTCAGCGAGTAATCCTGAGAAAATCTATTCGCCGCCTGCAATTCCGATACCGACACACCGAATTTACGCGCGATGCCATAGAGCGTATCGCCCTTTTGCGCCACATAGGAATCAGGGATGATGATTTTTTGCCCAGCGCGAAGCTTATCGGCGTTTTGAATTCCATTCGCGCTCATGATGAGCTCGGGAGATACATGGTACTTACGGCTCAAAGCGTAGAGCGTCTCTCCCTTTTGGAGAATATGCGTTATTTGCTCGGCTCCGGAACTCATGGCGAGCAGCAAAAATACGAACACTGATGCGTTTATCTTAGGAATTCTCTTACTCATCTCACTCATTTTCGGCGTAAAAAGCCGCATACCTTACAAAAAAACCGAAGCAGATTACCGCCATCGGTTAATGCGCGTTCGCCCCAAATGATGTAGACTAATCGCCATGAAAGCTTTCCACCTCGGCGTATTCGCGTTGACCGCGGCGCTCGCGTTTACCCAAACACCGCAAAAATCGGGAGCGACGATCACGGCGCTCGCCGGATCGTCATACTATCAAGTGGAACGGTCGAATTGGTCAACGTACGTCAACGGAAAATACGTCGGACTCACCCACCGAGAGACGCGCTCGCAAATTTCGTGCGACGGCCCCCAAAAAAACGGCATCGCGTTTTCTGGTTTCTTTTACCTCCTTGAGGAAACGACGAAGAATCTTTCGAAAACCGCCCAGGGCCTGAACGAGACGGTTCCCGCGAGGTTTTTCATCGGGCCGTCGGGGCGCATGACGTTCGCGCAAGACGAGGGTTTGCCGCAAATGAGGGATTTCCCCGTATTTCCCGACATTCCCGTTAATCCCGGCGATCGATGGCAGGCCGAGGGAACGAGGTCCATCGACCCCAAAAACGAGGGGAAGCGCACGCTCCTGCCGATCCTCGTGGAGTACACGTTCGTGGGCGGCGAAATCTATCAAGGAATCGAAGTCTATCGGATCAAGGCGAAATACGCGACGAGGATCAATAAATATCGAAAATTAAAAACTGACGATCCATCTCTCGTGGACGCAAGCGGCACGCATGACGCCGATATCCTCGTCGAGCGAGACACGGGCTCGGTGGTGCTGATTCTTGACCGTCTCGACGACACGTTTAAGTACGCTGACGGGTCAACGATTCGCTTCAGGGGCAACACCGCGATTTTCACCGATTTTCCGCCGGCAATCGACCGGGCCTCGCTCGTCGCGGGGCTTTCGGGCATAGCCGACGAAGCGGGCATCGGGGATAGAGCCAACGACAAACGATCTCCCTCGGGAGGCGCGCAAGCCGACCCGCGGCCGACAAGTGGCACGAGCGATCAGTCTCCATCACCGAAATCGGGCCAAGACGGCAAGACGGCGACGACAACAAAAGCGGAAACCGTCGTCGACGCGGGCGAAGCCACGATCGCCGAAAAAATCGCCTCCGAGGCGCCGAAATCGGCATTCGCGGTGGAAGAAACCGAGCAAGGCGTACGACTATCCGTACGCGCCCTAAGATTTAAGGCCGACAGCGACGAAATATTGACCGAGGAATCCTGGCGACTGGACGCCATCGCGGACGCGCTTAAACTCGTTCCCGAGGGACATTTCCTCGTCGAGGGACACACTGCCGCGGTAGGTAAACCGGAAGGTGAAAAGACCCTTTCGGTCCAACGCGCGAAAAAAACCGTCGACGAGCTCGTGCGCCGGGGCATACCGGCGGATCGGTTTATCTACGCGGGATACGGGGGAACGAGGCCGATCGGGGACAACGCGACAAACGAAGGAAGATCGCAAAATCGCCGCGTCGAGGTCACCATTCTCGATTAGCTCCGCGCGCGAAAGGGGGCCCCTGTCGGTTACTCGGGGAATTCCGCGAAAAAAGCCGCGACGTCTAGGCCATTCACGGTTTTGCCGCGCGGATAAAGGGCGAGTATGTTCTTTCTCCCGTCTCGCAGGTGTTTTGAGGTAATGCCGTAGCGAATCGACGCGTCCGCCTCGATAAAGGCCGCGATATGGTCGGCCGCGCGCACGATTTTTCCGTCGGTGGGCTTTTTCCCCGCGTCCGCGCAACCGGCGAGGTCCTCGACCGAGACGGACCGCGGCATTCCGTCCTCTCCAATTATCCGATTCTCGAATTCCATATTCGTGAAATACATGAGCTCATCGCGAAAGGACGGGTCCATGAGCGGAATGAGCTCCCGCTCGACGATCCGATCCTCGATGCGCTTCACGATGCCCGGAAGCTCGTGCGTCGCCTGCTTCACGGGCGAAATGATATCGCGGGTAACCGCCTCGGGAAGATCGTGAAAAAGGGCCGAGAAGAAATTATCGTAGACGCGGATTTCGCCGCAGCCGGCGGCGCGGCTCATGAGAAGGGTCAACGCGGCGACGAAATAGGAATGTCCCAACACGCTCGTCCTCGGGACGCGCGGAGTTTGGTTCCATCGCGTCTGAAACCTAAGTTTCTCGACCTCCATGATGAAGTCAAAGGCCAGTCGCTTCGCGATAAGCAACTGAACGCCGCGCAAGTCGAGAAAGCTTTCCATGTCGCGGTCGAGGCCCTCATCGATGCCGACGAGCCGCGCGCTTTCGTTGACGGGGCGGATCATGTCGAGCTCGCGGCGCGTCGAGTACTTATGCGCGGCGCGGACGACGCGCCACGTAAGATCGCCCTTGTCGGGAGCCGAAAGCACGTAGGAAGAGAAGCCATCGAAAAGCCGAGGGTCGGATATGATCGGCCGATACTGCTCGACGACCCAGCGGTTCAACCGATCGAATTCCTCGGGATACTCATCGTGTATCATTCGCTGAACGGGGGCCTTTATGTCGCAAAGCGCGATTTTTCGCAAGAGATCGAACAGGGAGCCATAGATGACTGCGTTCCAGTCTATCGTCCCTCCCCGAGCCTCTTCCATTTTTCCGAGCATGTACGCGAGCACGGTTTTTTCCGCGGTCTTGTCCATCTCGATGAGTTCGAGCGGCCGAACGAGATCGTTCCATCGCTCGATGGAAAAACCCTCGAAAATTTTCAGGACGAACGCTTTGTCAAACATACGTGACGACCTCCGAAAACGGAGCGCGGATTTTTTCGCGAGATTCCGAGAGCGCCGCGTGGCCGAAGGCGACTACTATCCCGGTTTCCCATTCGCACGGCGAAAGCCCAAGGGACTCAAGAACCATCTCGTTATCGTAGCCTTCGATGGCGCACGAATCGATTCCGGAGGCCACCGCGCCAGTCATCATGTTCGCGCAGGCGAGGTAGCATTGGGAACGCGCCCAATGGTCGAGCATGTTATTTTCCCGTAAAAAATCGTAATAGCCCGAGAAATCCTCGACGAAGGCGGAAAGGGTGCCGGGGAAGCGCGAGCCGCGCGAGGCGACGAAAGGCCCCTGCGGATCGTACGCGGGCGCGCGTCGGGCGGCAATCACGACAACCAAGGACGCGGTCCCGACGGCGTCCTGGTCAAAGCACGCCTTCCTAAGGTTAGCGATCGCGGACGCGGAACGCGCGGCGAAAAAATGCCAATGCTCAAGCCCGAACGACGACGGGGAAAGCCTGCCGCACTCAAGCACGTACGCCGCCTCGGCGTCATCGACGCGACGCTCGGCCGAGAATCTCTTACAGGCGTAGCGATCCCTCATAAGCGCGAGGAAGCCGTCGCGGTCGATCATGTCGCGATCTCTAAGGCGACGCGAATCATCGGCTCGAGGCACGATTGACGTCTATCGGGGGGGATCGATTTTCCCGTCGCGCACGAGTCGGTATGGGTCAGTATCGAGAGCGCCGACTTTCCGAGCCAGGACGCGTTGCAGTAAAGCGCGTACGTTTCCATATCCTGCGCGACGCATCCGGCCCTCGCCCACGTTTTCCAGGAGGCATCGGGACCCAACGCGTTATACTCGGAAAAATAATCTGAGGAAAAAACCTGACCGACGCTAAAGCTGACGCCAGTAGAACGAGCGACCGCGACCGCCCGCTCGAGAAGGGAGTAATCCGCGCAGGGGGAGAAGGTGCCGGGAAGCGAATACTGCCGCGCGTAATTGGAGTCAGTCGAAGCCGACACGGCGAAAACCAAGTCGCCCGGCTCGAGGGAATCCCGAAGGCCCCCGGCGGTACCGATGCGTATGATCCGCTCGACGCCGAAGAACGAGTACAGCTCGTAGGAATAAATGCCGGCGGAAGGACCACCCATTCCGGACGCCATGACGGACACCTTCGCGCCGCGCCACAGCCCCGTGTATCCGGGGATGCCGCGAACGTTCGTGACTTCCTCGGACTCGGTAAGGAATTCTCGGGCGACGAAGCGCGCCCTATTCGGGTCGCCGGGAAGGAGCACGGTTTCGGCGATTTGACCGCGAGCGGCGGAATTGTGCGGCGTCGCCATCAGCTCGCGCCTTTCTCGTAGGGACGGC
Organism: Spirochaetales bacterium; assembly: GCA_003246335.1. Classification (GTDB taxonomy): domain Bacteria; phylum Spirochaetota; class Spirochaetia; order Treponematales; family Treponemataceae; genus Teretinema. Next base: position 11,071 of record QKAR01000018.1, on the reverse strand, counting down.
CCGCGGCGAGCGGCGCGTAATTTTTACCGCTGAAAATCACGAGCGTCAAAAGGGTAATCGCGTAGGGAATGATGTTGAATATTTCCGTCGGCACGACACGGAACGTCGGAATACCGCCGGCAATGATCGAAAACGCGAGTGCGGTCCCGAACAAAAGGGAGGCGCCGGTGATTCCGATCGGCCGCCATCGCCCAAACGAAACGACCGCGAGCGCGATGAATCCGTGGCCATTGACCGCGGTCGAGGTAAACTGCGTGTTCGTGGTCAGCACGAGGCAACCGCCGGCGAGCCCGCCGAGAAAACCGGACGAGAGAACCGCGATGTAGCGGATTTTCTTCACGTTTATCCCGACGGACGCGGCGGCCTGCGGGTTCTCGCCGCAAGAGCGCAGCCGAAGGCCGAACGGCCGCAAATACAGAACGAACCAGGTAAGGAGTATCACCGCGAGCGCGATATAGGCCGTCGGATAAATATCCCCGAGTCCTGCCTCCATTCCCTTCTGGAATTGTTTCGTTCGATCCTGATGAAAGAGAATTTGAGAGAGGAATATCGTCACTCCGTTCGCAAGCAGGTTGATGCCCGTTCCCGAGACCGTTTGGTCCGCGTTCAGCGAAATGGAGGCGAACGCGTGAATCGAGGAAAAGACCATGCCGATGATCGCGCCGATAAGAAGCGAGACCCAAACTGCGCCCGACCCCAAAACCGGAAAAAGGAAATACTGCGCGGCCGCGGCGGCGAACGCGCCGAAAACCATTAATCCCTCTAGCGCGATATTGACGACGCCGGATCGCTCGCAAATCATGCCGCCGGTCGCGGTGATCAATATGGGCGACACCAGCATCAGTATGGTCGGGATTTTCCCGAGTATGCTTTCCATGGTTACTTGCCCTCCTTCGCGGCTTTGCTCTTCGACAGAAGATTAACGATCATGCGGAATCCCGCGCGGATGGCGACGAAAATGACGACGAGTCCCTGAATGATGAAGGTGATTTCCTTCGGAATGCCGTTCGATTCCATGAGCGGCTGCGCGGAGGAGAGCATCCCGAAGAGGAGACCGGCGAGCAGGTTCCCGCCCGCGGTATTGTTGCCAACAAGGGCTACTGCGATTCCGGTAAAGCCGTAACCGTCGTTGCCCGCCAGCACTCGTCCGTATTTAAACGAGCCAAGCGCGACGATTCCCCCGGCGAGCCCGGCGAACGCGCCCGCTATGGCCATGGAAAGAACGATGCTCTTCACGACGGGAATGCCGCCGTATCGCGCCGCTTCTTTATTGAAGCCCGTGGCCCGCAACCCGAAGCCGAGCCGCGTTTTCTCGATGATGAGCCAATATACGATCACCGCGATGACGACGAAAATGATTCCGAGGTTCAGCGTTGACCCCGCGGTTATTTTTTGAAGAAACGGAGACGAAAGCAAGGCGGTCGTCGGATAGTCGGCGGTCTTATACGTATTCGTCCCGGGAAGGGCCATGATGAGAATTCGGGAGACGTACAAGGCAATGTAGTTGAGCATGATGGTCGCGACGACCTCGGAAACCTCGAACCTCGCCTTGAGCCAGCCGACGATTCCGCCCCAACACGCGCCGCCGACCATCGCGAGAACGAGCGCGAGGAACCAGTGCAGGAAAGAGACCTGCGGGCCGAGCAGGGCGAAGATTTGCGCGACGGTAAGGCCGACCACGTACTGGCCCTCGCCGCCGATATTGAACAGGCCAACGCGCGCGGCGAAAGCCATCGAGAGACCGCAGAGAATGAAGGGCATCGACTGGGCAAGCCATTCGCCGACGTACCGCACGTACCACCTGCCGCGGTCGATATTGTATCCCGTAAGCACCTGAACGAGCGCCTTATACATGTTAAGTGGATTTCGGCTCACGCTCAAAATGAGAATAGTCCCGCATAGGAATCCAAGCAAGACGACCAGTACCGAAATTGCCGCGTCCGAGCTCATGAGCAGCTCACCGAACGTTCTTCTCTTTTTCAATCCGGTCATCGGTCTGCCCCCTGCATAACTTCTTCCTTTTTCGAGCCGGCCATCATGCGGCCGATCTGGTGCTCGTCGACTTCCCCGTCCGCGAACACGCCAGCGATAACGCCCTTCGAGATGATCGCGATTCGGTCGCAAAGGTTCATGATCTCGTCGAGCTCGAACGAAACGAGCAGGATAGCCCTACCCTTATCGCGCTCGGCCACGATGCGCTTTCGGATATACTCGATCGCGCCGACGTCAAGTCCGCGCGTCGGCTGAGCGACGATGAGCACTTTCGGCGAAAGGTCAATCTCGCGGGCGATGATAACTTTTTGCTGGTTCCCGCCGGACATGTTGCGGGCCCGCATAGAAGGCCCCTCGCCGGCGCGAATGTCGTACTGGGTAATGAGCTCGGCCGCGTGATTCGCCATGGCGGGGGAATTCAAGAATCCCCCGCGGGTCGAGTACGGTACTTTATCGTAGTTCTTGAGGGCGCAATTCTCGGCGATGGAAAAATCGAGGACGAGCCCATGGCGATGCCGATCTTCCGGTATATGCCCGATTCCCGCCTCGATACGCTGCTTCACGGTCATGTTCGTGACGTCAACGCCATCAACGAAAATGGAGCCGGTCCCCGCCGGGGCAAGGCCGGTAATGGCGTAAATGAGCTCCGTTTGGCCATTACCGTCGACGCCGGCAACGCCGACGATTTCGCCGGCGCGAACGTCGAGCGACAGACCGTGAACGCTTTCGATGCCGCGCGAATTCATGACCGACAAATCCTTAATCGATAATAAGGTTTTTCCGGGAGAGGCCGGCCCCTTATCGATCTCGAATTTTATCGCCCGGCCGACCATCATTTCGGCCATCTCTGGCTCGCTCACCGTGGCGACATCGACCGTTCCGACGTACTTACCGCGCCTGAGGACGGTGCAGCGCTCGGCGACTGCCTTGATCTCTCGCAGTTTATGCGTGATGAGGATTATGGTCTTGCCCTCGGCCTTGAGACGCCGAATGATGTCCATGAGCTCGTCGATTTCCTGCGGGGTAAGCACCGCGCTCGGCTCGTCGAAAATGAGGATATCGGCGTTTCGATACAGCGTCTTCAGTATTTCCACGCGCTGTTGCATGCCGACCGTTATGTCCTCGATGCGGTCGCGCGGGTTGACTTTCAAGCCGTACCGATCCGAAAGTTCCGCGACTCGTTTCTCCGCCTTCTTAAGGTCAAGGAACCCAAACTTATTCCGGCTTTCGATGCCGAGCACGATATTTTCGGTGACGGTATAGTTATGAACCAGCTTAAAGTGCTGATGAACCATCCCGATACCGAGCGCCGTCGCGGCGTTGGGATCCTTGATTTTAACTTCTTTTCCCCGAATTTTTATGATTCCCTCGTCGGGATCGTACGAGCCGAAAAGAATTGACATGAGAGTCGATTTACCCGCCCCGTTCTCGCCGAGAAGCGCGTGTACCTCGTTATCGCGCACGCGCAAATCGATGTGATCGTTGGCGAGAACCCCGGGAAATTTTTTCGTGATGCCGAGCATCTCGATCGCGTTACTTTCCATTCACCAGTCTCCGATTGCGTTCAAAACCCGCATAAAAATGGGCTGTCCGGCGCGTACGCGCCAAACAGCCCCTCATTGAACCCGTCTGCTACAAATTAGTTGTCTTTAGCGCCAAGGCCTTCGGGCACGGCGCCGGCGGCGAGAGCGTCTTTGTAGGTCGCGTGAACGGTGATCTTACCGTCGATGATGTCCTGCTTAACCGCGTTGATTTTCGCGATGTTCTCGGCGCCAAGCTCGGCGTTGCGCTCGGAGAATCCGATACCGTTCGCCTTCATGTCGAGAACGACGACTCCGCTCGGATACGAGCCGGACTCGATGGCTTTGAGCGCGTCTTGCGTCGCGGTCTCGACGCTCTTCAGCATCGAGGTGAGAACGGCGGACTTTCCGTCGGCGTACACGCCTTCCTCATACTGGTCGGAATCGACGCCGATGGCCCACACGTTCTTTCCCTGGCTGCGATATTCCTTAGCCTGGGCGATGGTTCCGTTACCGGTACCGCCGGCGGCGGAGTAGATGGCATACACGCCGGAATCATACCAGTTCTTGGCCTGGGCTTTCGCGAGCTCGGGCTTGCCCCAATCGTTCGCGTAGTAGTCGAGAACCTGGGCGTTCGGGAAAATGGACTTGATTCCCTCAATGTAACCGATTTCAAACTTCGTGATCGTCGCTCCGGGGATGCCGCCGATGAAACCGAATTTCGGGTTGGCGATGCCGTCGGCCTGGGCCTTGAGCGCAGCCGCGACTCCGACGAGATACGAACCCTGATGCTCGGAGAACACGTACTGAAGCACGTTCGGCTGGTTGACCCAGTCAACGTCGACGATCATGAACTTCTGATCGGGATACAGCGGGGCGACCTCGCCGAGGGCGTCGGCGAAAGTGAAGCCGGTAACGCAGATAATGCCGTATTTTTCGTCGGCGGCCTGCTTGAGGTTCGGGATGTATTTATCCTGAGTCTGGCAGGTTACGACGTCATAGAGCTTGCCGCGGCCAGCCTGGTTATCCCAAGTGTCGCCGTAAAACGCGAGAATTCCGCGCCAAGCGGCGGCGTTGAACGACTTGTCGTCGATTCCGGTCGCGTCGGTGATGAGCCGAATGGTCGGTTTAGTCTCGGTAGCGGCCGCCTCGGTTTTCTTGGCGCATCCGGTAAATACCGCGAGCGTCGTCGCTAACGCAACAAGCACGGTGATGAGTTTCTTCATAAATCCTCCTGATCTTTTTAATACGCGATGTTCCAAAATCGCGTACTTTCTGCAGTATAGCCACTTTCAAAATATAGCTCAAGAGCACGACGGAAACCGCCGTTTTCGCTACCCACGGTATTTTAGCAGCGATGCCTCAAGCAAGGGCCAAAATCGGTCCGCGTCGTACGAAACGGCGACGTAAACGTTGGGCGCGAGCCCCGATACCCCGGATTCGTCGACAACCGTGCGACCGAGGGTAAGCGCCCCGGCGCACTCCACCCGCACGTTCAAGAATTTTTTTTGGACGATCGAGGGATCGATCGCGTACGCGACGCACGACGGATCGTGCAGGGCCGGACATTCTCCCGCGTATTTTTGGCAGGCGGCGGAATAGTGGCGCATGCTCGCGGAGAAAAGCGAGGCCGCCTTCCCGGGAAGGCGCGATAAAAAATCGAGCCGTTCCGCGGTCAGCACGACTCTCGTCGTAACGTCGAGCCCAAGCATGGTGACGCGCGCGCCGCTCGAAAAAACGATAGCGGCCGACTCTGGATCGGCGTGAATGTTAAATTCAGCCGAGGGAGTCACGTTGCCGGCGCGCATCGAGCCGCCCATAACCACGATCTCGCTCAGTCTCAGTGCGATGAGAGGCTCAAGCTTTATCGCCATCGCGACGTTGGTGAGGGGCGCGACCGCGACGATCGTGATCGTCCCCGGCGGCGCCGACATGACGGCGTCAACGATGAACCGGGCAGCGTGCTCTTTTTCCGCCTTTTTCGCGCACGGCCCGAAAATCGGCCCGTCAAGACCGGACTCGCCGTGAATGAGCGGCGCGGGAACAAGGTCGCGAAGCAATGGCGCGGTCATGCCCGGGTACACGGGAGTGTCTATCGATAGCTCGGAACAGACATTGAGCGTATTCGCGAGCGTTTTCGGAAGGTACTGGTTCCCCGCGGTTACCGTTATGGCGACGAGGTCAATTTCCGGCGAGGCCGCGGCCATCATTATCGCGACCGCGTCGTCGTGCCCGGTATCTACGTCAAGAATGACGGAATGGCGGCTCATTTCTTTTGGGACTCGCTTCGCTTGTGGTCCTTCTCCATTTTATCCTTCCAAACGTCGGCCTTTTTTTTGGCCTCTTCCGCCTCATTGCGCTCGTTAAGGATGAGGTGGATGCGGCGAAGGGCGAGCAAATAGCTGATGCCGAGCCTAAAATCGTCGATGCGTCCGGTGGAAAGCTCGTACTTTTCCCGGTATCGGTCGGCGGCCTGCCCAAGCAATCGCTTCACGAGACGCAGATGGTAGACGGTGTCGTCGTAGTCCGGGGAAGCATGGTCAAGGCCGTCTTTCGACGCGGTTTTGAGATCCAGAATATTTTTCGCGACCGTGGCGAAACGCGCCTCGAGCTCCACGAAGGCCCAGCGCCATTTCGTGTTATCCCCATAGGCGTCCATAACGAGCCGTATGGCGAGCCCGAGTTTGCGCACGAGCAAATACCGCTTCGACTGCGGGAGGTTCTTAATCTCGTCGACTTTGTCGGCGTAGTCGGTGAACGGTACGTCGATGAAATTCGATACGACTTCCTCGAGATAAATAACCGCCTTATAGAGGGATTTTCTCGCGTCGTTGAGCGCGTCCTCGTTCTTCACGCCTAGGACGGAAACCGACAGGGAATGTTTGGAAAGATAGAGCGTCGAAAGGTACAGCATTTCGTCCGTGAGCATGAGCTTCTTGTACGAAGCGCCCATGGAATCCTTCTCGATCATCATCAGCATATTCTTCTCGCGAATGAGAAGCGCGTCGATTTGCTGCTGATACGAGGCGACCTGCTCGCCGTACATCTGCCTCGCTTCGTCGGTTACCTTCGCCATGCGTTATCTCCTCAGGTAGCGGGCACGAAACCCGGTTATTGCGCGAACTTCGCCAAGAGCTCCCGCGCGTGCGAAGTCGAGGCCTCGCTTAATACGTCGCCGGCGAGCATGCGGGCGATTTCCGAAACCCGAAGGTCGCCGGTCACGGGATAGGCCCGCGTTACCGTTTTGCCCTGCTCTGACGATTTTTCGATCTTTATTTGATTATCCGCCCTTACGGCGATACTGGCAAGATGGGTGATGCATAAAATTTGCTTGCGCATGGACAGGCGCCGCAAGTATGCGCCGACCGCGAGGGCGACTTCGCCGCCAATGCCGGCGTCAATCTCGTCGAAAATAAGCGTTCCCGACTCGTCCGCGTCGGCGAGGGCCGTCTTGAGGGCGAGCATGACGCGGGATAGTTCGCCGCCGGACGCTATTTTGGCGAGCGGGCGCAGGGGTTCCCCGAGGTTCGGGCTTATCATGAACTCGATGACGTCGAACCCATAGGGCCCCGCGTTCATCGTCGCGCCTCCGGGGACGGCGGGGAGCGACGCGCCCTCGGATGAATTTCTCTTGCCGACGGACACGGTAAATTCGGTCGAGGTCATACCGAGCGCCGAGAGCACTTCCTCGACGGAGCTTTTCAGCCGCGCGGCCGCCCGTTCGCGGCGCTGCGAGATCGATGATCCGAGCGCGTAAATTTTTTTCTCGAGCGACGTTATTTCCGCGTCAATTTGCGCTTGCGCGTTTTCCCCGTCGGAAAGGAGCGCTAACTTCGCTTCGGCTTCGGTTGCCCATGAAAGAATATCGGGGATGGTTTTGCCGTACTTTTTCTTTAACTTATAGATGAGCGAAAGGCGTTCCTCGATTTCCTCGAGCCGGGCCGGGTCGAAAACGAGCGCGTCCCGATACTGACGCAGGGATTCCGATACGTCCTCTAGCTCGTAAAAAGCGCTCTCGACGCGACTCGAAAGAGCCGCGAGCGAAGCGTCGATCGCCGACCCCTGCTCAAGTGAGGCGCGTATTTTCTTCAACGCGGGAACGACGCCTTCGTGGGAAGAAATCAGCTCCGCCGATTGGTCGATGGCGGCATAGAGGCGCTCATGTTGCGCAAGCCTTTTTTCCTCGCTCTCGAGATCGTCTTCCTCGGTCGGCTTAAGCGCGGCTTTTCGGATTTCCTCGAGGGCAAATGACAGAAAATCTCCCTGCTCGCGGCGTTGGGCCTCGTTATTCGTTATTTCGTCCCGCTGCTTGCGCTTCGCGCCAAGCGCGACGTACAAGGCGGTAAAGTCCGCGACGTCTGAGTCGATGCCGGCGAACGAATCGAGAAAGCGACGATGCTCATCGACTTTCAGCAAGGACTGATGGTCATGCTGACCATGGATATCAACTAAAAAAGAGGTAAACTCCGACAATTCGCCCCGCGTCACGGGCGTATCCTGAATCCAGGCGCTGCTCTTTCCGGAAGCTTTGAGCGTCCGGCGAAGCAACACCCGATTTTCCTCTATCGGGATGCCGCGTTCCGAGAGCCAAGCCCGCGCGAGCTTAGCGCTATCCTCCAGTCGAACGGTACCGAAAACGCGGGCCTCTTCGGCGCCCTTTCTGACGGCGTCGGCGTCGGCTTTGCCGCCAAGCAAGAACGTGAGCGAGCCGATGAGTATGGATTTTCCCGCGCCGGTCTCCCCGGAAAGGATATTTAGTCCCGCGCCGAACTCGAGCGAAACGGAATCGATTAAGGCAAAATCCTTTACCGCTAAATCCTCAAGCATGGTAGCCGCCGGTTTGCGCGGGCGCTACCGGAGCCCCCGACCAATTCAGCTTAGAGCGAAGGGCCGCGTAAAAAACGTCGGTATCGCAACCGATCAGGCGCACGCGATGGCTCGCTTCCTCGAGGAATATCGCGTCGCCTTCGCGCAAAGGAAACATTTCCTGGCCGTCGATCGTCAACAGCGCCGATTTATGGCGCATTTCCAGAACGTTAATGCGCATTACCCCGCTCGAGGGAAGGACAATCGGGCGATTCGAGAGCGAAAACGGACAAATGGGCGAAAGAACGAAGGCTGATAAATCCGGCGCGAGGATTGGGCCTCCCGACGCGGCGGAATACGCGGTTGAACCGGTCGGCGTCGCTACTATTATGCCGTCGGCTTTATACATGCCGAACGACGCGCCGTTAAATTCTACCGAAAGACGGACGATTTTCGCGATCCCGTTCCCCGAAATGACGGCGTCGTTCAAGGCTATTGATGAAAAAACTTCCGCGCCCCCGCGCAGGACCCGCGCGGTCAGCATCATACGCGTATTGCCGACCGTCCTGCCGTCGAGATAGTCATCGAGGGGCTGCTGCCAGGCGTTTGGCTGAATGCCCGCGATAAAGCCAAACTCCCCGAGGTTAATGGGAAAAATGGGAATGTTTTTAGGCGCGCAATGGCGGGCGGCGAACAAAACGGTTCCATCGCCGCCAAGCGTGATGGCGAAATCAAAAGAGCCAAAGGGGTTGTCGATCGAAATCCCGTCATAATCGAACCGAAGGCAATCCACGTCTCGCCGCGAGAGTTCGGCTCGAATTTCCTCCGACAGCGCGAAAGCGGAGGATTTATAGGTATTTACTATCGCTATCGCTTTCTTTCGCACCGGGCGCTCCCATCACGGCAAAGTGGCGAGAATTTTCGCGATTTTAGCCGCGTTACTCGCGCCAAGGCGGGGGTATAGCGGAAAAAGCACGCACCGTAGGAGTAACGACCGGGCGTTGGGCAATTCGCCAAGCGTTTCGCCATAACGGTCAATGACCGTACCGGCAAAAGCCGGCTCTATTTCAATATCTTTTCGATTCGCGTATTGCTTAACTTCCTTAACACCGCTCGACAAAATAACCGGAAACGAATAATTCGAGGAAAGGCCATCTCCGCCTTGAACGATCGTTTTGTGCCGGCTTTGCAAGACCGAGCGCATAAAGCCTTCCGAAATATCCTTGCGCATTATGGCGTTGCGAGTCGATTCTTTAATCTGTACGTACGCGAGCGCCGAGTTCATATCAGGCAATATATCGGTCACCGGCGCCTCGTCGGCTATTTTTTTTAACACGATGGATTCTCGCTTATTCGGCGAGATTAAAAGCGCGCCGCCTCCGGCGGTCAAAATATCGCGTTCCTCAAGTCCGAGAATCGAGAACACGCCGAATTGCCCAGCCTTCTTTCCGCCGAATTCGGCGCCGGCGCTTTGGGAAATATCCTCGATAAGCGGGACGTTTAAGGCGAGAATCGGATAAAAATCAGGCAAAAAGCCAAGGGTTTCGTGATAGAGAATAACCCTCCCCCCACGAGAAATAGCGTCCTCGACGGAAGCGAGCGGCATTAAAGCGGTGTCGGGATCTACATCGGCGACGATTGGGGAAAATCCCAACTTCGACACGACTTGATAATGCCATGCCGGCGCAAGAGCCGAAATAACGATGCCCGAACCGACGGGCAGATCCAAGGCAGTAACTGCGAACTGGAACGCAATGGCGGCGCTACGGACCGCGGCGGCGCCCTCGACTAAAAAAGATTCGCGCACGATTTGAGTAAGGCGCAAATTCGTCTCGCCGGGCCCGATTTTTTCGGACACCATGCAAGTGAGAACCGCGTCCATTTCCCTGCGGCGGATCGTAGAACTATAAACCGGTAATTTCATGTGCACCAAACGTTTGCGACCGTAAAGCTCGTCGCGTAAGTTATAGACTTGCGAGTTTCTGCAATTCTTTCGGATTAAATAATCTGCGGGTATCCAACTCTATTAAATAACCGTTTTCCTGCCGGATAACGCCGGTAATATACTCGGCGCCGATACCGCTAATCATCTGAGGCGGTGGTTGAATATCGGATTGCTGAATCATCACGACACGGGCGATGCGATCGATGATAATTCCGAGTTTATTCCCATCTATATTAATGATAATGAACCCACCTAAATATTCATCGCCTTCGTCTAATTGCGCTTTTTTTAGGTGAAAGCGCTTATGGAGATTGATGATGGGAATAATCTCGCTGCGAAGGTTAAAGATTCCCTCAACGTAGTACGGCGCGTTCGGAATTGGACGAACATCCTGCACCCGAACGATTTCCTTTACGTCCATAATGTCTACGCCATACAATTCTTCGCCAAGTTGAAAAGTCACAAGCTGAAATTGCGAATCGCCAGCCGCCATATGAACCTCCGACACGTCTATTATCTTTAGAATACTATGATTTTCGCAATTCTTCAAGGAGCTGAGGGAAAGAAACCGGGGACATAGTCATAAACTCTACGGGCTTGGAGCGGCTACATCACGCGAAAAATAACCACGAAACGGTGGATACAGCGATGATGTACGCATTATTTTTAAAATAAAAAAGCCTGGCAGCTACCTACTTTCCCACTTTGCAGCAGTATCATCGGCGTAAGAGAGCTTGACTTCCGTGTTCGGGATGGGAACGGGTATTACCTCTCCACTATGGCCACCAGGCATTATTAACATAATCCG
>QKAR01000093.1 GCA_003246335.1 Spirochaetales bacterium | reverse complement strand
GTGCACTTTTCACTCGGCGTCGGCTCGAACCGCACGGTCGACGATTTTCGCTCAGGCTCGATGCAGGCCGCTCTCGGCGGCGTGACGACCTATGTCGATTTTCTTGATCCGGTAAAAACTGCTGCGGGAATACATTCCGCCTTTGCCGAGAGATGCGCGCTCGCCTCGGATAGCGTAACCGATTTTTCGTTTCACGCGACGCTCGCGAACCCGAGCGATGGCGCCGAAAAGGTCATGGACGCCTGTCTCGAGAGCGGCATTCCGTCGATCAAGTTATTCACCACGTATTCCGATACCGACCGAAGAACTTACGATCGAAGCATTTACGAACTTCTTTCCCGTTCCCGAGAAAAAATGGTTCGCATATCTGTCCATGCGGAGAACGACGATCTTTTGTCGACGGCCTCCTCGATACGGGTCGCCGATCACGAGCGTTCGCGCCCGGTTATCAGCGAATTGACCGCGGTCGCTAACCTCGCGCTCATGGCGCGGGAGACGAGGGGACTCCTGTATATCGTGCACGTCAGCGCGGGAAGTACCGTCTCCGAGCTCGTTCGCTCGTTTTCGCCCGAGCTTGCCGACGGAACGATCGCGCTCGAGAGTTGTCCGCACTATTTTATCCACTCAAGCGAGCGGTACTCCGATTCCGACGGCTGGCGCTACACGATGACGCCGCCGCTTCGCGAAGAGCGCGAGCGGCAATCGCTTCGCTCCCATATCGGTTCGTTTACGGCGATCGGGACCGATCACTGCGTGTTCCCGGACGAGCGAAAACGCCGCGAGTCCACGCGGGATATCGCCATGGGAATCGGGGGCATCCGGTATTCCTTCGTGAACATGTTTACGGAATTCGGCGCCTCCGTCATTCCGCAATTTACCGACGGGCCGGCCCGAGCCCACGGGCTTTTCCCCCGAAAGGGAAATCTCTTGCCCGGCGCCGACGCCGACGCGGTGATATTCGATCCGCTTGCCGTTTCCGCGATTGACGATGCGTCGAGCGTCTATCACGGCCGCGAGACGAAGGGAAAAATCGAGACGGTTTTCTTGCGGGGAAAAGCTATCGTCGACCGCGGGGAGACGCGCTTCTCTTCCGGGGAGTTTATCCGAAGGAGCCTCAACGATGGAAATATCTAAGTCTGTCCGAAAAAAGGACCATGGCGAAAAAGCGGACGGCAGCGCGCGATACATCGCCGATCTTGAATTTGACGGGATGTACCAAAGCGCCTTCGTTCGATCGAGCCGCGCGCATGCGCGTATCGTGGCCGTTCGCATTCCGTCCCTGCCCGAAGGGTATCGCGCGGTCGACTATCGCGACGTGCCCGGCGTGAACCTTCTGAAGGTCGTTACGAGCGAACAGCCGATTTTCGCCGAGCGCGAGGTTCGCTTCGTCGGAGAGGCCATCGCGATGCTCGTCGGGCCCGACAAAGACGCGCTTCGGGGCCTCGTTCGCGCTGTCGAGGTCGACTATGAAGACTTGCCTTCGTCCGAACTTTTCGGAGCGGACGCCGATACAGTCGTCTCCTATCAGTACGCGAAAGGCGATATCGACGCGGCGTTCGCGGCGGCTGCCTCGGTAGTTGAGGAAAGTTTCGAGACGGGGTACCAGGAACAGGCGTACATCGAGCCGCAGGGAGCCATCGGTTTTTTTGAAAATGGAAAAAGCACCGTATACGGCTCGATGCAGTGCCCGTATTACGTGAAAAACGCGCTCATGCCGACGATGGCGCTCGACGAGGAACACGTACGCGTCGTTCAGGCGACGACCGGCGGGGCCTTCGGCGGAAAAGAAGACTACCCCTCTTTGCTCGGCTGTCAGGTCGCCGTCGCCGCTCGCGCCTGCGGCCATCCGGTTCGGGCAGTTTTCGACCGGCGAGAGGATATGGCGGTGACGACGAAGCGCCATCCTTCGCGCATTACGTATCGGGCTGCGCTTGACGCATCGGGCGCGGTGACGGCCCTCGACTCGGATATAACGCTCGACGGCGGAGCCTATCTGGGACTATCGAGCGTCGTGCTTCAGCGCGCGCTCATCGCCGCGGCCGGCGTGTATCGCGTCGACAACCTCAAGGTGAACGGTCGGGTGCTCGCGAGTAATACGGTCCCGAACGGGGCCTTTCGTGGATTCGGCGCGCCGCAGGCTTTTTTCGCGATCGAGACGCTGATGACGCATCTCGCCAATCGCGTCGGAGCGGAACCGCTCGACTTTAAGATAAGGCATCTCGTGCGGAAGGGCGATTATTCGTCGACGCGCGGGATCTTTCACCACGACATCGTAATGCCCCAGATGATAGAAAAAATCGACGCGATGTCGGGATATCGCGGCAAGCGCGCGCGGTACGCGAGTCAAACCGGGCGATTTCGCAAGGGAATCGGCATCTCCCTTTTTCTTCATGGGTGCGGTTTCACGGGATCGGCCGAGAAAGATTACATCAAGTCCGTCGTTCGTCTCGCTAAACGCGCCGACGATACGGTCGAGATTCTCGCGAGCAACACCGATATGGGGCAGGGGCTCAAGACAACCTTCGCGAAGATCGTCGCGGAGTCGCTCGGTATCCCGCTGGAAAAAGTTATCGTGGAAAATCCCGATACCGATCGCGTCCCGAACTCCGGCCCGACCGTCGCGTCCCGATCTCTCATGATCGTCGGAAAGCTTCTTGAACGGGCCGCCCTGCGGTTAAAGGATGAATGGAAGCCGGGCGTCGCGGCCGAGATAGAGGAACGGTATCGGCATCCCGAACTGATTCCCTGGGATCTCGCGACGTTTACCGGCGACGCCTATCCCGCCTACTCATGGGGCGTAAACGCGGTGGAAGTCGAGGTCGACACGCTGCTCGCGACGACGGAGATTACGGGCGCGTGGGGCGTGTTCGACGTGGGTAACGCGATCGACGACACTATCATGAGGGGGCAGATGGAAGGCGGCATGCTTCAGGCCCTCGGATACGGATCGTGCGAAAAAATGGAATGCGTCGACGGAAAAATCCGACAGGCGAGCATGACCGATTATATCGTGCCGACCGCGATGGACGCCGTGCCGATACGGACCGCGTTAGTCGATAACTTTTACGCGGAAGGACCGTTCGGCGCGAAGGGCGCCGGGGAACTCACGATTATCGGCGGGGCGCCCGCCTATTCGGCCGCCGTGGAGCAGGCGGTCGGCGCGAACATTAATTTCATACCGGTCACGCCGGAACGACTGATGGAGGTAATCTCGCATGATTGAGTTTGAACTAAACGGAAAGAGCGTTTCCGTCGATTGCGGGCCCACCGATCGCCTCCTTGACGTGCTGAGGCGCGACTTTGGTTTGACCGGCCCAAAAGAAGGCTGCGGGGAAGGCGAGTGCGGCGCGTGCTCGGTCATCGTCGACGGCAAATTGCAGAGCTCATGCATCGCGCCGATGGGGAACGTCCGGGGAAAGTCCGTGTTGACGATCGAGGGCTTGCGGGAGACCGAACGCTTCGCCGTGCTCGATTCTTGTTTCGCCGAGGCGGGCGCGGTGCAATGCGGTTTCTGCACGCCGGGCATGATGCTCGCCGCCGAGGCCCTTTTGTCAAAGAACCCGCGGCCGTCGAGCGACGACGTTCGCGTCGCCATATCGGGAAATATATGCCGCTGCACCGGCTACTCCATGATCGTCGAGGCGATTCTCAATGCCGCCGAGAAGGGGAAGGGGCTATGGTGACCGCTTTTTATCCTTCGTCGCTCGAGGAAGCGCTCCGTAATCGGCGCGATAATCCAGCCGCGCGCGTTTTCGCCGGGGGTACCGATCTCATGGTCGCGAAGCCCGCGATGGAGTCCGCCTTGTTTCTTTGCGGCGCGCAAGAACTCACTGACGTCTGGATTACCGACGGTACATCCGGCGGTGTACTGGAAATCGGATCATGCGCGACTTTCGCGAATTTGCAGATCGATGCGCGCGTTCCCTCGATGGTGCGCGAATGCGCGTTTCTGGTCGCGGCTCCGGGAATCAGGAACGCCGGAACGATCGGCGGAAATATCTGCAACGCGTCGCCCGCGGGAGATACGCTGCCGGTGCTTTACGCGCTATCGGCTCGCGTGAGGCTCGCGTCTCTTTCAAGCGTAGGCGCCATCGTCCGACGGGATATTCCAATAGAAGATTTCATTCTTGGCGTGCGGAAAACCGCGCTTCGATCGGACGAGATCCTGGAGCGCGTCCTTATCGATCTTTCGAACGTTGGCCCAACCGTGAAAACGTATTACCGAAAAATCGGCGCGCGGAACGCCCAAGCTATATCGAAGGTTTCGTTCGCGGCGACGTTCGGCGTCGACGCGGGCGTGGTTACCCAGTTTTCCGCGGCCTGGGGATCGGTCGGAGCGACGGCGATTCGCGCGCGGGATATCGAGAATCAATGGATAGGTAAGTCTGTTTCTGATTTTGTTGATAATGCGAAAACAATACGCGAGTCGTATTCGGAGCGCATCACGCCGATCGACGATCAGCGCTCGACGGCCAAGTATCGCAAAATCGTGTGCCTGAATCTACTCGAGTCGTTCGTTGCCCAGGCGGTGAATCAATGACCTCTGCTTTAATAGTCGGAAACGGAAAAGTCTTGACCCGAGACGCGGAGAATCCGTGGGTCGATGACGGCGCGGTCGCGTGCCTCGACGGGAAAATCGCGGCCGTCGGGGCGACCGGCCATATTCGACGGAAATTTCCCGGTGGGGAATTCATCGACGCTCGCGGCGGCCTCATCATGCCGGGCCTTATCAATGCCCATCAGCACACGTACAGCGCCTTCGCGCGCGGGCTTTCGATTCCCGGCAATAATCCGTCGAACTTTCTCGAGATTCTCGAGGGAACATGGTGGCGCATTGACCGAAAGCTCACGCTCGATCAAACGTATTATGGTGCGCTTTCGTTTTTTCTCGAGTCGATCAGATGCGGCGTGACGACCATCATCGACCATCACGCAGGATACGGCGCGATTTCCGGAAGCCTCTCCCGTATCGAGGAGGCCGCGCGTCTTGTCGGTTCACGGGCCTGTCTTTGCTATGAGGTTTCCGATAGGGACGGACCGGAAAAGGCTCTCGAGGCGATCGGGGAAAACGCCGATTTTATCGCGAGAACTCGCGCGAACGACGACGACCGTATCGGCGCGATGATGGGTCTTCACGCGTCGTTCACGCTTTCCGACGCGACCCTCGCGAGTTGTCGCGATGCCGCCGGCGACGCCGGGTTTCACGTTCACGTCGCCGAAGGCGCGAGCGACGCCGCCCATTGTCGGTCAACCTACGGCGTGTCGGTCGTTGAGCGGCTCGAGCGAGCGGGCATCCTCGGAAAAAAAACGATCGCCGCGCATTGCATCCATATCGATGAATCCGATATCGATCGGCTCGCGGCCGCCGATACCTGCGTCGTGCACAATCCCGAGTCGAACATGGCGAATGCCGTCGGCTGTCCTCCCGTTCTTGTCATGGTAAAGGCCGGCGTGCTCGTCGGTCTGGGAACCGACGGGTATACGAACGATATGCTTGAGTCGCTCAAGGCGGCAAACTGCCTTCTCAAGCATGATTCTCGAAACCCTTCGGCTGCGTGGGGAGAGGTTCCCGCGTCACTTTTCGCGAATAACCGAGAGATCTTTCGGCGGACGATGGGAGTGAACGCAGGCATCTTGGCGACGGGCGCCTGCGCCGATATCTCAGTTTTCGATTATCATCCCTACACGCCGATGGACGGAACGAACGCGGACGGGCACATCCTTTTCGGATTAAGCGGCCGCCAGGCGGTCGATGTCGTCGTTTCCGGCCGCGTCGTCCTCCGCGACGGGATGTTTACCGAAATAGATGAAAGGGAAATCGCCGCGAAAAGCAGGGAAGCCGCGCGAGCCCTATGGAAGGCGGTACGCGAATGACGAAGAACCAAATGAGGCCGATCCCGTTTGCCCGACTGCTCGCTCAATGCCTCGACGAATACCGACGGTCTCGCAGCCTCTTCTCTGTGCCCGTGGAAAAAATGGATTCTTCCTCCGTTTCGCCGATCGGCCCCGCGGCGGGACCCCACACGCAGATGGCGCAAAACATCGTCGCCTCATGGGCGGCGGGCGCGAGGCATTTCGAGCTGAAGACCGTGCAGGTCCTTGAGGGCGAGTCTCTCGGTATCCTTAAGCCCTGCATCGCGGCGAACGGGGCGGTGTTCAATACCGAGTGGTCGACCGAGCTTACGGTCGAGGAAGCGCGTGACGAATACGTGAAAGCATGGTTTTTGATTCATATTCTATCGCGCGAGTTCGGTCTTGAGTCTTCCGGCCAACCCGTTTTTTACATGAGCGTCGGCTATACGCTGGACGGAATCAAGTCATCTAAGGTCGACGGATTTATCGAGTCCATGAAGGACGCGCGCGCGACGGAGATATGGAAGGGCTGCGTTGCCGAGACCTTGGATAGCATCGGCGCGTTTCAAAACGTTGCAGCGAAAGATATCGATTCAGTCCCTGAGAGGGTATGCGCGAGCGTGACGCTCTCGACTATGCATGGCTGCCCTGCGGGCGAAATCGAGAAAATCGCCCGGCACCTCCTCGTCGAGAAAGGGCTCGACGTGTATTTAAAGATGAATCCCACGCTGCTCGGAAAGGATCGCGTTGCCGAAAGCCTTCGCTCGAGCGGCTTCGACCCAAAACGTCTGCTCGATGATTCTTTCGCGCATGATCTCTCGCATGACGATGCTGCCGCGATGCTGCGCCGCCTCATCGATCTCGCGCGGGGTGTTAACCGCGTTTTTGGCGCAAAACTGACGAATACGCTGCCGGTCTCTTCTCGTGGGGAACTTTCCGGCGACGTCCTGTATCTTTCCGGCGCTCATTTATTCCCGATCGCCGTCGGCGTGGCGGCGATTCTCGCCCGCGATTTCGGAAGCGAGTTACCGCTTTCGTATTCCGGGGGCGCCGACCGCTCGAACGTTTCGTCTCTCGCCGACGCCGGCTTATTCCCCATTACGGTTTCGTCCGCGTTAATCGCGCCGGGAGGATATAAAAACCTTTCGTACATGAACCGCGCGATTTCGGCGTCAGGTTGGTCGCCGCGGACGGGAGCCGACGCGGAACGGCTTGAGGCGATCCGCTCATCATCCTTGAGCGCCATGGCCGAGGGGAAAGGTCCTCGTTTTCATGCGAGAACTGCGACGGCTTCAAGTGATCCGCATGCCGCGGATCAACCCAAGGACGAATGCGGTCGCTGCTCGAACTGCGTCGACGTGTGCCCGAACCGCGCGAACGTCCCCGGGGTCGCGGATGGGAAACGGGCCGTTCGTCATGACTCTTCGCTTTGCAACGAATGCGGCGCGTGCGCGTGCCTGTGCATAGAAGGTCGCGTTCCCTGGCGCGATAAAAAAGAAATTTCACGGGAAGGAGATACGGCATGGAATCATTCAAGATAGTAACGCGGTCGCGGCGGAAGGGTTTTCCCGTTTCGCTCGACCATCTCGGGCTCGACAGCGCGAAGCGCGCTCATCGCTTTCATTCGTCGTTTCCCATGTACCGAGAAACGCCGCTCGTCAGCCTTGACGGGCTCGCCGCCCGACTCGGCGTCGCGAAAGTTTTCGTCAAGGACGAGTCGTATCGATTCGGCCTTAACGCGTTTAAAGTGCTCGGCGGGAGTTACGCGATCGGTCAATGGATCGCCGGAAAGCTCGGCGTCTCGATCGACGAGCTCACGTTCGATCGCATCGTTTCCCCGGAAGTAAAAAAGACTTTGGGCGACTTGACGTTCATCTCCGCTACCGACGGCAATCACGGCCGCGGCGTCGCGTGGACGGCGAACCGGCTCGGCCAGAAGTCCGTCATCTATATGCCGAAAGGAAGCGCAGCCGAACGGCTCGCGAACATCCGCGCAGAGGGAGCCGACGCGTCCATCACCGAACTTAATTACGACGACGCCGTTCGCCTCGCGAACAAGCACGCCGAGGAGCGCGGCTGGGTAATGGTGCAGGATACCGCGTGGGAGGGCTACGAGGATATCCCGAACTGGATCATGCAGGGATACACGACGCTCGCCTACGAGACCTGGAAGCAGCTTGACGGCACGAAGCCGTCGCACCTTTTCCTTCAGGCGGGCGTCGGCTCGTTCGCCGCCTCGGTTCAGGGATTTTTCGCCGCCGCGCTCGGCGACGAGCGGCCCATAACGACCATCGTCGAGCCGAACGCGGCCGACTGCGTATTCCGAACGGCCGAGGCGGCCGACGGAAAGATTCACCCCGTTACCGGCGACATGAACACGATTATGGCCGGCCTCGCGTGCGGCGAGCCCGCGACCGTCGCCTGGAAAGTGCTTGACGCGTACGCGGATCATTTCGTGTCCGCGCCCGACTACGCGGCGGCGCAGGGGATGCGCATCCTCGGCAACCCGGTCGGTACCGACGCCCGCGTCGTTTCCGGGGAAAGCGGTGCGGCCGCGTTCGGCGTGGCGACCGAGATCATGCGCGACCCGAACCTCAACGATATGAAAAAGAAACTCGGCATCGACGAGAAATCGGTCCTCCTTTTCGTGAGCACCGAGGGCGATACCGACCGCGAAAATTACCGCAGGATCGTCTGGGACGGCCTGTATCCAAAGAAGGAGGCTCCCCGATGCTGAGCGAAAAAAGAAAAGACGCGGTCGTCGCGCTGTGCCGCGAACTGATCGGCCATAAAAGCTATTCCGGCGAGGAAGGCGGAGTCGCGTCCGCGATAGGCGCGTATCTCAAGGGCGCCGGTTTCGACGAGGTGTTCGTCGACGGCTACGGCAACGTAATCGGAAAAATCGTCGGCAAGAAGCCCGGGAAAAAAGTTCTGTTCGACGGGCATATGGATACCGTTCCCGTCGGCAAGGAATCCGACTGGACCTATCCGCCGTACACCGCCGAAATTCACGACGGGAAAATATACGGCCGGGGCGCGTCCGACATGAAGGGCGCGGTGGCCTCGTTCCTGTGCGCGGCGGCGAATTTCGCCGAGGACACGAAGCGCGATTTCGCCGGGGAGATTTACGTCGCCGGCGTCGTCCACGAGGAGTGCTTCGAGGGTATCGCGGCGCGGAGCGTGAGCGCGCGCGTTAAGCCCGACTTCGTCGTCATCGGCGAGGCTTCCGAGTGCAATTTGAAAATCGGCCAGCGCGGCCGCGGCGAAGTCGTCGTCGAGACCTTCGGCGTGCCCGCGCATTCGGCGAACCCCGAAAAGGGCGTGAACGCCGTATACGCCATGTGCCGCGTCGTCGAGGCTATCCGGAAGCTCGAGCCGTCGGTTCATCCCGTGCTCGGCAAGGGTATTCTCGAGCTCACCGACATTAAGTCGAGTCCCTATCCCGGCGCGTCCGTCGTTCCCGAGTATTGCCGCGCGACGTACGACCGACGTCTTCTCGTCGGCGAGACGAAGAAAAGCGTGCTCGAGCCGATTGAGAAAACCCTGCGAGACCTTTCGGCCGCGCATCCGGAGATCAAGGCGAAAGTTTCCTACGCCACGGGGCGGGAAAAGTGCTATACCGGCGAGGAAATCACCGGCGAGCGTTTCTTTCCCGGCTGGCTTTTCGGGAAAGAAGAACCGTTCGTTCGCGACATCGTCGACGAGCTTACGGGTATGGGCCTCAATCCGTCAATCACGCAATATAACTTCTGCACGAACGGCAGCCACTACGCGGGCGAGGCCGGAATCCGCACCGTCGGCATGGGCCCGTCGCGCGAAAACCTCGCGCACACGATTAACGAATACGTCGAGATTTCCGAGCTCGAAAAGGCGACGGAAAGCTATTACGGAATTCTTAAGGCTCTGCTCGGGAAAGGTTAATTATGTCTTCAATCTTGATACGGGGCGCGACCGTCGTCGACGGAACGCGGCGCGAGCGGTTCGCGGCGGATATACTGATCGAGAATGACTCGATCGCGCGGATCGCGCCGAGCATATCCGTCGGTTCCGACGCGAAAATCATCGACGCTGACGGGCTCGTCGCCGCGCCGGGCTTTATCGACACGCATAGTCACAGCGATCTCAAGGTGCTCGTCGAGCCGTCCCTGGAGCCGAAGATTCGGCAGGGCATAACGACGGAAGTGCTCGGTCAGGACGGAATCGCCATGGCTCCGCTCCCTCAGAAATATATCGAGCCATGGCGAAAAAACCTCGCGGGCCTCGACGGCGACTCGGACGCGATCGACTGGCATTACGAAACGGCTGAGGGCTATCTCCGTCTCGTGGAGAAGGCGAAGCCCGCGCTCAACGAGGCGTATCTGGTCCCGCACGGCAACGTGCGCATGGAGGCGATGGGCCTCGACGCCCGCGAGCCGACGGCGACAGAGATCGCTCGCATGCGCGATATCGTGCGCCGCGAGATGAAAGCGGGCTGCATCGGGCTTTCTTCCGGCCTCATTTACATGCCGTGCGCCTATTCGGAAACCGACGAGATCGTCGAGCTTTGCAAAGTCGTCGCGGAATTCGACGGCGTGTTCGTCGTCCATCAGCGAAGCGAGGCGGACGATATCGTCAATTCCATGGAAGAAATCATTCGCGTCGGCATAGAGTCCGGAGCGCGCATTCACTTTTCGCACTTTAAGGTGTGCGGCAAGGATAACTGGGGAAAAATCCCGCGAATGTTCGAGCTTCTCGACGAGGCTCGCGCGAAGGGCGTGCGCGTTTCGCTCGATCAGTATCCGTACGTCGCCGGCAGTACCATGCTCGGCGTCATTTTGCCGCCCTGGGTTCACGACGGCGGCACGAACGCGGTCGTCGAGCGGCTCCGCGACCCGTCTGCGCGCGCGCGCATGAAAAAGGATATTGAGGCGGGAATTCCGGGCTGGGATAATTTTATCCGATTCGCCGGGACTTCCGGCATTTACGTCACGAGCGTCGCCTCGAAAAAAAACTCGGCCGCGGTCGGTCTCAGTCTCGACGAGCTCGGGAAACTTCGCGGAACGAACCCTCTTGACGCGGCGTTCGACCTTCTCGCCGAGGAGGAAAACGCGGTCGGCATGGTGGATTTTTACGGCACCGAGGAACACGTCGCGCTCATCCTGCGGCGCGAAGAGACGAACGTATGCACCGACGGGCTCCTTTCGGGAAAGCCGCACCCCCGCGTATACGGATCGTTTCCCCGCGTGCTCGGAAAATACGCGCGCGAGGACCGCATCCTCTCGCTTGAGGACGCGATTTGGAAAATGACCGGGAAGGCGGCCGAGGCGATGCGCCTTGAGCGGCGCGGCGCGCTTCTCGAGGGAAATTACGCCGACGTGGTCTTGTTCGATCCGGCGACCGTGCGCGACCGGGGTACTTTCACCGATCCGATACAGTATCCCGACGGAATCGTCACGGTAATCGTGAACGGCGAAATCGCCTTTTCCCGCGGAGCACTGACCGGCGCCCGCGCCGGCAGAGTCATCAGAAAATAAGGAGTTTTAAGCGATGTACGCTTTTACCGTAAACGGCAAACGAATCGAGACGGAAGAGGATCTTTCGCTTCTCGAGTTTATGCGCGATCGGCTCGACGTCACGTCACTGAAAAACGGCTGCGCGGAGGGAACGTGCGGCGCGTGTATGGTCTTGATCGACGGGAAACCCCTGCGCTCGTGCCTTCAAACGACGGCGAAGGTCGACGGCAAAGATATCGTGACGGTCGAGGGTTTTCCCCAATTCGAGAAGGACGCGTATGTCTGGGCGTTCTCGGAAGCGGGAGCCGTGCAGTGCGGCTTCTGCACGCCGGGAATGCTCGTCAGCGCGAAGGCCTTGCTCGACAAAAATCCCTCCCCGAGCGAGGACGACGTTAAGAAGGCGATCGACCCGAATATCTGCCGCTGTACCGGCTACAAAAAAATCGAGAAGGCGATCCTCCTCGCCGCCGAGTCCCTTCGCTCCCGTAAGATTCCAACCGCGCCCTCGTTTACGGGAAGGGTCGGCGAACGAAGCTGGCGCCCCGACGCGCGCGATAAAATCCTCGGGATCGCGAAATTCGCCGACGACCTTAAGGTTCCCGGCATGGCGTACGGCTCCGCTCTTCGCGCAAAATACCCGCGCGCCCTCGTGAAGTCCATCGATATCTCAAAGGCGCTCCTCCATCCCGATTGCGTGAAAATCGCGCTTGCCGAGGACGTTCCCGGAGAGCGGACGCTCGGCCATCTCACCCTCGATTGGCCCGCGCTCATCGCCGTCGGGGAGGAAACCCGCTATCTCGGCGACGCCGTCGCCCTCGTCGCGGCGAAAACGAGAAAGGCCGTCGAGGAAATAAAGGCGCTCATCGAAGTCGATTACGAGGAGCGCGCGCCGCTCCTTTCGCCCGCGGCGGCCCTCGCGCCCGACGCGCCGAAAATCCACGAAAGCGGCAATGTCTACCGCGTCGAGAAAATCCAGCGCGGCGACGTGGAAAGGGCGTTTGCGTCATCCGCGCATGTCGTCACGAACACGTTCCGCACGCCCGCGCAGGAGCACGCCTTCCTCGAGCCCGAGTCCGCGCTCGCCGTGCCGACCGACGACGGCTTAACCGTCTATACCGGCGGACAGAGCGTTTACGACGAGTATCGGGAAATCGGGCGGCTCCTGAACCTTCAGGCCCCGCGCCTTCGCGTCATCAGCGCGTACGTCGGCGGCGGTTTCGGCGGAAAGGAAGACATGAGCGTGCAGCACCACGCGGCCCTGCTTGCCTGGCTCGCGAAACGCCCCGTCAAAGTCACGCTTACGCGGGCCGAAAGCCTCCAGGTGCATCCCAAGCGCCACCCAATGGAAATGGAGCTTACCACCGGATGCGACAAAGACGGAAAGCTAACCGCGATGCGCCTTCGTCTCGTGGCCGATACCGGGGCGTACGCATCGCTCGGCGGCCCCGTCTTGCAGCGCGCCTGCACGCACGCGGCCGGCCCCTACAATTACCAGAACATCGACATCATCGGCACGTCCGTCTACACGAACAACGTTCCCTCGGGGGCGTTCCGCGGCTTCGGCGTCACGCAGACGATGTTCGCGACCGAATGCAACCTCACCCAGCTCGCCGAAAAAGTCGGCATCGATCCCTGGGAAATCCGGTATCGGAACGCGCTCCGGCCCGGCCAGGTTTTGCCGAACGGACAGATCGCCGACGAGGGCACCGGCATCGTTCAGACGCTTGAGGCCGTTAAAGAAGCCTATTACTCGAACGAAACGCGCGCGGGAATCGCCTGCGCGATTAAGAACGCGGGCGTCGGCGTCGGCATCCCGGACACGGGGCGCGTGAGGCTCAAGGTCGAGGGAGGCAAAGTGAGCCTCCGCACGAGCGCCGCGTGCATGGGCCAGGGCATCGCCGCGACGATGCGCGCCATCTGCTGCGAAACGACCGGACTTTCACCAGAAGAAGTCATCGTCGCGCGCCCGGATACCGACATCACGCCGAATTCCGGCACAAGCACGGCTTCCCGGCAAACGGTCATCACCGGCGAAACGACGCGCCGCGCGTCGCTCCTTCTCAAGCGCGACCTTGAAAACGCCTCGCTCGCGGCGCTCGAAGGGAAGGAATATTACGAGGAATTCGTCGGCGTAACCGACCCCATGGGTACGCCGAAGCCAAATCCGGTGAGCCATCTCGCGTACGGCTACGCTACGCAAGTAGTCATCCTTGACGAAAAAGGCTTCGTCGAGAAGGTCGTCGCCGCGCATGACGTCGGTCGAGCGATTAACCCCGCGAACGTGGAAGGTCAAATCGAGGGCGGCGTCGTCATGGGGCTTGGTTATGGCTTAACCGAAAACCCACGTATTGAGGGTGGACGCGTGATGGCTCGATACGGCACGCTCGGCCTTTTCCGCGCGACGAAGGCCCCGAAGATCGAAACGATCCTTGTTGAGCGGAATCCGGCGGAGCTTGCGTATGGCGCGAAAGGCGTGGGCGAAATTCCCCTTATACCGACCTCGCCGGCGCTCCAGGGCGCCTATTATAAGCGTGATGGGTTTTTTAGGACTTCTTTGCCGCTTGAACATACGGCGTATCGACCGTAACGGATAAATTGCTTTTAATATAGAAGAAACCGGGCAGAATCACGCTTTTATCGCGCGAATTTTGCCTGGTTTCCCGTTCATCTGTCTTATTTTGGCGTCAAAGTTTTCCTTGACAATGGTTAGTAATACCGATAAAGTAGAAAATGACAGTTTAGGTAAAGGAAGGCATACTGATGAAACTAGTGTATGCGGTTTTGCCTGCTGCCGGATTATTTCTTGGATGGACTATTCGCTGGCTGTACGCCAGATTTCAACTATCTGCATCTGAACAACGAGCGGAACGTGTAAAACAGGATGCTATAAAAGAAGCAGAAGCTCAAAAGAAGGAAATTCTTCTAGAAGCAAAAGAACAGCTTATTCGGGAAAGAAATCAGCAGGAGCGGGAAAATCGAGAGCGCAGAAGCGAGCTTCAGCGCTATGAACGGCGCCTTACGCTTAAAGAGGAAACTCTCGATAAGCGCGGCGAGACGATGGATAAGCAGGAACTCCAGTTCGAGGAGCGCGATAAGGCATTTGCCCTTCGCGAAAAAGACCTGCAGGGCGAGGAAGAGCGATATCGGCAAGAGCTGGAGCGAATTTCCGGACTCACCGCCGATGAGGCGAAATCCTTAATCATTAAGGACCTCGAAAACGAGGCCCGTCATGACGCTCAGGCTTTGCTGAATAAGGTCGAGCAGGAAGCCCAGCTATCCTCGGAGAAAAAAGCCCGGGATATTCTCGTAACGACCATTCAGCGAATCGCGACCGAAACGACGAGCGATATCACCGTTACCACGGTAAGCTTGCCGAGCGACGAGATGAAGGGACGGATTATCGGCCGAGAGGGTCGCAATATCCGCACGCTCGAGACGCTGACCGGCGTCGACGTCATTATCGACGATACGCCCGAAGCCGTCGTTATTTCGTGCTTCGATCCCGTGCGCAAGGAAATCGCGAAAGTTTCCCTAGAGCGACTCATTCTCGACGGGCGGATTCATCCCGCGCGGATCGAGGAAATCGTCCAAAAGGTTACCCGCGAGATTTCGCAGAAGATCTACGAAGAGGGCGAAAAAGTCCTGTTCGATCTCGGCATTCACAATATGAGCCAGGAAGGCGTTCGCGCCCTTGGTCGACTGTACTTCCGGACGAGCTACGGCCAAAACGTGCTGTATCACTCGAAGGAAGTCGCGATGATAGCCGGAATGCTCGCGAGCGAGATCGGCGCGAACCGGGAACTCGCCAAGCGCGGCGCTTTGCTCCACGATATCGGAAAGGGCGCGGAGAACGATTCCGACCAGAACCACGCCGAGGTCGGCATGGAAATGGCGCGCAAGATGAACGAGGACGCGCGCGTCATCAACGCGATCGGCTCGCATCATAATGACGTTGAGCCGTCGTGCATCGAATCGGTGCTCGTGCAGATTGCCGACGCGATTTCCGCCGCTCGACCGGGAGCCCGCCGAGAGACGATCGACAACTATGTGAAGCGTCTCGAAAACCTCGAGGCGATCGCGGAAAGTTTCACCGGCGTCGAGAAAGCGTACGCCATCCAGGCAGGCCGCGAACTCCGCGTTATCGTGAATAACGAGAAGATTCCCGATCCGGACGTGAAGGATTTGGGCCGCGAAATCGCGAAGAAAATCGAGAGCGACTTACGGTACCCGGGTCGCATCCGCGTGACCTTGATCCGCGAGACGCGTATCGTGGAATATGCCCGATAGGGCCCCTCGGTAAATTTTTTAAGCGCAATTGAAGGCAGTCTGGTTTTCCAGACTGCCTTTTTTTAGTTTCTGAGGGCTTATATTTCGTCGTCAAATCCTCGACTCTTTATGGGATTTTTATCGATAGTAAAGAGAGAAAGGCGAAAGGTTTTGTCTTTAGTGTCATTGCTTAGTGCGATATCGTGTCGGCTCGTGAACGAAAAACAATCCCTTGGGCAGACAGGCTCGTCGCGAAGATTTCAAGATCTCCCGCGTTTTCCCGTAGCATTCCATGCTACACTTGACGGTATAAGGTGTTTTGGAATGGCTTTGGATTACGACACGCTCGCTCATCACCGAAAAAATCATCCCGCTTGGAAACTTTTCATGGCGGACAACGTGGCCATGGTCGCCTCTTTTTTGGACAGGACTTTTCGGGAAAATAACGTCCGCATGGTGAGTGAATCCGAGCTGATTCTTGCGCTTGACGATTATCAGAGGTCGCTTGCGGAGCGGCAGGAAGGAGATATCTTTCCCCGCACGGCTTCCGAATACCTGACGGAGTGGACGAGCGATTCACGGGGCTGGCTCCGAAAATTTTACCCGAAGGGCTCCGATATCCCTCACTATGACCTTACCCCGGAGGCGGAAAAAGCCCTTTCGTGGATGGAACAGCTGTCGGGAGTTGGTTTTATCGGCACTGAAGGTCGGCTGAATCTGTGCTTTGATTTGTTGCGACAGGTAGTGCACGGAACGGAGGAAAACAGGGGGCTTCGGCTTAAGTCGCTCAAGAAACAGAAAAAAGAGCTTGAGGATGAAATCGATCGGTTGAAAAAAGGCGAGTTTACGGGGCTCACGGATCGGGAGCTTCGGGAGCGGTTTCAGCAGTTCCGTCAGACCGCCCGCGATCTTTTAGGCGACTTCCGCGCGGTTGAACGGAATTTCAGCGAGCTTGACCGCTCGATCCGCGAGGAGATAACCCTGTGGGACGGCGAGAAAAGCGAGCTTCTCCGGCGTATTCTGGAGCGGCACGACGAAATTGCGGATTCTGACGAAGGACAGAGCTTCCGGGCTTTCTGGGATTTTATCATGCATCCGGCGAGTCAGGACGAATTTGAGCGGCTTTTGGAGCGAGCTTGGGATATTCGCGAGCTGGGGGATCTCCTCGAGGATCGCCGTATCCGTCGCGTGCATTTCGACTGGATACGGGCTGGAGAGCAAACCCAGCGCCGGGTTGCCCTGCTTTCCGGCCAACTCCGGCGGTACCTCGATGATAAGGCCTTGTGGGAAAATCGGCGCATTATGGGTTTTTTGCGCGATATCGAGCATAAGGCCGTGCGCATAATGGGTCATCCTCCCGCCGACGCGGGTTTTATGGAAATTTCCGGGAGCAAGTGCGAGGTCACTCTTCCCGTGGATTATCCGCTTTTTTCACCTCCGCTTGCCGTTTCCCTGGCCGGCATTCGCCCCGAAACCGGCGCGGAGGAACTGGACATGAGTCTTTTATTAAATCAAACTTTCGTGGATCGCTCACGGCTCGAGTCTAATATCGACGCTTGTCTTGCGGATTCCGCGCAAGTGAGCCTTTCGTCCGTGATTTCGCGTTTCCCTTTGAAACAGGGACTTGCGGAGCTGGTAACGTACGCGCAGGTTGCCTCGGAACGGACGGAGTGCATTATCGACGAAAGCGTGCGGGAACGGGTTTCCTGGAAAAAAGAGGGCGACCGATGCCGGCAAGCCGACATCCCGCTCATTCTGTTTTGCCGGAGTAAAAAATGAAGGAACTTGACATTGACTATTCCCGGGTTCTCGTGCGGCTTCTTCGGGGCATAATCTATCGGGAAGACGATGAAGGATTGTGGCAAAGCCTGTTGCGGCGACAGGGAGCGATAATGGATTACTTCGCCCTCCTCGGCCTTGATCTCGTCGTGTCCGAGGATGAAGGCTATGGCTTTCTCAAATCCTCGCCCGAGGAAGAACGGGCCGATATCCCGAAGCTCATTCCCCGTCGCCAGCTCAGTTATCCCGTGAGCCTTATTCTCGCTTTGCTTCGGCGGAAATTCGCCGAGCACGACGCCGCTGGGAATGATCCTCGGCTTATCATGGAGCGGGATGATCTGACTAAAATGGCAGAAACCTTCCTTGAAAAAGGGAATAACGAAGTCCAATGGCTTTCCCGCTTTGATGGCTATCTCAACCGCGTTCAGGAACTGGGGTTTATCCGCTACCTCGAGGGTGACGCGAAAAAAATCGAGGTTCGCCGGGTACTTAAGGTTTTCGTGGACGCCCAGTGGCTTTCGGAATTCGACAAGCGCCTCTCGGAATACGGCGAGTATGGCGTTCAGGGGGGAGCGGACAATGATCGCGGAGAATAACGACTTTCTCGATTTTGCCGACAACGATACTCTGGCTGGGTTTCGCCTGGAGCGCCTCGAAGTCTTTAACTGGGGTACTTTCAACGGGCGGGTGTGGACGTTTCCGCTCGCGGGGAAAAACGCCCTGTTAACCGGCGATATCGGTTCGGGCAAATCCACCCTGGTTGACGCCATAACGACGCTTCTCCTTCCCGCGAATCGTATCGCCTATAACAAGGCCGCCGGCGCGGGCAGCAGGGAGCGGGATTTGCGCTCGTATGTGCTGGGCTATTACAAATCCGAACGGGGCGATGAAGGCCTTTCCGCTCGATCGGTCTCGTTGCGGGGCCCCCGGGACTATTCGGTGATCCTCGGGGTTTTCCGGAATACCGGCTACTCGCAAACCGTGACGCTCGCGCAGGTGTTTTGGCAAAAAGACTCGAAAGGTCAACCCGCGCGGCTGTACGTGGTGAGCGAATCGGACTTGAGCGTACGGGATAATTTCTCCGGTTTTGGCGACGACATTACCTCGCTTAAGAAAAACCTAAAGTCCTTACCGTCCCTTGAGCTTTTCGATGATTTCCGCAGCTATGGCCTGCTGTGGCGACGTCTATTCGGCATTCAAAACGAGCAAGCCCTGGAACTTTTTCATCAAACGGTTTCGATGAAATCCGTCGGAGACCTTACGGATTTCGTTCAGCGCCATATGCTTGAATCTTTTAACAGCGCTTCGAAAATCGACGCGCTCATCCATCACTTCGACGATTTGGATCGCGCTCACGAGGCGATTCTGCGCGCGCGGGACCAGATTAGCCGTTTAAGGCCGTTGGTTGAGGATTTGGGTACCCATTCCGAAGAGTCCGTTGGACGGGAAGCTTTAGTCCTGTGTCGGGAGGCTTTACGCCCTTATTTCTTGTTTATCAGCAAAGACCTGCAGGAGACGGAACTTACCCGGCTCATCCGGGACATCGACGAGAAAAATAAAGCGCTGGAGACGATTACGGCCGAAACGGACGAGGCCCGGATAGAAAAAGACCGTATCAAGGCAGCGATCGCCGCGCAGGGCGGAAACGAGCTTGAAGGGCTCCGCGCGCAGAAGGTTCAGTTGGAAACGGGGCGGGATAAACTCAAGGAGAACCGGGCACGTTACGAGGAACATCGCGAGAAGTTGGGCCTTCCCGCCGTATCGGACGCGGAGTCCTTTTCGAGGAACTTCTCGCTCGCCCGTGAATTAAATGCCTCCCTCTCCGGTATGGAAGCGGAATCGCTCAACGCCCGATCCGAGCTTGACGTTCGTATCCATCTCGCGCGGGAACGGCTGCGCTCGCTGGAAGAAGAAATTTCTTCCTTGAAAAAACGGGCAAGCAACATACCGGCTCGACAGGTGGAAATTCGGGATGCGCTTTGCCGCACCCTCGACCTTTCCCCCGAAGACCTGCCGTTTTGCGGCGAGCTACTGCGCATCAAGGAAGGGGAGAAGGATTGGGAAGGGGCGGCAGAGCGCGTCCTGCATACCTTTGCCCTTTCCCTTCTTGTCGGTGAGGATCGATATCCTCGGGTTGCCGAGTACGTGGATCGGACGAATTTGCGCGGACGGCTTGTTTATTTTCGCGTGCGGAAAGACTCGGATTCCGTAGTCCGGCCGGGCGACGCGGGAGTGGAGACCCTTGCGTCGAAAATCGAGGTGAAGCGCCATCCGTCGTTTGAGCCTTGGGTTTCCGCCCAACTTGCCCGGCGCTTCGATCACGCATGCTGCCGAACCCTTGACGACTTCAGGCGGAACGAAAAGGCGGTAACCCCTTCAGGGCAGACGAAAGAAGGCGGCGCGCGGCACGAGAAAGACGATCGCTACGACCTTTGGGACCGGAGTCGATACGTTCTCGGCTGGACCAATCGCGAAAAAATTCTGGCACTCGAAAAATCCGCCGGCGATCTTGCCGCCGAATTGGCCTCGCTCGCGGAAAAGTGGAATGACAATCAGTCAGAACACGAGGATATCCGCTCAAAGCGCGACTCCGTCGCCGTCCTGGAAAATTTTCTCCGCTTCGAGGATATCGACTGGCAGGGCACGGCCGTAAAAATCGCCGAAATTGAAAAGGAAATTCGCGTCCTTGCGTCGTCCTCCGATATCCTCAAGGCTCTTAACCGTCGCCTTGAGGAAACGACCCGCCGCCTTGAGGAACGGGAAAAACGACAGGATGACCGGCGCGATAACCTTTCTCGACTGAAACAGCAGGTGGAGGATCAGCGGGAAGCATTGGAAATCTGCGAGTCTGCCCTGACGGACGCCCTGTCGTCCTTCGTTCCCCGGAACCCTGAGCTTTCGCCACGTGAAGACCTATCTCGTCGCGTCGACCCCTATCGCCCGGAATCCCTCGGTGAGCAAGAACCGAATCTGAAAAATCTTGAATCCCATGAACGAATATTTCGGGATTCCGTTCAGGGAAAAATCGATGCAGCAGGAAAGCGGCTCGAAACCCTCTCGGGGCGTATCGTCGGCAAAATGAAGGATTTTCGGCTCGCTTATCCCCTTGAAACCCGTGATCTCGACGAATCGGTCGCCGCCGGGGACGACTACCGCTCCCTTCTTTCAAAACTTCTCGCCGATGACTTGCCCGCTTTCGAGTCGAAGTTTAAAACTCTTCTGAACGAGAACACTATCCGCGAGGTCGCGAACTTTCGCGCCCAGCTCGACGCGGAAGGAAGCCTTATCCGAGAGCGGATTGACCGCATCAACAAGTCGCTCACCGCCATTGACTATAATCTCGGTCGCTATATCGTTCTTGAGCACCAGCAGACCGGAGACCCGGAAATCCGCGAATTTCGCGCGCAGCTACGCTCCTGTACCGAAGGCACGTTGGGCCAAACCCAGGACGAAATGTACGGGGAGCGGAAATTTTTGCAGGTTAAGGAAATCATCCAGCGATTCCGGGGCAGGGAAGGCTATGCGGACCTTGATCGTCGATGGACCGAGAAAGTAACCGACGTCCGCAGCTGGTTTTCCTTCGCCGCCTCTGAGCGGTGGCGGGAAGACGACACGGAGTTTGAGCACTACGCCGATTCGGGCGGCAAATCCGGCGGTCAAAAAGAAAAACTCGCCTACACGATTCTTGCCGCGAGTCTCGCCTACCAATTCGGGCTCGAGCGGGGCGAGACAAAATCCCGGAGCTTTCGCTTCGTCATGATCGACGAGGCGTTTGGCCGAGGCTCGGACGAATCGAGCCGTTACGGGCTCAGTCTTTTCAGGGAACTTAATCTCCAGCTTCTCATCGTTACTCCTCTGCAGAAAATCCACATAATAGAGCCGTTCGTATCAACGGTCGGGTTTGTGTACAATGACGAGGGGCGGGATTCGCGGCTTCAAACGCTGACCATAGAGTCGTATCGGGAAAGAAAAGCTGACCGCGAAGCGGCTTGCCAATCTAATGCTGGCATTCCCGAGCCGCCGGTTTCGATAAGTCCGGAGTCGATCCCGTGAACCTCACGCATCCAGAGGATTTGAAGGCTCGGCTTCTCGATGCCTGGCGCAAGGGAAAGTATTTCGCGGTCGTGCGGAACGGGGCGTGTGACTCCTCCGCGATGCGCTACCCGCTCAAAGCGCCCTCGGCTGCGGAATCACTGAAAGAATTCTCCGCCGTTCGCCGTTGGACTGATGAATGGGCCCAGTGCGCGGAAAAAGAAAATTTGGGAGGATTGTCACTCGAGTGGAAGGAATGGGATCACCGTCAGTTGGGAAAAAACAGAATCCCCATCGCGGTCGTATTTCCTTCCGTAGAAGCGCTCGCCCGCTATCTGGGAAAACGCAAAGAGCTGGACTCTTGGCGCGAGGTTCTTTGCTTGACGCTCGACCGGTTTCCCGCGCTCGAGCCCTGGGTCGCAAAACACCCGCTGGCCTTGTTGGAAAACGCCTCCTCCCTCGGCCACTTGCTCGACCTCACGGACTGGTATCTCGCCCACAAAAACTCCAGCCTGTATCTTCGCCAGGTTTCCGTACCCGGTGTGGACACTAAATTCATCGAGCGGAACCGGGCCGTGCTTCGCCAATGGTGGAGCCTTCTCGACTCGGGTCCGGCGCATCCCGACGTCGCCTCGATTTTTCCGGGCTTGACAATTTCCGAAACCGATCGATCGGATTTTCCCGAGGAATCCGGGACGTCTCGTCCTCAGTCCCTCTCTTTCGAGGAGCGTTTCGGGTTTCGATCTAAACCGGAAATCCTGCGGTTTCGCGTCCTTGAAAGAGAATCGCCTTTTTCGCCGTATACCGATATTTCGGTTCCCTCGGAAGAATTTGCACGCGCGCCCTTGCCGTTTTCGCGCATCCTTATTATCGAAAACGACATTACCGCCCTCTCCCTGCCGGCGCTTTCCGACACTGCGGTGATTTTCGGCCGCGGCTTCGGCTTTACGGGTCTCGCGAAAAGCGGCTGGCTTGGCGCCAAGGACCTGTGGTACTGGGGCGATCTCGATACTAACGGCTTCGCCATTCTCGATCAGCTTCGCGCCGCGTTTCCCTCGGCGCGATCTTTTCTCATGGATCGCGAAACCCTTATGTCCAATCGCGCAAAATGGGTGCGCGAACCGAAACC
Organism: Spirochaetales bacterium; assembly: GCA_003246335.1. GTDB lineage: Bacteria > Spirochaetota > Spirochaetia > Treponematales > Treponemataceae > Teretinema. The sequence goes on along the minus strand of QKAR01000093.1, from coordinate 2,329 downwards.
GGCGAATTGCCGCCTGACGCGATTGACTGAAGCGGAGAGCGCCCTCTATCGCGATCTTCGCGAAGGGGCCCTTGACCCGGATTTTGACGGAACGCCCCGGTTGGAACAGGAACTTATACCCTGGGAAACCGTACTTGCCGCCCTCGAGAAAATCGTCTCGGGCGGGAGTTTCTGAGGACTTGAAGCGTCACAGCTCGTATATTTCCGTATATTTTTTTTCGAGATAGTCGAGAAAGGGCTCGACGCTAAAATCATCGCCGGTGATGTCGCGTAGCCATTCTTTCGGCGTGAGTCGATTCGCGTTTTTCCAGACGCGATCTTTCATCCACCCGTTTATTCGCGCGAAATTGCCTTTCGCGATCGCGGCCTCGACGTCGAACTCTTCGCTCATCGTTTTATAGTACATGGCGTTATACATGTTACCCAGCGCGTACGTCGTGAAATATCCGAATCCTGACGTCCAGTGAATGTCCTGAAGAACGCCCTCTGTGTCGTTTTGCGGGCGGATGCCAAGGTACTCCTCGTATTTCTCCGCCCATAATTCTGGCAGGCTGGAAATCTCCGCGTGGTCGTTTACCATCATTTTTTCAAGTTCGTATCGAATGATGATATGGAACGTATACGTCAGCTCGTCCGCCTCTATCCGAACGAGGGAAGGCGTTACGACGTTCACCGCTTCGTATAGTTCGTTTTCGCTGACGTCCCGCATCGCTTCGGAAAATATTTTTTTAACGGACGGATAGATCAAATGGATAAACGCCTTTGACCGACCGACCCGGTTTTCGTAAAAGCGGGAAACCGACTCGTGCATCCCCATCGTTTTATCGTTATTGATGAAATGGTCCCAATCGTCGCCGGGTTGGTACATTTCGAAGAGAGCGTGCCCGCCCTCGTGGATGATCGAATATATGCTCGAGCAAAACATGTTCGGGTAATAATGGGTGGTCACCCGAACGTCGTCACGTCCGAGACCTTCCGTGAAAGGGTGCTCGGAGACGGTAAACGCGCCGCGCCTGAAATCGAACCCCATCGTCTCAAGAAGGTATTTTGACATCTCCCGTTGCTGTTCGTCGGTTACTGATCGGGTTAAAAAATCGGTGCGGATTCTTTTTTTGCTATTTTGAATTTTATGTAGGATCGGGACGAGCCGGCCTCTGCACGTGGAAAAGATCGCGTCGAGGTCACGTGTTGTCATGCCGCGCTCGTAATCGTCGAGCAGATTGTCATAGGCGTCGGGAAGTTTGCTTTCGCGGAGAGAAATCTTTTTCAGCTCGACATCGCGTACTTTCTTGAGCGAAGGGGAGAAAATGGCAAAATCAGATTTTTGCTTTGCGTTGAGCCAGTCAACGAAAGCATCGTTGTAAACGAGAGAAAATTCATGATCCATCGCGGGCGTCACGTTTTTGGTCTTTAAGAACGAGCGGTGCAGGTCTTCCGCGAGAATACGGTCGAGAGGATCGTCGAGCTCGTCTTTGCGGATGAATAGCGCCTCGCTTGACTCGATGAAGCGCGCCTCTTTGGTCAACTTGAAGGCCTTATTGGAAAGAAAGGCTCGGACCTCTCCTTGCGCGCCCATCGCTCGCTCGGGGCAGATCGTTTCCTCGTCGAAGTTTAGCACGCGGCAGGCATGCTGATACGACTCAATCTCTCGCAGTGTTTGCGCTATAAAGCTTAATTTCTCGCGTAGATCCTGTTTCATAGGTGTCTCCGTTTATTGATGTTCGCCTATCGTTGTTTTTTTTCGTTATGCGCTTTCATGAAATTAACCGCGTCTTCGGTTTCAATCGGCTTCGAGTAAAAGTACCCCTGGATCAGGTCGCACCCCTCTTTATTCAAGAATTCAAGTTGCTCAGGGGTCTCGACTCCCTCGGCGACGCACGCGATGCCGAACGCCTTAATGATGAGCACGATTGCCTGAACGAGTCGGCATCCCTTTTCGTCGGTCGGCACGCGGTCGATGAAACTTTTGTCGATCTTGATCACGTCGGGATTAAAGCGCTGGATATACGAAAGATTGGAGTATCCCGTCCCAAAATCGTCGATTGAGAGCCCGATGCCCATCGCCTTGAGCGATTCGAATTCCTGCACGATTTCGTTCGTCGAGTTCAGGAGGATTCCCTCGGTTATCTCGATCTCAATCGAATGCGCGAGGGAATTGTCCTCTACCCACTGCCCCAATTGGGAGAGATAGTCTATCGACACCAGCGTAGGGGATAAGTTAAAGGATATTTTAATCTTTCCAAGCCCTTCATTCGCGCATCTTTCGATTAAATTTTTCGTGTCTTCGAGCGATTTTCGCGTGATGACGTCGATGGCGCCGGTCTGCTCG
>QKAR01000032.1 GCA_003246335.1 Spirochaetales bacterium | reverse complement strand
TGGGTCGGCTACCTCGCGCTCACGCCGACGAATTATTTCATCGTGCTGCCGATCATCGCGGTCGTCACCGGCGTGCTCGCCTCGGCGTTCTGGGACGGTAACTATCAAATGATGCTCTCCCTCGCCCCGGAAAAAAACCGCGTCGCGTACGTCGCCTGGTACCTCGCCATCGTCGGCCTCGTCTCGGCGCCGGGCTCGCTCGCCGGAGGCCTGCTTTCCGACGCGCTCACCGGTCTTTCGATCCACGTGGGCCACGTAACCATCGTGAATTTCCACGTCGTGCAGGCCCTGTCGATTCTGTTCTGCGTTTTTTGCGCCTTTCTCGTCAGCAGGGTGCGGGAAGGTTCCGAAAAGCCCTTTGGCTTCGTCATCAGCCAAATCACGAACGTGCAGACCATCAGAACCTTTCAGTGGATCGATTCCCTCGGCCGCTCGAATTCGCCCGAGTCGAACCGCGACATCCTGCGGAACTTCGACGGCAACAGCGCCCAGCTCGCCGTCCGCGACATTATCGAAAAGCTCGACGATCCCGATTCTTCCGTTCAGGAAGAAGCCGCCCGCGCGCTCGGGAGAATCCCCTCGGCGCAGGCCGTTGACGCGCTCATGCTGAAGCTCCTCGACCAGGGTTCCGACATACGCATTCAGGCGGCCCGCGCGCTCGGGCGCATCGGGGACCGAAAAGCCGTCGGCGCGCTGGTTGGCTGCCTCTGGGAGCCAAACGAGGATTTGCAAAAGGCCTGCCTTGAGTCGCTCGCCGACATCGGCGACGAGGAATCGATCAAGCAGGTGATGCACTTCCTGCGGGAAAACAACACCGAGCGGCTAAAGACCGTGAGTTCGTCCGTCGCCGCGCGGCTCGGCATTTTCGAGGCGGCCTGGGAAATATTCCCGAACCTGCTCGCCGCGCGAACGAAAACGCTTCGCCGGAGGTACGCGATATCCCTCGCCTCGCTCATCGGCGTTCCCGACGGGTTCTATCAATACGTTTCAGGGACCGATTCGGCCATCCTTTCCCGGCAAAAAAAACTCATCGCCCGCTTCGAGGCGAACATCGAGGCGGTATACGCCCGAAGCCATTTCAAGCGGAGGAATCCGCCGGAACCGATCGGGGCAGCGCTTCTGGAGGAAAAAAGCGTCGACGCGCTGAGGGAAACGATCGCGTTCTCGCGGCGACTCCTCGAGGATCTTTTCGGGAAAATCGCGAAAGCCGAAATGCTCGGCAGGCTCGACCAACGGCTCGAGATTTTTCACTGGATGATCGGGGAATCCGAGCGCTTTCTCGAGAGCCGCGAGGACACGCTGACGGAAAGCGACGCGCAGGACACCGCGAAAACCGTGACTCTCGTATTCGTGTATTTTCTCGCGGATTACTGAACGCGGCCGGGGTGGAGACAGCCCGAGGGCAACCCGCGCCCGAGGGCAACCCGCGCCCGAGGGCAACCCGCAACCCGAAATTCATTGACGGCTCGGGACGAGCGGATACATACTATTCGCTATGATTAATCTCGACGCGATGCAAAGCAAACCCAATTTGCAGGAAGAATTCGCTTACCGCCAAATCGGGTCGATAACCACGCAAATGGACCCGGTGGACGTCAGTACCTCCCTCGATTTCGTCCTCGAGCATTTCAAGGAAAACCCTTCGGCGCACGCTATCCCGATCGAGCGGAATGGCGCCCTCATCGGCATACTCGACCGTTCCCACGTGGAAAAAATGAACGAGTCGGCATGGAACCGTTTTTGGCAAAAAGACCTCGACGCCTATATTCAGGCGCCCCTCCTTTCGCTACGCGCCGACGACTACATCGAGAAAAACATCCCGAAAATAATGGACTTGAACAACGAAAGCGGCGTCCGTTTTTTCGCCGTTTTCTTCCGCAAGAGCTTTTTCGGCATCGTCGGCCTCCATGAAATTCTCGCGCGCGTGACCGAGCTCCGTTCGCGAGACATGGCGAAGGCGCGCGCGGTGCAGCAGCACCTGCTCGAGCAAAGCCTTGGAGGCAAGGACCCGCGGTACGACCTATGGACGTATAACCAGATGGCGAACGAGGTAGGCGGCGATTTTTTCAAGGATAGCGCCTCGGCGGACGGGAAACGCCATATCATCGGCTGTTTCGACGTTTCGGGAAAGAACGTCGCCGCCTCGCTTTCGACCATGGCGATCGGGTCCGTTTTCACCGCCCTTAAATACTTCGACCTCGGCGACCGTTTCGGCGAGGGCGCGACCGCGCTTATCGATAAATACGTCGAAGACTTGACGCCGCAGGACATGTTCATAACCGCGGCGCTGTGCTACGTGGATTTTGACGCGCGCGAGGTGCTCATCCAAAATTGCGGGCACACGCCGATCTATATTTTCGTGCCGGGCGAGGACGGGAAAATTTCGGGCAAGACGATGAACCCGAACCTCCCGCCGCTCGGCATGGGGATAATCGAGACGGAAAAGCAAAGCGGATACCGGCTCCCCATCGTGCGGGGGTTGCGCATCGTGCTCTACACGGACGGCATCACCGACATGCAGACGCCCGAGGGAAGGAGATTCGACGACGAGAGAGCGCGCGCCCTCTTCGCCTCGACCCAGGGAAAAAACGAGGCGGATACGCGATCGCTGTACGAAAGGGCGATACAGGATTGGACCCTTGAGGCGATGCTTCCCGACGACATTACCGTGATGGATTTGCGCTTCCGGTAAGGCTCGCGCCCAACCTTCCTTCCGACAGGCAGCAGTTTCGCGGGCGTCTCGCTGGTCATCCCAACCGCGACTGTGGTATACTCACGCTCGTTATGCCAACGCAAGACGCGCACGCCATCCGGCTAGCCGGAAAGACCGTAAAAAAGGCGCTTTATTCCACGAAAGTTCCCCTTTCCGCCATTCGGGAGCACTATGACGAGATTTTTGGGACGGTGTTTCTCCCGAACAACGTAGACCGAACTGAAGTCGAAATCGGTTCCTTAATCGCCGATTATCTCGTGCCGGAACTCGCCATCGGCAAGCGCACGATTTTGTACGCGCACGGCGGCGGCTTCATTTCCGGTTCCCGCAAAGCCGCGAGAAACCTCTGCGCCTCGCTCGCGCACGAATCAGCGGCGCGCCTTTTGCTGCCGGAATATCGACTCGCGCCGGAACATCCCTTTCCCGCCGCGCTTGAGGACCTGTACGCTTCGTACGTCTGGCTCATTCATCAAGGACTCGCCCCCGGGGATATCGTGCTCGCGGGAAACGGCGCCGGCGCGAACTTGGCCCTTGCCCTCGTTCAATTTCTCGCCGAAAGAGGCATGTCCTCCCCGCTCGCGGTCGTCGCGCTCTCGCCATGGATGGACCTTTCCCTCGAGGACGCCTCGGCGGCCGCGCGAAGGCCAAACGACCCCATAAACACGGTCGAGGCCCTCTCCGCCAAGGCTCGGCTCTACACGTTCGAGGCGAATCTCAAGAATCCCCTCGTCTCCCCCATTCACGCCAATTACACCGCTTTTCCCAACCTCTACGTTCAATGCGGATCGGAAGAGATTTTGCTCGACGACGCGAAACGCCTCGCGGCCCGCGCCGAATCGGAGGGGGGGGACGTCACGCTCGACGTCGAGGACGGCATGTGGCACGGATTTCAGGCGTTCGACCGGCTCACTCCCCGCGCCCGCATCGCCGTCGCGCGCGTCGGCTCGTGGATTCGCGCGGGAGCGCGAAGCGCGCCCCGGTGATGGAGCTCGTCTCCCCGGCGGGGAATGTCGAAAAACTCACGTACGCGTGGGAATACGGGGCCGACGCGGCGTACGTCGGAGTGCATAATTTCTCGCTTCGCGTGAAGGCGGACAATTTCGGCGGCGAGGATTTTAGGAAAATTCGCGCGCTCAAGGATGAATACGCCGCGAGGGGAATGCCCAAGCGGCTTTTTTGCGCGCTCAACATCTCGTTTCACAACGCGGACATAGCGGCCTTCGCCGAGCAAATCGAATATTTTCGGGAATATCCCTTCGACGCCTTCATCGTCCAGGACATAGGCATGGTAAGCCTTTTGCGCCGCGAGTTCCCGAACGTCGCGCTCCACTTAAGCACGCAGGCGAACTGCGTCAACGCCGAGGCGGTGAAAGTATACCGAGACCTCGGGTTTTCCCGCGTCGTGCTCGGGCGCGAGGCGAGCCTCGCGGAAATTCGCGAGATTAAGGACGCCGTTCCCGAGATGAGTCTCGAATGCTTCGCGCACGGCGCGATGTGCATCGCCTACTCGGGCCGATGCCTCATGAGCGCCTACCTCACGGGCCGAAGCGCGAACGGCGGGCACTGCAGCCACTCATGCCGCTGGGAATACCGTCTCGCCGAGCGACCGTTCGCGGACGCCTGCGGCGAACGCGAGTTTGCCCTTGAGGAACGAGCCCGCCCGGGGGAATTCTTCCCCGTCGTCGAGGGTGACGACTTTACCGCGCTTTTTTCGTCGAAAGACCTCTGCATGATCGACCATCTCGGAAAAATGCGCGACGCGGGCGTCGACGCCCTAAAGATCGAGGGCCGCATGAAAAGCCTTTATTACGCCGCCGTCGTCACGCGGGCCTACCGCAAGCGCATCGACGAAATCGAGGGAAAAATCCCCGCGGGCACGTCCGCTCCGTTCGCGAACGAGCTCGACAACGTCGCGCATAGGGAATTCTGCACCGGGTTTTATTTTTCCAAGGACGACGCGAACAAGACGACTCGCGGGGAAACGGCGTCCCCCTATCTCTTCGCGGGGACGATCGGCAGGGAAATCGAGCCGGGCTCGATGGGGACGTTACCGCCGACCGAGCCGGGAAAAAAGGATTTTGAGTTTATTTCGATGAACAAAATCGCGGCGGGCGAGCCGCTCGAATTCGTCGGGCCGGAAGAGCCGGGAATGACGGAATCGGATTACGTTTTATTCGACCCCGAAACCGGCGAGCGCCGCGAGTGGGTATGCCACGGTCATCCGTGCGTCATCCGAACGTCGACGCCCGCGCGAGAGCGATTCATCGTCCGCGCGCGCGATCCCGACTACGGGCGAACGCCCGCGCCGGGCCCCCGCCCTATTCCGGGTTCGATGAGGTGCGATTAAGGTCGACGATCTCGCCGCTGACGGCGAAAATAACCCATTCGCAAATCGTGGTGATGTGGTCGCCAAGCCGCTCGAGATCCTTGCAGATCGACAGATATCGGTAAATCTGCCGCATCTCCTTCTCGTTCTCGGGCTTCAGCATGATGAGCTCGCCGATGATTTTCTTTTTTTGCGCGTCGATCTCGCCGTCTTTCGCGGCGGTCTGCTTCGCGAGCGCGTCGTCGTCGTTAATGTACGCGGTAAGGGAGTCGCGGATCATGAGCGCCCCGCCACGAGCCATCGCCGCGACGCGCGGCGTGAAGCGCGGGTAAAGCGAGGGGTCGCCCTTCGCGGTCAGCTTCAAAAGATGCACGGCGTAGTCGCCGACGCGCTCGAGGTTCGCGACGACCTTGATCGACGTGACGATCTTGCGCAGATCCTTGCCGACGGGAGCCTGCAGCAGAAGCAAGTTCACGCTTTCCTCGTCGAGCTTCAGCTGCATCTCGTCGATTTTCTCGTCGGTGGGGATGAGTTCCTTCGCGCGCGCGGCGTCGCCGGCGCTAAACACTCCCGTCGCGTCCAGCAAGAGCTGCTCGACGAGGGTTCCCATGTACATGATATTCTGATAATAAGCCGATAGTTTGTCGTCAAACTGCGTTCGGGTAGTCATGGCCTCTCCTTCCCTTCCGTCCGATCAACCGAAACGGCCCGAGATATACGCCTCGGTTTTTTTGTTCTTCGGATTGTAAAACACGCTCCGGGTATCGCCCGACTCGACGAGATAACCGCACCGCTCATCGTTTATCATGAAGAAGGCCGTGTAATCGGAAATGCGCGACGCCTGCTGCATGTTGTGCGTAACGATGATCAGCGTGTATTTCTCTTTCAAACTATAGCACAGATCCTCGATATGGGAAGTCGATATCGGGTCAAGCGCGCTCGTCGGCTCGTCCATCAGGATGACTTCGGGCTTGACGGCAAGGGTCCGCGCGATGCACAGGCGCTGCTGTTGGCCGCCGGAAAGGCCCATCGCGCTTTTGCCCAACCGATCCTTTACCTCGTCCCACAGGGCGGCGTCCTTGAGGCTTTCCTCGACGATACCGTCCAGCTCGGAGCGCGCGATACGGGAATTATTCAAGCGGGGCCCGTAGGCGATATTGTCGTAAATGCTCATGGGAAAGGGATTCGGCTTTTGAAAAACCATCCCGACCTGGCTCCGCAAGTCGAGGACGTCGTAATCGCGGTAAATGTCGAGACCCTTGAATAGGATCGAGCCCTCCACGCGAACCCCGTCGATCGTGTCGTTCATGCGGTTGAGGGTTCGCAGGAACGTCGACTTCCCGCATCCCGAAGGGCCGATAAACGCCGTAATGGCGTTCGCCGAGATTTCCATGTCTATTTTTTCGAGGGCATGGTGCGTACCGTACCAAAAGTCCATTCCGGTCACCGAAAAGGTATTCATGTGACAAAACTACTCGCGCTATGTTACGTATTAATGAAGGTATTGTTAGAATCGTGTTAAAACTAACCCTTCACGGCGCCGGCGGTCATACCGCGCATAATGTGCTTGGAGAACGCCAAATAAATCGCGATGACGGGCATGATCGCGATGCCGAGCGCCGCCACGAGCTGCGGGTAATTCGTCGTGTACGCGCCGGTAAACATGGTTAACGCGACGGGTACGGTCTTGAGCGCGTTCTTGTTAATCAGTACCAGGGCGAACGGGAATTCGTTCCACGAGCCGTTGAAGGTGAGTATGACCACGGTGGCTAAAATGGGCGCGCAAAGGGGCAAAATTATGTGCCGCATCGAGCACCACACCGAGCATCCCTCGATCATCGCGGATTCTTCCATTTCGACCGGTATCGTCCGCACGAAACTCTCGAGCAGGAATATGGCCGTCGGCAAGGCGAAGGCCACGTAAGGCAGCAAAAGGCCACGTAAGGCAGCAAAAGGGTTATGCGCCGGTCATAGAGTCCAAGACTCTTAAACTGGGCAAAAACGGGAAGGAGCCAGGCATGCGTGGGAACCACGATTCCGAACATGAAAAACCCGTACAGCAGGTTCCGGCCGCGGAACTTGAAGCGCGAAAGGAAATAGCCCGTGAGGTACGCGAGAACAAGCGTGACGGCGAGGGTCGCGAGGCTGATGAAGGCGCTATTGAAAAAATAATCGATGAATTTGGCGTTTCGCAGAATCTGCACGTAATTCGCGACGGTCGGGTGCGCGGGAAACGAGACGATACTGACGTTGTATTCCTTGAGAGACTTGACCGAGGTATAGCCTACCCACAAAACGGGATACAGACAGCCGAGCGACAGCAAGACGAAAGCCGCGTTAACGAGCAGCCGAGGGATCGACAGTTTTCTCAGGGCTTTATTCATAGCGCTTTCCTCCCATGGCTTTCATAGTGAGTAGGGTTATCGCGAGCGTTATCGCGATCATACCGATGGACACGGTCGCCCCGTAACTGAACCGCATCATGTTAAAGGAAACGTTGTAGTTATATAGCGACATCGTCATGGAACTCTCGCCGGGGCCGCCCCCGGTGAGGACGAAAATATGGTCGAATATCTTGAGCGTGCCGGAAACGCACAGCATGACCGCGACCTTAAAGGTTGGGTAAATCATCGGAAGCATGATTTTAAACATCGTCTGCGCGCCGTTCGCGCCGTCTAAAACCGCGCTTTCAAGGATGGACTGTGGGATACTTTGCAATGCGCCGAGAAGCATGACCATGTACAGCCCGATGTACTGCCAAATAACCGGCGCAGAAACCGAAAAGAGGACGATCGAGGGGTCGTCGAGCCACAGAGGAATCGTTTTCAACCCTATCGCGCGAAGGGCGAGATTGAGCAACCCCTTTCGGGAGTTATAGATCATGGTCCAAATTAAGCCGACCACGACGGGCGAAAGGACGACGGGAAGGAAAAGCACCGTCCTATGAAACCCGACGAGCCGGACGAAGTTGAGGGTGAGAATCACCGCGACGACGAGGCCGATGCCGACTTGGCCAACGACTATCATCGCGGTAATGAAGACGGTATTGCCGCACGCGAGCCAGAATGAGCCATCCCGAAAAAAATCGACATAGTTCTTCAGCCCAACGAAAGACTCCGTCGCCCCGCCGTTCCAGTTGTACAGGCTGTAGCGAATCGAGAACAGCAGGGGAAACACGAAGATAAACGAGAACGCGATCAACGTCGGGATAATCGCGACGCACAAACTCTTTCGATCGGGAACTGATAGCGCATGGCGCATGGAAGGCTCCTATTCTACGTCCGGGACATGCAACGTCCCGGACTCGGTTGCGGGGGTGATTAGCGAACGGCCTCGATATTTTGCGCGTACTCCATCGGGCTCAATTTACCCATAAGGAGCTTTTGCATTTCGTTGTAAAAAACGTCGACTATCGTCGACGGCAACTGCACGTCGAAGATCGGGGCGAACTCGAATGGAATATTGTTGTACGCGACTTGCAGGCTGTCAAGGCTCGACGGATCGATGTTCGGGACCATGGGCGGGAACCCGCCGGCTTTCGCGGACTCGTCGCTGAACGTTGGGCCGTACACTTCCTTCACGTAGGCGATCACGAGTTTCTTCTGCTCGTCGCTGAGTTTGTTGTTGATGCAGATACCCCACCCGGCGCCGCCGGCGACGAGGTTCGCGAGGCTTTCCTTTCCCGCGACGGGGGGAAGAACCGCGAGCCCGACGCTCTTCTTCATTTCGGGGCTGACGTTTTCCATAACCGGGCCGAGCGCCCAAGATCCCTCGATGAACATCGCGGCCTCGCCGGAGTAGAAGAGCGTGCGTTGCTGATTGTTGTCAATGCTGTTCATATCGTCGTTGAAGGCGCCGATCTTAACGAGATTGGTCATGAGCGTCGCGGCGTCGACAAAGGGTTTATCGGTAAATTTCGCTCCTTTTTTGTTGTAGACGCTGTCAAACCATTTCGCGTCGGTATAGCGATAGACGAGCGTGTTGTAAAAGCACGAGGGAACGAGCCACTTACCCTTATTGCCGACTGCGATCGGGACGAAGCCGGCCTTGCGGATGGCGGCGCACGCCTTGACGAAATCGTCCATCGTGGCGGGGAATTTGTCGTACCCGGCCTTTTTAAGAATGTCTTTATTGTAATACACGACCTGGTTCGACTGGAGTTGAAACGGGAAAGCCCAGACTTTGCCGTTTTGCGTAAAGTCGGTGAAGGCTCCCTTTTTGTAGAGATTGAAAAACGCGGGATCGCTTTTGAGAATGTCGTCGATCGGCATGATGAGATCGTTTTCACGAAGAACGCCAAAGAGGTCAGGCTTCGCGTAATACACGTCGGGCAGTTCCTTCGACGCGACCATGGTCTTGAGCTTCATCTCGT
>QKAR01000106.1 GCA_003246335.1 Spirochaetales bacterium | reverse complement strand
GCGAAGGGTTCGGCTCGCGGGTCGGCGAGAGCGAAAATCGGACGCGCTCAGTTTGCCGATTTACCTGCTGGCTGGGGCGATCAGGCGTGCGGAGCGCGCGTCCCTGTCCATGGTCGTCCGCGGGCTTGAGGAAGCGGATAACCGAACCTATCTCGTCAAAAGTCCTTGGCGGCAGCGGGATACCGGCTACGTAATTCTTTGCGCGGTGCTCGCCGCTTCGACGTTCGCGCTCTCCGTTTTTTATGGATTCTTCCGATGGGATCTCGGATAAAATTTTCGATTCAAGGAGTTTACGCATGAAATCAGCCCTCGCAATCCAATGTTTGCCCAAAACCGACGGGACCCGCGCCGAAGCCTATCGACTCGTCGATCAAGCCATCGCCGCGATCGACGAGTCCGGTTTGCCGTACATCGTATGCCCGTTCGAAACGGTCGTGGAAGGGCCGCTTGACGAGCTTTTCGCCGTCGCGAAGCGCGCTCACGAGGCGATACTTTCGGCCGGGTGTTCCGGCGTTTCGACCTATATGAAGCTCGTGTCGGGCGAGGATATCGGCTCATCGGAGGAAAAAATCGGGAAGTATCGCGCTCAGGGGCATTGATTGTCCTTGACACGCTCCGATATCACCCAATAAACTACGAATATGCAGAACGCTCTCGCGCCCGTAACCGTAGTCGTCTCCCTAGTCGTACTGGTAGTAGTAGTACTTACCGGCTGGGTTCGTCGTCTGTCGCGGGCATGAGTTTTCGTATACGAGCGAAAAACCCTCCGGCAGACGCCGGGGGGTTTTTTTTTCGGGCATTCCCGTGGAATGCGAAACGTCGCCGCCAGAGTCGGCGCGAATATTGAGGGGGAACGTATGATAGAGGCAACCGGCGCGCAAATCGTGGTGAAATTGCTGGAGAATCAGGGCGTCTCGACCGTCGCGGGAATTCCCGGCGGCTCGATCCTTCCGCTGTACGACGAACTCGCGAGAAGCGAGACAATACGCCATGTCCTCGTTCGCCACGAGCAGGGCGGCGGTTTCCTCGCGCAGGGCATTTCGCGCTCCTCGGGCGCGGTGGGCGTGTGCCTCGCCACGAGCGGTCCGGGCGCGATGAATTTGCTCACCGCCGTTGCGGACGCCCAGGCCGACTCGATTCCACTCGTCGCCATTACCGGCCAGGTGAACACGTACCTCATCGGGACGGACGCGTTTCAGGAAGTCGACACGTTCGGCCTTTCGTTTCCGATCGCCAAGCATAGCGTGATGGTGAAGTCCGCGCGCGAACTTTTGACCGCGATCCCGCGCGCGTTTTCCCTCGCGACCTCGGGCCGTCCGGGACCCGTTCTCGTCGACATTCCCCGGGACGTCCAGCTTGAGAAAACGAGTTTTGAGTCGTGGCCCGAGCCGGGAGAACGCGTGCGCAAGGCCTCCCAGTTTAGGACTGGGGCGGCTGAGTCGGCGAGAATTCTCGGCGAGGCCGCGGCCTTATTGTCTCGTTCGAAGAAGCCGGTTCTCTACGCGGGCGGCGGATGCGCTACCGCCGAGGCCGCCGCCGGCGTCGCGCGGCTGATGGAGGCGTTTCCCCTACCGGCGGTGACGAGCCTCATGGGGCTCGGCGCGGTACCCGCGTCGCGCGACGGCAACATGGGCATGGTCGGCATGCACGGGAGCCTGACGGCGAACCGCGCCATGCACGACGCCGACGCGGTGCTCGCCGTCGGGGTTCGCTTCGACGACCGGGCGACGGGAGCCATCGCGAAGTTTTGCCCGAACGCGAGAATAATCCACATCGATATCGACGCTGCCGAGGTCAATAAAATTCTCCCGTCCTCCCTTTCCCTCGTCGGGGACGCGGAATCCGCCCTGCCGGCGCTGGCCGAGGCGCTCGACGAGTTAGCCATGCCCGAGGCGGAGCGGGACGCCCGCGATCGTTGGCTTTCGAGCCTCGTCGGGATGAAAGACGAGGAAGTGCGGTCCCGCCGCGCGCGGGGCGCCGAGCATCCCGGAAACTTCATCGCGTCACTTCCGGAAATCGCGCGGGAATTTGGCCTCGAGAGCGACGACCTCATCGTGACGACCGACGTCGGCCAGCATCAAATGTGGGCGGCGCAGGAATACCCGGTCGAGCGACCCCGTCAATTCCTGACTTCGGGATCGCTTGGTACCATGGGCTTCGGACTGCCGACCGCCATCGGCGCCGCCCTCGCGAACCCGACGAAGCGCGTCGTTTGCCTCTCGGGCGACGGTTCCATCATGATGAACGTGCAGGAACTCGCGACGCTCGCCGAGCGCGGGCTTGACGTGACGGTTATCGTTCTCGAGAACGGGACGCTCGGCATGGTGCGTCAGCAGCAGGAAATCGTTTTTAAGGAACGGTATTCGGCCTGCTTTTTCGATCGGTCTCCCGACTTGCTGAAAATCGCCGAGGGCTTCGGCCTTGAGGTCGCGGACGCTTCGGAAGAGGGTTGGGAGCGCGTCGCCTTTTCGGGCTCGGGACCGCGCTTCATCCGTAAGCGCATCCCCCCGAAAGAGAACGTGTACCCCTTCGTGCTTCCCGGCACGGCGAACGTCGACGCGCTCACCGGGCGGTGATTCACCCGAGGTCGCCAGGCCGGGCTGGCGGGTACCGGTAAAATCACCTATGGCTCGATACGCACTTATTCTTATATCTGACCGTTGACGGGGTGGGTTATTATGGCTACACAAGGAGAGGTTCATGAAAGCATCCCATTCCCGGAATACGCGGTTGACTTTCGCCGTTTTGGCGGTTGCCGTACTTTTCGGTTTACCCGGTTCCCTTTGGGCCGGCGGAAAAAAAGACGTAGCGGCGAATTCCGCCCCGGCGGGGAAAGGTAAGGTCGTTTACACGGAGGACTTCGAGAAAGGAGCCGGCGGATGGACCGGACGCGGACCTGAGAAGGTTGCCGCCTCGGCCGATGCCTTTCAGTCCGGAGCGAAATCCCTTTTCGTGACCGGTCGGACCGAAACCTGGAACGGGCCGATCAAGGAAATGTCGGTCGTCCTGCAGGGCGGCCGCACGTACTCGATCGAGCTATGGGCCATGTATAAGGAAGGGCCCGCGAGCCAAGCGCTGAACGTCAGTATCATGCGAACGGTCGACGGCGTCGGCCAGCAATTTTCCACCGCGGGCGCCGAGCGCCTTTCAAAAGGCGAGTGGACTCATATCGAGGTTACCTATACCGTGCCGCTCACGAAATACGTGACGCCGATCAGCCTGTATTTCGAGACCCCGTATAAGTCGAAAGACAGCGTGACGGACGACGATAGGATCTCGTTCTATATCGATAACGTCACGGTAACCCAATTGCCCCCGGCCCCGCCGCCCAAAGTGGAGACGGATATTCCCACCTTCGCGTCCTTCTACCCGAACCTCACGATAGGTACGGCGATGACGTCCGCGAATCTCGACCCGAAGAACATCCACTACCCCCTGCTGCGCCATTTCAACGCCTTCGTGTACGGCAACGAGATGAAGCAGGACGCGATGCAGCCGGTCGAGGGAAAGTTCGTGTTCGAGAAAGCCGATAAACTCATGGCCTACGCGTCGAAGAACCACGCCAAAGTCCGCGGGCACGTGCTCGTTTGGCACCAGCAATACCCTAAGTGGCTGTTCCAAAGTTCCTCGGACGGCACGAAGGACGCCACTAAGGAAGAACTGCTCGCCCGCATGAAAACCCATATCCAGACGATCGTCTCGCGTTATCGCGGGCAGGTCGATAGCTGGGACGTGGTGAACGAGTGCATCGGAGAGGATGGCCAGCTCAGGAATTCCAAGTACCTGCAGATCGTCGGAAGCGACGAGTATATCGCGAGCGCGTTTAAGTGGGCGCACGAGGCCGATCCCGACGCGAAACTTTTCATCAACGATTACAACACCGAATATTCCGGCGCGAAGCAGGAAGGTTTCTATAACGAGGTGAAAAAACTTCTCGACGAGGGCGTTCCCATATCGGGCGTCGGCTTCCAGACCCATATCAGCGTCGGCCGTCCCGCGGTGAGCGATATCCGCGCCGCGATCAGGCGGTTTGCCGACCTCGGACTCCTCGTTCAGATCACCGAGCTCGACATCTCGATTTATAATTCGGGAAACGAGCCGAAACGCGCGGCCGATCGCGACACTTTGCTTGAGCAAGCCTATAAATACAAAGCCCTGTTCGACATGTTCGAGGAAGAGCGCCAGCTCGGCCATCTCGACATGGTGATGATTTGGGGAATGTCGGACGACGAGACTTGGCTCGACAATCACCCGACGCCGGGACGAACCGACTATCCGCTCCTGTTCGGAAAGGACCTGCGCGCGAAACCCGCGTACTGGATCTTCGCCGACCCCGAGAAATTGCCGATCGCCATAAAGCGCGTCGACGCGACGCAGGCCGCCCAGGCCGTGAGCGGAGCGGACGATACGGCCTGGGCGCTCGTCTCTCCCCGTGACATCGCGAACCTGAAGGGCGAAAAGTTCGGCTGGTGGAAGATGCTTTGGACAGCCGAACGTCTCTACGTGCTCGCCCGCGTCGAGGACGCGACGAAGGACGACGCCGACGGCGTGACCCTATTCGTCGAGCCGAAAAACCTGAAGCAGGAAAAAAAGAGCGACGCCGCGATTACGGTGACGGTTTCCCGCGCTCAGGCTGTCTCCGACGACGGCAAGTCCTATACCGTACTTATTCCGATCGACGTGCCGGGTAAGCTCGACTCGCGTATCGGTTTCGACATTCGCGTTCAGGACGGGACCGCACGCCATAGCTGGAACGACTTTACCGACGCTCAGGACGCGGCCTCGACGAATTACGGCACGGTGTCGTTCCGAAAACTGCCGCCCGTCGTGACGGCCAAGAGGGGAACTCCGAAAGTCGATGGGCAGATCGACTCGATTTGGCAGGATATCGAACCGACACCGATGAAACTCGCTACGCAGGGATTCACCAAGGAAGGATCGCAGTTCCGCGTCATGTGGGACGACCAGTACGTCTATGTCCTCTCCGAGGTGCAGGACGACGTCCTGAACGATAAATCGATCAACGCGTACGAGCAGGATTCCGTCGAGATTTTCATCGACCAGAATAACGCGAAGTCCACTATTTACGAAAAGGACGACGCGCAGTACCGCGTGAACTTTAAGAATTACGTCACCTTTAACGGCGGAAACCAATCGTTGTTCAAGTCCGCGTCGCGCCTCGTTCCGGGCGGATATCGCGTTGAGTTCGCGATTCCGATCACCGACGTGAAAGCGGCCTCGGGGGCTCTCATGGGCTTCGACGTCCAGATTAACGACGCTGACGCGGGCGGAACCCGCTCCGGCATCAGGAACTGGGTGAACGCCTCGGGAATGGGATATCAGGACACGAGCGGATTCGGGCTCCTCAAGCTCGAATAGTCGCGGTCCTTCGAGCCTCGCGCCGTTTCGTTTCGGCGATTCGGCGCGAGGCTCGATTCATTTACCGTTCTCGGGAATTTAATGATATAATGACTCGTGCAGTCGGTGGGGAGGACAAGAGAATATGCCGGTAACGAAAGTCTTGATAGTCGAGGATCATCCCTTATTTAGCAAGGGCCTTTCCCAGCTGATAGACGCGCAGACGACGTTCAAGGTCGTGGGAGAGGCGGAAAACGGCGCCCGCGCGATGGCCTTGCTCGGCGAATTGCGGCCGGAACTCGCGATCGTCGATCTCAACCTCGGCGACGAGGACGGGCTCACCCTGATCGCCGACCTCAAGGCTGCGGCGCCCGAGCTCGTGGTCCTCGTCCTTTCGATGCACGACGAGCGTTACTACGCGGAGCGCGCGCTTCGCGCGGGCGCGCGCGGCTACATCCAAAAAGAAGAGGCCGGCAATAAAGTCATCGACGCGATCAAGACCGTCATGTCCGGAAAAATTTGGCTCAGCGACACCGAGAGGGAGCGCCTGTTCGACTATATGTCCGGCACGAGCCTCATTCGCGAAAACAAGGATTGGTTCGCCTCGGTCAGCAAGCTATCCGACCGTCAGCTTCAGATTTTCACGTTGATCGGCAAGGGCCTCGGCACCGTCGCTATCGCGGAGAAGCTCAACTTGAGCTCGAAGACGATCGACGCCCACAAAGAGCACATCAAGCTCAAGCTACACTGCGGATCGTCGCAGGAACTCCGCCAATTGGCCATAGAGTGGACGAATAAGTAATCGTTTCCCGACATCTTTCAAAACTAGGTAAAACCCCCGATTTTTCGGACGAGTATGCGCACATATACTACCGTTACGATATCAGCGTACGGAGGAAATTATGCATACTTCTTTTCGATCGGGAGTCGTTCTTCTCCTATCTCTTTCCGCGCTGTTTTTCTCGTCCTGCGACAAGGACAAGAAAGAGGCGCAGGCGAGTTCGGACGACAATTCTCCCATTAACATCTCGGTCTTCACGATGGTCAACCAGCAACAGCCGACCGAGGACAACAAAATTTTTGCGTGGATAAAGGAAAAATTCAACGTGACGTTCACGTTCGATATCGCCATCGCGCAGAAAGACCAAAAGATCGGCGTCATGATCGCGTCGGGCGATTATCCCGACCTCATCGAGAACGACAGCCCGAAATTCATCGAGGCGGGCGCGCTCATCCCGCTCGAGGACCTTATCGAGAAATACGGCCCTAACCTGAAGGCCCACTACGCGGGCGTTTGGGAAAAAATGAAATACGACGACGGCCACATTTACATCCTGCCGAACTGGGGCGTCGTGACCGGCCGGGATCAGTCGACGTGGTACGGCGACTCGGCCCTTTGGGTTCAGAAGGACGTGCTCAAGGAAGCGGGCTATCCCAAGATCAAGACCGTCGACGAGTATTTCGAGCTGCTCGCCGCGTATAAGCAAAAGCACCCGACCATCGACGGAATGCCGACGATCGCTTTCACGATCCTTACCTACGATTGGCACTCGTTCTGCCTTATCAACCCGCCCAATTTCCTCGCCGGCTACCCGAACGACGGGAACGGCACGGTCGATCCCGTCACCCATAAGTATCAAGTGTTCCTCTATCAGGATATTTCCAAGCGCTGGTT
>QKAR01000098.1 GCA_003246335.1 Spirochaetales bacterium | reverse complement strand
AAGGGCAATTTCGAGCTGCCGAATATTTCGGTGTATGAGAGGCCCGAGCAGCTGCCGCGTACGGATGTCGTTCTCATCTCTTTAAAAACTACGGCTAACAAACATCTCAAGGAAATGCTCAGTCCGATCGTGAAACCGGGTACCGTCGTCATCGTGCTCCAAAACGGGATGGGTATGGAGAACGAGCTTTCCGAATGGTTCCCGAACGCGGTCGTCATAGGCGGAATGTGCTTTATCTGCTCGCAAAAAAGGTCTCCCGGCTACGTCTGTCATCTCGATTACGGCGAAATCACCCTTTTCAGGAAGAGGGAAAAAAACTACTCGCGGCGCTCCAAAAGGATTTTGAGGAATCCGGGATAGCCATTAAAATCGCGAACAACCTCGGCGAGGCGCGCTGGAGAAAGCTTCTGTGGAACATACCCTATAACGGGATGTGCGTTGTCCTCGACAGCGACACGAAAAAAATCATGAACACGCCGCCGGCGAGGAAAATCATCAAAGAGCTTATGGAAGAGGTATGCCTCGGCGCGAAGTCCTGCGGTTTCGAATTTGAGTCGGACGCCGTAGCGAACATGATGGCGTATACCGACCGGATGACGCCGTACGAGCCGAGCATGAAGCTTGACTACGACGCGCGACGACCCATGGAAATCGAGTACATGTACCGCCATCCCCTCGCGGCGGCGAAAGAGGCGGGCCAAGACCTTCCCGCGATCTCGATGCTCGCGGAACTGCTTGAGTTCTGGGAGCGGAGATCGAAAGGCGCCGAATAAATTACGTGCCTGCGGAGGCCGCGATCTGCGGGACCGCTGACGACGACGCACCTCGAGCGCTATTCGGTTCCCATCCGAATCAGGGCCGAGACGGCGTTTGCGTCGAAATGAATGCGCTTCGCCTGCCCCGCCTCCGTACTCCAGGGTTGCCAGGTCACGCCGTCGATGGTTCCGGGCGCGCCGGTATGGGCAAACTACGCGACGTACCCCATCATCGCGTCGCTGAGCGCGATGTATCCCTTCAGGTTCTCTGGCCGATAAATTCCCCTGAGCATATCGAGATACGGATACTGAGCCCAAAACAGCGGAAGGTCAAGCGCGTGACAGGCGAACGTCTGAATTGA
Source organism: Spirochaetales bacterium (assembly GCA_003246335.1). Lineage (GTDB taxonomy): Bacteria > Spirochaetota > Spirochaetia > Treponematales > Treponemataceae > Teretinema. Next base: position 6,234 of record QKAR01000098.1, on the reverse strand, counting down.
TGAATTGTCGTCCCGAAAAAAATGTAGTTCTCCTAATTGAATACGCCACTTTCTAGGCATCGTCCGCGCGACGAGTTCCGTCGATAGGGGAGATATGAGAAACCGGGAACATTGAAACCGACGACTAACTAAACTGGCCGGACTGACGGGGAACGATAAGCGTAAGAGTCGTACTTTCAATGGCAACGAAAAGTGGCTTTCATCGAAAATGAAAGAGAAGATCGAAATCGGCACACGCGAAGGTCTGACTACCAGAGGAAGGGAAGAGCTCAAAAGAATTATACCGCGAGAACCTCAAGCAAAAAAAAGCAAATAAAAAAAAGGATTATATTCCTCATATTTCGCGGCATCCGACGAGGCATCTGCCGCAGCCCGAAAGTTTTACGATTTCTCGCTGTATCGTCGAATATTGACAGGATGCGATGTCGCGCCTTCTCCTAAATATATATTTACCGCTTTCGACATCTAATCTTTTCGCGCATGATCGTCTAATGGCCATCCTAGTCGACGAGGTACGCAGAGCTGTCTCTTGATGCCTTGATAAACGTATCTGATCTTCCGTACGCCGCGTGGCGCTGCGCGTATGATAATGCGTTTGCCAAAGAAATAAGGATTGGTGAAAATCATAAACGATCAGGTACCAGATCCGTTGAAAAACTTGAAGCCGATAGAAAACGAGACGCAGGAATGGGGCCATTGGCTTAATAACGTCCGATTATTCGAACCTATCGGGAATATTCCTCCTGCGAAACCTGAAAACTGTGTTATGCTAAACTTTCTCGTCTACCCGGTGCGGTTCAGTTCGCCCCGTTTCATATAATATTTAGAATTGAGAAAAAATGGAAAACGCTTCCTCCTATCACGAAAAGATGCCAGACGAAGTGCGTCCATTTTATTTTTTTCATCGCGTAAAAAGCCGTACCGAGAATATAGAACCCGCCGCCGATCAGGAGAAAATACCAGCTCAAATCGCTCCCGCTCAAGGCGACGAGATTTGCCTTCATAGGGCGAGCGGCGAGAATAATGATCAAACCGAGAGGGATATAGGTGATTGCGGACAATCTCCTCATCCTGGAGCCAAATATGGCGTAAAAAGTTATTCCAGTCGCCGACAACCCCCATATGACGCCGAAAATAAGCCAACCTAAAGGCCCATGAAGCGCGGTAAGGCAATAGGCAGTGTAGGTTCCCGCGATCAGTAAATATATTGAGCTGTGATCGAAAATCCCGAAGACTTTTTTCGCAACGGGATTCGTTAGCGCGTGGTATAAGGTTGAGGCTAAATAAAGGACTATGAGCGAGACTCCGAATATTATGAACGCGACCGCGTACGTCGTTGTAAGTTCCGAGGGCGCGTACGAGACCGCCCGCGCGATAAGAAGAATGAGTCCAAAGATCGAAAGAAGCGTCCCGATCCCATGGGTCACTGCGCTCGCGATTTCCTCGCCAAGCGCGTAACGTTTAGTCTCTTGTTCTGGCATTGATACTCCGGAAATAAGGCGGTAGAGAGAAATGCATATTGCATCGATTCTACAGATATGGACAATTCAATCGAGACTTAGTTGCACGTTATCCCGATAATAATCGGTTTCCGTCGCGGAGTTCTCCGACTTCGCCGCGAGAGGCTTGATTGTTTAACCGAAATAGAGGACAGTATGATTTATTCTTCCTACACAGGCTCGGTTTACGGGAAACGTTCGTTCGCTTCTTGATCCCTACCCCCACGGCAGAAGGCTCACCGTAGGTGGGCCAATCAACTCCGGGGGAATTAATCCCGGATCAAGGAGCCTCTATGGCAAAAAAAATCTACGTCGGCAATCTCAGCTTCAAAACCAGCGACGACGCACTTCGGCAGGTATTCTCAGCGTATGGCGAAATAACTTCGTGCGCGACCGTAGTCGATACCTACACGAACAACTCAAAGGGATTCGCGTTTATCGAGTACGCGGAAGACCAGGGCGCAGCAGCGGCCATCAGTGGTATGGACGGTCAATCGATCGACGGTCGCCAAGTTCGCGTCAGCGAAGCGACCTCGAAGCCCAAAGGCGACCGCAGGGTTCGGGATGGCGACCGTGGAGGATTCGGGTCCAATCGCTGGTAATTACAAAAGGCCGTCGATACCCGGCGGCTTTTTTTTAATTGATTAACGAGAAACAAGGATTCGGTAACGCGCGCCGTTCGCGCGCGATATCTTTAAGTCGTGTAAGGGGAACAATTACGAGAATCAACTATTCAGGCGATAAACGCAGACGCGAATTGGCGCTCAAACAAAAGAAAGAAGAAAAAATAAAAAAAATGGCAGAACGAAAGGCGATTAAGAACCAAAGCATCGACGATACGAATCCCGACATTGCGAGCGAGAATCCTGAGGGAACAGAAAATACGGGTGAGCCCGCGCCATTCACGCGCTAAGCTTTCATTCGCCGATACGCATTCGTCATCGGAAACACGGTTCATTACTGCGTCGGTATAAACGACCCTTCTGAGCGAATTCATCTGTAGTAAATCCGCTATACGAAACACGAAAAGCCGCGAAAATGGTATGAAAGATCAGGGGATAATGTTAAAAAAACGGTTGGGTGATTAAAAAAATCGAATACGCAATCGCCCACAGTTCGCTACCGGAATATTCAAACGCACTAAACAATAGAAAATCTCGTTTCCTTACGAAGTAAAAAGAACGCATTACAATTAGCTCTAATTTTTTGTTGGATGATCGATTCTCCTTGAAGCTCTTATTAATATTCCTTTCGGACTGTTCTCACCGCTTTCGCGCTCATGCGGCGCCATACAAGATCCATTCATTCGGCGGTTATGAAAGTACTCTCTCAACGAAAAAATAAAAAAACCGCCCAGAGGGACGGTTTTTTTATTTTTGGAGATGGGGGGAATTGAACCCCCGTCCTGAAGTGCGTTGCAGGGGCGTCTACAGGTTTATCGGCGCGAGGTAGTTGTCGGGATCCGGTGTCAGCGCCGCAAGCGTCGGTTCCGTATCCTGGTTAGGTTTCCCTTCCGCCGTTCAGGCCCAGCGGTCGGTAAGTTCCGGTTGGCGTCGGGGAATTCGGCCGCTTCGGAACAGCAGCGATCGATCCCCGCACTCCGCTACTTACGCAGCGAGAGCGTAACTGTCACTTTCGTTGGCAGTTATAAGTTTTGCCCGTTCGGAGGACAGGCAACCTCACCTGCGGCCCAAGCCCCGACCACCACAGTCGAAACCGGTGCATCCCCGGTCCAATTAAAAAACGTTGTTCGTTCCTCAATTGTACTTCGGGATTCCTTTTTTTTCGAAATCCCGCAACATTCGATTTTGGCGGCCCAAAAGCAACCGAAATCATCCCTAAGATACGCAAACTCACGCGCGCTGTCAAGCAAGGCGGCAATCTCGACGAATGGCCGGTCGCGCGTAAAGCCGCGCGAAAAAGATTCCGATAATATCGCTGAAAACCAGGAGGAACGATGAAACTTACCGGAACGCGCGCGCGAACAATCGCGGCGCTCATGCTACTCGCTACCCTTCCCCTCGCGGCCGAAGACGATATTTTTAAAGCAGAGGCAACCGCCTCGTATTACGGGGACGAATTTAACGGACGGCCGACGTCTTCGGGCGAGATATTTGACATGAACGCGATGACCGCGGCGCATAAGAGCCTACCGTTCGGAACGATGCTGGAAATCACGAACCTCGATACCGGCAAAATCGCCGTCGTGCGCGTCAACGACCGCGGCCCCTTCGTCGCGGATCGGGAAATCGACGTATCCAAGGCCGCGGCCAAACAACTCGACATGCTCGGCTCGGGTACGGCGCGCGTCTCGATAAAATTCGCGGCAAACGACGAGTCCGACGGAACCGCGCAAGCGGCGCGGGCAGCGGCGAAGGCGGCCGCGCAAGCCGAAACGGCCGCGCTCACGCCGTCGGCTGCGGTAAAAGACCAGAACGCGGAATCGACCACACCGGGCGCACCACAAATCGCGAAAGATATTTCCCTCGCGCGGGCGCCGAGCGGCGCGCAATGGCGCATCCAACTCGGTTCGTTCGCGAGCGAGCAAAACGCCTACCGGCTCGTAAGCCGACTGCGCGACGACGGTTTTTCTCCCGCGTACGAAAAAACGGGAAACCTCACCAGGGTAGTTCTCGTCGGGATCGCCGACGCGGACCTTTCCGCCACGCAATCGCGCCTCGACGGCGCAGGATACGCCAGATATCTCGTCCGACGAGAGTCATGGTGACGGAACGCGGCCGAGCGCGGCGAAACGCCGCGTCGGTCGTCGCCGTATCCGTTTTGCTGAGCGCGGCGACCGCCGAAATCGCGCGAGCCGGGTGCGCGACGGCCTCGGCGGAAAACGGAGCGATCACCCAAACGATCATCATGTGCGCGGTTTTTGGCGTTTGCGAAGTAGGCTTCTTTTCGGGAAGCCGAAGCGTTTTCGCCGCAATATTCGGGGTAAAGGTTTTTTGCGTTTACTTTCTCACGAAAGCCGCCACCCTCAACGCGCTCACGCTCTCGTTCGTGTTTTTTTCCTTCGGCTTTGAGGCTTTCGCGTTTCTCTCGATCGCCGAGGCGACCGCGGCGACGGCGTTCGCGCTCGCCGTCGCGGTGTCCTCCTCGGGCACGAGCGCCGCATGGGGAATCCCGCCCCAAGCAATGGCCCCGACCACGCTCGCGTGCGCTACGCTCGCGAGCGCCGCGGGCGTCATCGCGGGGCGAGCGCTTGCGGCGGCGAACGAGGCGGCCGGACGGAGGGAGAAGGAAATCGCGCGGCTTGAGGAAACGGTCGCGAATCTCGCCAAAACGAACACTGCCTTTCAAACTTACGCCACCTACATAGAGGAAACGTCCCGCGAGGAAGAGCGACTGCGCATATCGCGCGAAATTCACGACATCGTCGGCTACTCTATGACGAATCTCCTCATGATAGTCCAGGCCGCCCTGTATTCAAAGGACGGCGAGCAAGTCACCGGCTTGCTCCAAAAGGCGCAAATCCACATTAACGAGAGTCTGGAGGAAATCCGCTTTTCGCTGCGGAAACTCCGCTCTACGCAGAAAAAAACCCTCCACGGGACTGACTTACTCCGCTATCTCGCCGAAAATTTTTCCAAGGTGAGCGGCATCGACATCACCCTTGATTTCGTCTCGTTCCCCGGAACGCTCGATTCCCGCATCGAGGAGATCCTGTATCGCATGATCCAGGAGACGATGACGAATTCCTTCCGCCACGGCAAGGCGACTAAAATCGCGATGTCGTTTTGGACGCGGGGGAATGGGCTGGTCGTCCAAATTCGCGATAACGGAAAAAAACGAGCGGCGACCATGACGGGCGGCGGCATCGGGCTGGAGGGAATGCGCGAGCGCGTCGAGTCCGCCGGGGGCGCGCTTCACACGGAAGCGACCGCCGATGGTTTCACGGTCAGCGCCGAAATACCGATATCGTCCCCACAGGGTAAAGGAAATGTTTCATGAGCGACGAAACGGCGAAAGCGATCAGGCTATTATTGGTCGACGATCAGAATCTTTTTCTCGAAAGCCTTAAACTCGTGCTGACGAGCCTCGCGCCCGATTTCGCGATCGTGGGAACGGCGCTTGACGGTGCGGAGGCGATTCAGGCGCTCGAGAAAACCGAGGCCGATATCGTGCTCATGGACGTGTACATGCCCGTTATGGACGGAGTGGCCGCGGTCGCGATCATCGCCGAGCGTTTTCCGAAAGTGGACGTGATAATGCTCACGACGTTCGAGGACGACGAATACGTCACCGAGGCGCTCGCGAACGGGGCTAAGGGATACCTCTTGAAAAACATCGCGCCGCAAATGCTCATTAGCGCCATCCGCGCCGTCCGTTCGGGATCGGTTCTCATCGCGCCCGACATAGCGACTTCGCTCGCGCTCCACCTTCGGCAAAAGACAAACCGGCCGCGCGGTCTTTCACCGACGTCGCTTCCCGATTGGTTTTACGATCTTTCCCCGAAGGAACGCAAAATCGTCAAGCTGATACTTCGCGGCCTATCCAACAAGGAAATCGCCGCGGAGATAAACGTCGGCGAGCAAACGATCCGCAATTACGTCAGCAAAATTTACGATAAGCTCGGCGTCCCGGATCGTAAAGGCGTGATCACTCTGGCCAGGGATCTGCCGCCGTTCTATCCTGAATAATTACACTTTCTAGCTCGACTCAACGGCGGGCCGCCGTTCTATCCTGAATAATTACACTTTCTAGCTCGACTCAACGGCGGGCCGTC
>QKAR01000066.1 GCA_003246335.1 Spirochaetales bacterium | reverse complement strand
TCGTCTTCTTCGATCCATTGCCAGAGGAAGAGGCCGCCCACGTCGTAATAAGTTTCGAGCCAAAGGGCGGAGTACCCGTACCAGAACGTCTCACCCGCCTCGATCGTCCGCGAAAGGGTAAAATTTGAGGGAACCCATTCGGGAGTCGAACGGGTAAAGTTCGCCATTTCCTCGTTCTCGCTGATGCGTATGGCCGGCTCGTCGTTTGAATAGACGACGGCCTGTCCCCACGAGTCACTTAAGCTGGAGCAGGAGTACACGTAGGAGGTGCAGGTTCCTCGGAGCAAAGCTGGCGCGGTAAACCGATTGAGGCCGACCTGCGTTTCCAGGGAGAAGTTCCGGGGGTCATCCTCACCATACCAGTCGATCGCTCGAAGCGCGCCCCGCGTCGCCGTCCCGACGATCGGGTCAACGACCACGGGGTACGCCGCGTCAGAAAGCCAGTCTTCCGGTATCGTGATCGTCATGCGGTGCCCGGCAATGTTAAGCGTTCCCCATACTTTCCGTCCGCGTGCGTCCCGAATCTCCGGTCGGTAAATGTGGCAGAACTTCCCGGTCTTGTGCGGCCCGTTCCGCTCCTTCCAGTACACGGCGTAGCTTTCTGCCACCTCGGGTGGACAGCGGAACGGCGAGGAGGCAAGCGCAAGCGCCGAAGGCTGGCGGAAAAACTCGAGCCCCTCGGGGTAGTCAAGCGCAATCTCGATGACGTTCGTCTCGGGTTCCGCGAGGAGCACCACGTCGTACTCAAAGCGCTCGCCGTCGAGCCGCCGGAATACTTCATGCCGTTTCGGCGTCGCCTCGCTCGAAAGAATAATCTCGTTTCCCCGCACGCGCGCCGAGCTTTCATGAGCCGCGCCGGGAGCGAAGGCAAGCGTGGCATCTCCTCCCCAGCGGGAAAGGCTCACGAGTGCATCCCTTCCGGCAAAGCGCACCCGGCAGGGCGCGTCGCGGATCGACTGGTCAATAACGAACGAGTCGCGGTCTTCGGTAAAAAAGCGCATCAGGCCCCCGTAAAGGTAATTTCCCAATCGATCTGGAGCGTATCGACGCTCGTCACCGCGCACGCCGGGCTCACCTGCGCGTAGGCGAGCGACACCGCTTCGGCCGTATTTCCGTTGAGGAGGCACGCCTCGTTGATCCCGGACGCGTTGAGTTTTCCCGCCTCAAAGCTCGCGCGGTAGCGAAGCACGTTGTCCCCGGTCGAGCCGAAGGCCGCCGTCGTCACCGGGTAGCCGGCATCGATCGCTTCCATTGAGCCCGTCGGGGCGTTGCACCGGGTATTCGCCTTCGGGCTGTTCCCGGTCCAGCCCGTCCCGAGCTGAATGAAGCCTGTCTCCGCCGTTAGCTTCGGTTGCTCCGGGCTCGCGAGCAACAGGTTCGCGATAAGCCCCTCACCCTGGCGCGTCACGGTGTTATGCTTCTTCGCGATCATCGGCTTCCCCGGAAGGCCGAAAAGGAGGCGCCACCAGCTCGGCGGATGCCGCTTGACCCGTCCGTCGGGCGCGATGACGCACACCCGTACCTTCCCGCGAATGCGAGAGTGTGATCGCATAGGCTCCCCCTTACCGCACGACCGAAAGCGCGATAACGCCCCCGGCGACGAGCGCGGCCTCAAGGAGCGCCCCGCCTCTCCAGCGGTTCCGCGACGCTTCCGCCTTTTTCGCGTCCTTCTCCCAGCTTTCCGCGAGGCTCCGCGCCGAGGCGATCTCGCCCGCGTCGGCGGCCGCGACCGCCCGCGCGGCTTCCTCGGCCGTCCGCGTGATTTCCTCTTCCGCGTCAGTCAGTATGTTACTCATCAGCGCCGCTACCTCCGCTTGAGAGTATTCGGTTTTTGGTCCGAGTAGCGAAGCGATTTCTTCCGGCAGCAATGGCGTCGCCGACGCCCTCGTAGCGCTCAGCAACAGCGCGAGCGGGAGTAGCCATAACGGCTTCCTCCGCTTCCCTTTTTTCGGCCGCGGCGGTTTCATGGCGTTCGTCATTGCCTTCCGCTCCTTTTCCCTCCGGCGATTCTCCGTTCGCCCCCCGCGTGGCCAAGGCAAGGCCGCGCCGGGCGATGACGGTAGCCGCGACGAGCAAAATGGCCCCGGCTCCGGTTGCGAAGCCGCACAAAACGAGCCGCGCTTTTTTTAGCCATGTTTTCACCCAATGTCCCCTCCAGTAATCCTCCCGCCTCGAATGCGCGCGACGACCTTTAAGCCGACGATGCCGAACAGCACCGACACGAGCACCGCGAACCACACCCACTGGCCGATCTTCCCGATCGCCAAGAGCCAGGTCGCGAGGTAGAGGCAGAACGGCTTAAAGCCGATCATTTTCGACGGAAGCGCGATAAGGCGCTTCCCCAAAATCGCGAAGTGCTCGCGGAACGTGTAGTCGCACGCCTCGCGGTACCCGGTCTCCTCCGTCTGTTCCGTCACCATACTTCCTCCTTCACGCGTCCCGCGCTTTCATCCGCGCGGATGTAATCGGCGAACTCCGCGTCGAGCCCGAAAAGGTCGTGCCCCGCGCCGGCGGCCTCGGCGAGCGCCTTCCGGTCGAGTCCCCGGATCGCGAGGTCAAAGCCGCGCAGGGCATACGAGTTTCGCAAGGAAGCGATCATGCGGATATCCGCCTTCGGCTCCACCACGTTCATCACGATGCCCTCGGCGATCACGCCCGCGACGTGTCCCACCTCTCCCCGGCGCAATACCCGGTCGCCGTGCGGCCGGTCGTACTGGGCGAGAAAGAAGGCCGCCTGAATATCGCCCACGCCGGGGTTCCGCACGGTAAAGAAATCCTTAAAAAGGCCATCCGCCGTCGTGCGGATCACTTTCCCCGTCGCCGCCGCGAGGGCGAGGCACACGGAGCCCGAGCAGTCCGCGCCCGTCGGCAATTCCTTCCCCCACAGGTAGGGCGAGCGGTACTGCAACAGGAGAAAGAACACGAACTTCTCGCATTCCTTCATCCCGACGAACTGCTTTGCCTCTACCTCAAAAATCCGCTTCCAGTCGATCACGCTTCCTTACCCCCTTTTTACCAGCGTCGAAATGAGCGTCGCCGCGCACATGACAGTTGAGACGCAGGCGGCCCACACGGATACCGCCCGCGACTTGTCGCCCGCGTGCGAAGCGACGTGCGAATCCAACAACCGGGCGGTCGCGCAGACGGTAGGGTCCTTCTGGCAGGCCATCCGGTCGCTTTCAAGCGCGCCCATGCGCGCGAAAGTCTCGCTCTTGAACTCCCGCGAGCTCGTCTTGAACTCGCGCATCTCCGCGCGGAAGGCGCGAAGGTCAGCGTTGAGTTCTCCCATCGCGCGCATCGCGTCGGCAAGGAGCGCGCGGTCGTCATCAGTCACAGGCTTACTCCTCCTCAAGGAAAAACGAGGCGACAAAGGCCTCCGTCTTTTTATAGCGAAGCTCCATCTGGACGATCTCGGCCCGCTCCGATTCGATGCCGTCGGCGAGCTTCAGCCGCACGGCGGCGCCCACCCGCGCGTGAAACACTCCCCGGTTCGTTTTCAGGAAAAAGCCCTTGCGGGGTCGCTTCAGTTTCGCAAGGAGGCGCGCCGCGTACGCCGCGTACAAAGGAACTCCGTCCGTTTCACTCTCGGAAAGGTAGGGACTCGAAACGTTCACCGCGACTGTCCCGCGGAGGGCAACCTCGGCGTCGTCGCGAACGTATTGCGAAAAGTTCGCCTCTCCGGCGATCGCGTCCCCGCGAATCGTTGCTGACACGAGCACGGTGTCCGCTTCGGCGCTGAGGCGTATCGTCGCGCGGTCGCGCCTCGCCGTCGCGTCGTACGCCCTCACCGTCAAGGCGGGGCCGTTCGTCACGAGCCGCGCGGCGAAGGTTTCGGCGGTATCGACGTTCTCGCTATAGACGGCTGCGAGCGTTTTCCCGTCGTCGGTCCGTACCGTAAAGGGCGCTTCGTAGCCCGCGTGCTCGATCGCCCGCTTTTCCCCGTCCACGCTAAAGGGAAAGGTCGGAGCGAGCGTCGCCGTGTACGCGATCGGCGTGTCGGCGTAGCGCCAGAGCTCTACGTCCGTAAACTCCCGGTAGCGCGTCCAGCGAAGGCGCACGGTGTTCCGGTACTGGTCAAAGAGCTCGTACTGGCGAATGTGCGTCACGTTCGTCTGGTCAAAGACGAACTGCGCCTCATCGGCGGAGCTCACGAATACGAGGGGCTTTTCCAGGGCGCACTCGAGGTGGGCGCCGTACACGGCGGCAAGCTCGGAAAGCTCCGCCCACACCGAACGGGTCAGCTTCACGAAGGGAAGGTACGCCCCCACGAACGAGCAATCGATATCGTTCACGGTAAGCCCCGCGCGCGAAGCGATCCGGTGCACGAGCGACGACGCAGGTTTTTCCTTGTCGCACACGAGCGAATGGGCGAATACCGCCTCGCTCGTCCAGTCGTTCTCCCGGTCGGTTTTTTTTAAGGAGTCCGATACATCGACCAGGCCGACCACGCACACACGCGTCGCCGCGCCCGTCGCCGTCTGCTGAAAGCCGCGATCGTCCACGAATAGGCGGAACCGCTTCACGAAGGGAATATCCGCTCCGGTCGTATAGGCGATCTCCACGGCCATTCCCGGAACAAGGCTCGTGGCAAGGCGCGGGCAATAGGAAGCGCGCGCGTTATCAAGAACGAGCGTCCCGGAGGTAATCGTCCCGCCAGTTTTTTCCTTTAAGCTCGTCACGGTAAGCTCAAGCACGTCCCGCTCGGGAATCGCCGCGAACTCCCCAAGCCCGCCTTCGTCGAAAGATACCCGCACCCGCACGCGCGTGTTTCCCGCATTGATCGCCCCGGCAAGGAGGTCATCCACCGCGTAAAACTTCACGGCTCTTCCACCCACTCGCCGGCTTCGTTCCGCGTTTCGATCCGGCAGTCCCCGTCGATACGGAAGCGGCGCACCACGAGAATTTCTTCCGCGTTGTCGGTGTTCGCCTGAAAGCTCAAAAGCGCCGCGCTCCCGAGCGTACAGCGAAGGCGGTTCCCCAAGGTCACCGAGATGACGGAAAACTCGCGCCGGTCATTGACCGCGTCGCATGTTTTGAGCGGATAATGGAGCTGGAGGATGGTCTCGACGGCGTCGCCGAAGGTCCGGGTGAGCGCAAAGCGGTAGATGTTCGCGGAAGGAACGCCTGCAAGCGCGATGTCTCCGTCGGAAAACTCAAGCGTTTCGTTTTGAATCCAGGGAATGTCGGGGGTATCAAAGTCCCAATCGGCCGCTTCGTTCCCGCGTACGTCAAGCCGCGCGTACACGGCTCCATCGCGCTCGGCGCGCACTTCCCAGCCGGTCAGTACGAGGTTTCGATACACGCGCTTTTCTACTACGCGGTTCAAATAGAGGTTGAAAGGCACGGCATTGCCGGTTCGTAAGAGCGCGGCGAGGGGATCACGCGAGAAACCGCACACGCGGGTTACGAAGCAGCCCAAGACGGCAAGGTCACCGCGCAGGTACGCCTCCGCCCTCAATGATCCAGCGAGGGGATCAAGGCGAAGACACGCCGGTTCCTCCCGGAGCGTTTCAAGGGTGTAAGGAACGGCGGTAAATTCCCCGCCTCGCTCAACCGTTAAGGTACAATCTGAGCCGTACACGTACATGGGCTTGTCTCCTCGGTAGTAAAGCTACCAGAGGATCAAGCGAAAAAATCCCACAATTTTTCCGAGTTTTTGCAAGCCAAACACTGCAAAAGCAGTGTTGTTTGCGGGATTGGTTAGGTGGGTATATAGTAAAATCAAGGAGAATTCAAAATGTACGGATATAATGGGTTGATGGGCTTCGGTGCTTTAATTTTAATATTCGGTGGTGGGTATTTATTTTCGGCGGCTATATTTACGGCATGGATAGCATCGCAGAAAAAACGAAGCGTAGGGGCGTGGTTCTTCTTAGGATTATTCTTCGGATTTCTCGCGCTTCTTGCGGTGGGCTTCGCGCCAGCTCTTGAAATCTTATCAGTAGGTGCTGATGAAAAAAATTCTACCGGTAGAGGAGACGGGTGGCGTTGTAAGAAATGTGGCACAGTTAATCCATTAAGCGCCGCCAAATGTACCAATTGTAAAAGCGATTTTGATCCAAGGTATATGAATTAAAATAAGGTTTATCGTCTAGGTTAAATTCGCAAAAGATTAACTTTGTTTGCTCTGGAACTATTATGGTGGTGTTAAATCTTCGCTGCCCCCATTGTGGGGCAGCGAAAGAAATCATCTTGATTGATAGAGTTCCGAAAGTAGCTTGAAGAGTTTATCGCCGTACATTGGGTCCGTCGCCCATTTTCCCGCGAGTCCATAAATGTCCTCAGCGCTCGCCTGCATGCCGGATGCGATGATCTTGTCATACCTCGGATCGACTTTCTTTTTCTTAAGTGGCTCACGCGAGGCATATACCTTCAGATGTTGGATTTGTGCCCGAACGCCTTCTTGGATGCTGTCGAAATATTCGCCAGGGGCATCGGTACTCACCGCGCCGATGCCTCCGAAGTTGTTCATGCTCCTGGTAAGTAGTCCGCCGTACCGCAGAAAATCAGTGGTTTGACACATCTGGATAAACGCGATGTCGTGGTTCACGCCTTCCGCATCAGCTTCGTCGATTATTGCAGCAATCACGCTTTCGGAGTATTTAGTCTCGACGTTGGCATTATACGATTTCAAGAACCGCAATAGCGTAGCAGAGTCGGCTTTACCATTTCCCATGATTTTCGTTGGAGCGTCGCCCGCGAGAAGTTGCGAAGGTGAACCGCCAACAGAGTCTTCCTGGATATCTTGGTCGACGTATCCCGCCTTGGTCAGCCTCGCTCGTAGGAGCTTGAGGTCTTTATCCTTAACGCCCGTGATCATGACAAACGTATAAGTTGCGTTTTTCTCGGTTGATGAATTGAAGCCATCTTTCCGAAGCCGAGCGGAGTATCGCTCCGCGTTGTCAGCGACTTCGAACGCACCAAGATACACCCGCCATCGCTTTTCCGTTAGTGTTGGACTTGGTTTGACTGGCGTTTTTTGCTGTGACGTAACTGTCTGGGTCGGTTCGTCCGGGACAACCGATTTCGGTGTTGCCTGCTTCGTATCCGCCAACTTAAGGTTTTTTTGTTCCAATGAGGGGCCTTTCACCGCGAC
>QKAR01000057.1 GCA_003246335.1 Spirochaetales bacterium | reverse complement strand
CACATGTTCGTTACCGACGTGAAGAACGGCAACCTTAAGGAGTGAGGCGACCATGAAGAAAATCGACTTAAACTGCGACATCGGCGAAAGCTTCGGCGCCTATACGATCGGCCGCGACGCCGACGTCATTCCGTACATCTCCTCGGCGAACGTCGCCTGCGGCTATCACGCGGGAGACCCCTCGGTCATGAGGAAAACGGTAAAGCTCGCGCTCGATCGCGGCGTCGCCATCGGTGCTCACCCGGGAACGCCGGATCTCGTCGGTTTTGGCCGAAGAAACCTCGACATGAGTCCGGTCGAGGCGGCCGACGCCGTTTTGTACCAGGTCGGCGCCCTGGCGGCCTTTTGCAAGGCGGCGGGAACGCCACTTTCCCACGTAAAGGCCCACGGCGCGCTCTACAATATGGCGGGAAAGAACTACGCCCTCGCCCGCGCCATCTGCGAGGCGGTCGCCTCTTTCGATAAAAACCTCATTTTCCTCGCCCTTTCCGGCAGCGAAATGGTTCGCGCCGCCTCGGACGTGGGAATCAGGTGCGCACGGGAAGTGTTCGCCGATCGCGCGTATGAAGCAGACGGGTCCCTCGTCGCGCGGACGAAACCGGGCGCCATGATTACCGACGAAAAACTCGCCATCGAGCGCGTCGTCCGCATGGTGACGGAAGGAAAAGTCCAAACCATTACCGGTAAAGACATTCCGATACAAGCCGACTCGGTATGCGTACATGGAGACGGCGAAAAAGCCCTCCTTTTTGTCCAAAATCTCCGTTCTGCTTTTGAGTCGGCTAACATCTCAGTCGCCCCGCTTTCCGCCATCATTTAAGCTTTGCATAAGTCCTGTATAATCTTGCATAGAGGATATCCTCTATGCATAATTATGCAAATACCCCTTGATTCTTTCATTTTTTTCGAGTAGCATGCATATACGGCGTTGCCGTAGACAGTCTGACCTGGATTATTTCTGTTAAGGAAGGTACCGTAAAGAAGCGAGACTACCCTCATTTGTCGTGATGTATTCCGGTCAGACGTATCGCGTTTTCTCAATAAGGAGAGACTCATATGAAAAAAACCGGAATTTTGGCAGTCGCGATGCTGTCAATGATTGCGGCCGCCGCGTTCGCGGGTGGAAGCAGTGAGAAAGTCATTAAAATCGGTTTCAACATTCCTTTGACGGGCGATTCCCCGAAAGTCGGAGAAGCGACCAAGTTCGCCGCCGAGCTCGTCAAGAAAGATATCAACGCAAAGGGCGGTCTCGACGTTAAAGGCGTCAAGTACATGCTCGATTTCGTCTACGTCGACAACGAACTCAAGGCGGACTCCGCCGTTCAGGCCGCGTATAAGCTCATCGATCAGGATAAAGTGCTCGCCGTCGTCGGACCCGATGGATCCGGACGCGCCATTCCCGCCGGTCAAGTCAACAACGACGCGAAAACCCCGATGATCTCCCCCTGGTCGACGAACCCCGCCACCACGAAAGATCGCCCCTACGTTTTCCGCGCCTGCTTCCTCGATCCTTTCCAGGCCCCGGTCGCGGTTAAGTTCGCCACCGAGCAGTTTAAGCTCAAAAAAGTCGCCATCCTCTATAACCTCGAGGACGATTACTCCAAGACTCTCGCCGGCCTGTTCAAAGACAGCTGGGAGAAAACCAACGGAGCCGGAACCGTCGTCGCGTTCGAGAGCTTCGGACAGAAAGACCAGGATTTCTCCGTTCAGCTGACGAAGATCGTCAAGTCCGGCGCCGAGGTGCTCTATCTCCCCGACTATTACAACCACGTCGCGCTCATCGTTCCCCAGGCCAAGGATCTTGGCTGGAAGGGTCCGGTCATGGGAAGCGACTCTTGGGGTTCCGCCGACCTCGTCAAGCTCAGCAACGGATCGGTTAAGGGCTACTACTTCACCACGCACTACGCCGCCGCCGGCGCCGTCGGCGCGACCAAAGCCTTCATCGACGAGTACAAAGCCGCCTACGGCTACACTCCCGATGACGTCGGAGCGCTTTCGTTCGACGCGATCAACATCGTCCTCACCGCGATCCAGAACGCGGGCCTCACCGGCGACCTCAAGAAAGACCGCACCGCGATCAAGGACGCCATGGCCTCGCTCAAGGACTTCAACGGCATCACCGGAAAGATGACCTTCACTCCCGAAGGTGACCCGGTCAAGGAAGCCGTCGTCGTCAAAGTCAACGACGCGGGCGAGTTCGAGTTCGTTCAGTCGGTCAAACCCTGATCGCTCACACTAGTAGCATAAACGTCTAAAAGACGGCGGCCGCGTACTTTCGCGGCCGTCGCCCTTTTCCGGGAGGAACCAAGCGTGTTATCGTCAATTCTTCAGAATATTTTTAACGCCCTGCAGTGGGGCAGTTTTTATTCCATGATCGCACTCGGTTACTGCCTAGTGTACGGAGTGCTCCGGCTCATCAACTTCGCCCACGGCGATATTTTCATGATGGCCTGCTATTTCGCGTTTTTCGTGGCCACAGCCCTGATATCGGCCCTCGCCGGCGCGCCGGGTTGGGTCGTGTTCGCGCTTACCATCGTCATCACGATGCTCTTAACCTCGATACTCGGCATCACCATCGAGCGGGTCGCGTACCGGCCCTTGCGCAAAAAAGGCGTCAATCGCCTGTACGTCGTCATCACCGCGTTGATGGTCGGCTTTATCCTTGAAAACGGAAACCTCGCCGTTCTCGGCGCGAGTTCCCGCCGCTTTCCCGACATTCTCGCCAAGACGGTTTGGAATATCGGCCCGCTCACGCTTACTAACCTGAAACTTCTCGTTATCGTCTCGTCGTTCGTCGTTTTCGGCATCCTTCAGTTCATCGTCCAAAAGACGGTTATCGGCATGTCGATGCGCGCCGTATCCTACGACAAGTTCGCGATCCCACTCATGGGAATCCCCGTAAACGCCATCATCACTTTCACCTTCGTGCTCGGCTCCTCGCTCGCGGCGATCGCGGGAATCCTGTTCGGCATGTCATACCCCGTACTCGACCCGTACATGGGAATGACGCTCGGTTGGAAAGCCTTCATCGCGGCGGTCGTCGGCGGAATCGGCGAGATCAAGGGCGCTTTCCTCGGGGGATTTTTGCTCGGCTTCATCGAGATATTCGTCGTGGCTTTTTTCCCGTCAAGCTACAAGGACCTCGTCTCGTTCGTCATCCTGCTCGCCATCCTGACGCTCAAGCCCACCGGATTTTTCGGCATGGCGAAAAGCACCAAAATATAGGAGTCCATCGTGGGAAATAAAACCAAGGGATCTATCCGAACCATCGCGATCGTGCTCGGGGGACTGATCATCCTGACGGCGCTCTCCGCGTTCGGCATAATCAATAATTACATTCAGACGGTGGTCATGTTCATCGGAATCAATATCATATTCTCGAGCAGCCTCAACATCGTCAACGGCTACATGGGCGAGTTTTCGTGCGGGCACGGCGGTTTCATGGCGGTCGGCGCGTACGTCTCGTCGATCCTTTCAGTCCTCCTGTTCACGTCGAACAAGTTCACCGGCTCGCCGCTCCTGCCGCCGACCCTCGCGGTATTCCTCTTTCCCGTCATCATCCTCATCGGCGGCGCGGTAGCGGCCCTCGCGGGGCTCATCGTCGCGTTCCCGTCGTTTAAGACGCGCGACGACTATCTCGCGATCATCACGATCGCGGCGAACTTCATCATCCTGACGGTCCTCAACAACGTGGAAGCCGTCGGCGGCTCGCGCGGCTTCATGGGCATGAAATCGACCATGTACGCGATGGAGGAGCTCGTCCCGCTTCCGTGGATGATCGTCTGGATTTTCGCGTTCACCGTCTTTACGATCCTCGCCATCAAGCGACTCATGGGATCGATCCTCGGCAAGGGAATTTCCGCGATTCGCTACGACGAGATTTCGGCCGAGATCATGAGCGTCAACACGAACAAGATGAAGCTCATCGCGTTCATGTTTTCCTCCGGCCTCGCGGGCGTCGCCGGCGGCCTTTTCGCCCACGTGCTCGGCTTCATTAACCCGGCATCGTTCGGCATCATGAAATCGACCGAGGGCCTCGTGATGGTGTACCTCGGCGGAATGGGCTCGCTCTCCGGCTCGGTCATGTCGGCCGTGTTCTTCACGGTGCTTCTTGAGCTGATGCGGCCGCTCCAGATCCTCAAATGGGTGCTCATCCCGCTCCTGTTGATCCTGCTGATGCAGTTCAGGCCGGAAGGAATCATGGGCAACCGCGAGCTTTCGGACATTTTCCCGAAGATCGGGAAATTCTTTGGGGGAGAAAAAAGGCATGGGTAATTTCCTCGACATCAAGAGCCTGACGCACCGCTTCGGCGGATTGCAGGCGGTAAGCGACCTCAATATTTCCCTCGAGAAGGGCGAGATCGCCGGGCTGATCGGGCCGAACGGCGCGGGAAAGACGACGGTATTCAACCTCGTCAGCGGCTTCTACGTTCCCTCCGAGGGCGACATAACCTTTCAGGGAACGCGCCTGAACGGGCTGCGGCCCCACGAGGTCGCGGCGCATAAAATCGGCCGGACGTTCCAGAACATCCGGCTCTGGAGCGAGATGACCGTCCTCGACAACATCCGCATTTCCCAGCATTTCAAGCTCGGGTACGGCCTCACCGACGCGTTCTTCGCCACGAAAAAATACAAGACCCGCGAGAAGCAAATCGAGGACGAGGCGTGGGAGCTCCTCGAGGTATTCAACCTGAAAAACATGGCGTACGAGTACCCCAAGAACCTGCCGTACGGCGTCCAACGCCGCGTCGAGATCGCGCGCGCGCTTTCGCTCAAGCCCGACCTGCTCCTCCTCGACGAGCCGGCCGCCGGCCTCAGCTCCGCGGACGTCACCGAGCTCATCGATTACATCAAGTGGATCCATAAGACGTTCAACCTGACGATCTGGATGATCGAGCACCAAATGCAGGTCGTCATGACGCTGTGCAGCAAGATCACGGTCATCGACTTCGGCGCGGAAATCGCCTCGGGCGGTCCCGATGAAATACGCAATAACCCGACGGTCATCAAGGCCTACCTCGGGGACGGAGAACTATAATGTTACTTGAAGTCAAGAACCTGAAAGTAAATTACGGCAATATCGAGGCTCTCCACGGGGTATCGTTCTGCGTCGATAAGGGCGAGATCGTGACGCTGATCGGGGCGAACGGCGCCGGCAAAACCTCTACCCTCCTCTCGCTCGCCCGACTCGGCAAGCCCGAGGCGCCGAGCGTCGCCGAAGGCGACATCCTGTACGAGGGAAAGAGCATCCTCTCGACTGAGCCGCACACGCTCATCCAGAAAAAAATGATGGTACTCGTTCCCGAGGGTCGCCATATTTTCGGCAACCTATCAGTAAAGGAAAACCTCGAGATGGCAACGTACGCGCGCAAAGGCGACGAGGCGGGCATTTCCGAGGACATCGACCTCGTGTTCAGCCTTTTTCCCCGCCTTGAGGAACGGAAGAAACAGCGGAGCGAGCTCCTTTC
This sequence comes from Spirochaetales bacterium, assembly GCA_003246335.1. Classification (GTDB taxonomy): domain Bacteria; phylum Spirochaetota; class Spirochaetia; order Treponematales; family Treponemataceae; genus Teretinema. The sequence goes on along the minus strand of QKAR01000057.1, from coordinate 20,081 downwards.
CGGCGGCGAGCAGCAAATGCTCGCGGTAGGACGCGCGCTCATGACGGGCGCCTCGTTCATCATGCTCGACGAGCCGTCGATGGGCCTCGCGCCCCTGCTCATGTACGATATGTTCCGCGCGCTCAAGCGGCTCAATCAGCAACGGAATATGACGATACTGGTCGTCGAGCAAAACGCGAAAGTGGCGCTTGAATTCGCCTCGCGCGGCTACGTGCTCGACACCGGAGAGGTTATCGCCGAGGGAACGTGCGCGGAGCTCGCGGCGAACCCGCGCGTTAAAAAAGCCTATCTCGGCGGTTAACCGCCGCAAGCGAAAAAAAAGCCGAGGGCGGAACGCCCTCGGCTTGGGTACGGCTCGAAACACGGCCGTCGCGACGAGATGATGCTTCAGCGTTAGCGAAGCGCTTCCCGCGCGGCGGCCGTTATCATTTCCGAATACGAAGGATGCGGACGAACGACGGATGCGAGTTCGCGCGCGGTCAAACCCGCCGCGATCGCCGTCGAGATTTCCCCGGCGAGATCGCTCGCGCGGGCGCAGACCAACGAAGCGCCGAGAATTTTTCCCGCGCCTTTTGCGCCGAGATCCTCGAAAATGAGCTTAGCGAAACCGCGGTCCTCGGCGTTGATTACCGCGCGCGCGTTCATCGAGGATAGAGACTTTCCCGCGACGGTCGCGATGCCCCGGGCGGCGGCGGTTTCTATCGTCATGCCGACCGTCGCGATTTCCGGTTCCGCGTACACGCACGAGGGAATCGTGTCCGCGCGGTACGACGGCGTAAGGCCGGCCAATCGCTCGACGACCGCGATGCCTTGAGCCGTCGCCGCGTGCGCAAGCTGTATTCCCCGTATCGCGTCGCCAACCGCATACACGCCCGCCACGCTCGTCTCAAACCGATCGTTGACCGCGACGAAGAAGCCGTCCATTGTTACCCCTAGGCCGCTTGCGAAGACTTCTCCGACGTTCGGGACGCGGCCCGTCGCGACGAGCGCGGCGTCGGCTAATACCGTTATCGCCGAACCGTCGGCTGCGGTAACGGCGCAAGAAAGTTCCGCGCCCGACTCGTTGCGCGAAAAACCTTCGACTTTAGCGCCGACGTGTATCGTCACGCCGCGCCGTTTGAGAATCATCGATAAATTTTGGCTTATTTCCTTATCCATGAGCGGAAGCACGCGCTCGGCGGCCTCGACGATCGTCACTTTCGAGCCGAGATCGTTCAGGAACGTCGCGAACTCGATTCCGATAACGCCGCCGCCGACGATAACCGCTCGCGGAGGAAACGCCGGAAGCGAAAGGAACGCGTCGCTGTCATAGACTCCGGCGACATCCATGCCCGCAATCGGCGGCCGCGACGGTCGCGAGCCGACCGACACTAACACGTTCCGTGAGCGGATTTCACGGCGCCCGTCCCCGGCGCGCACGGAAACGAGGCCGGGGGCCTCAACGGTCGCGGAACCTCGCGCGATCTCGACGCCGGCGACCGCGAGACGCTTCGTGAGCCCTTCGCGCAGGGATGTTACGACGGAATCTTTACGTTTTATGATGGCCGCGAAATCGAAGCTCAACCCGTTAGCCGCGACGCCGAGCGCGGCCATGCCAGCGGCGCATCGATACGCGCCGCTTGAGTGCAGCAGCGCCTTCGTGGGGATGCACCCCCGATTGAGGCATGTCCCGCCGATGGAGTCGCGCTCGATAAGGATGACCGAAAGCCCGAGTTCCCTCGCGCGAAGCGCGGCCTCGTAGCCCGCGGGCCCCGAGCCGATAATGGCGATATCAAATTCGTCACTCATAGAGAAGAAGCTCCTTCGCTCAGAAATTTTGGCGTTCGACGCACTCGATTACGTCCGCGATTATAGCCCGGTCCTCGTCGGCGAGCCGCTCAGCGAAAGAGCGCAGGGCCGCGCGCATCGATTGCGAGGAAAAACGGGAGCCGCGCAGGACGGGCGGGATTTCGAGAATGAGCGATTCGTCCATCGCGTCGGACTCGACCTGAACGTCGCGGATCGAGCCTTCGACGACGTCGAAATTCAGCGTTATTTCGCCCCAGCCGAATCGCTCGGAAAGCGAGGCGAATACCGGCATGTCGCGGTTATACTTCCACGACTTCGAGGCGAACCGCGCCCTGCTCGCCTCCAGCTTTCCGGCGTCGAGCGCGCCGTCGTCCAGGGGTTCGACGGTATGGCCATAAACGAGGCCGAACGAATGAATCAGGGAGGCGGCGACTTTTTCAACGTCGACGTCGGGTCTCAGCTCCGAGAGGTTCACGATGCGCGAGCGCACCGAGGCAACGCCTTTCGCGGCGAGTTTTTCGCGGGAGGGGCTTAAATACCGCGCCGCCTTTCCGGCGTCGGCCGAGATAAGAATCGTGCCGTGATGATAGGAATAATCGCCGCTCGAGTAAAACGCGTTGCCGGAAAATTTTCTCCCGTCGACGAGGAGGTCGTTTCGTCCCGATTTCTCGGCGGGTAGCCCGAGAGAACGCACCGCGCCAAGCACGACGGATAATTGCCGCTCAAGGTCGTACTCTTTCTTGCGAACCAAAAATGTAAAATTAAGGTTTCCCTCGTCATGGAATACCGCGCCGCCGCCCGAGAGGCGACGGGCGAGGTGACCGCCCGCGGCCTCAAGCTCGCCGACGAGGCATTCCTTCCAGCAATTCTGGTTTCGCCCGACGACGACCGTGTCGCGATTCCGCCAAAGGTAAAGCGCGCAGGAGTCCTCCGGTTCCGAGGTAAGCAGGCACTCCTCCACCGCGAGGTTACGATACGGGTCGAGCGAGGTCGAGCGATACGAAAAGAGACGCCCGATCATGGCGCGTATTTCAGTTTCGGATGCCGCGCCGCCTCAACCTCGTCGGGACGGCCGATCGGCGTCGACGTCGGGGCGTTGCGGAGGATTTCCGGGTCCGCGACGGCTCGGTCATAGAGCGCGGTTAAGGCGACCGCCATTTCGTCGAGGGTTTCCTTCGACTCGGTTTCGGTCGGCTCGAACATCAGGGCCTCGTGAACCACGAGCGGGAAATACATCGTCGGCGGATGCATCCCGAGGTCCTGCATGCCCTTCGCGAAATCGAGCGCGCTGACGCCCCGCTCCTTCTTGAAGGACTCGAGGGAAACGACGAACTCGTGCATGCACGCGCCGGGATACGCGACGGGAAATTTTTCGGCTATCAGGTTCATGAGATAATTCGCGTTGAGCACCGCCCGCCCCGACGCCTCGGGAACGCCCGAGCGACCGAGCGACATGAGATAGGCGAGCGCGCGCACCACGACGAGGAAGTTACCGTGAAAGGCCTTGAGCCTTCCGATAGAGCGTTCCCCTCCCGGAAGGAATGGCGTTAGGAACGATTTGCAGCCGACGGCCGCCGCGCCCGGGCCGCCGCCTCCGTGCGGCGTGGCGAATGTTTTGTGCAGGTTGAGATGAACCGCGTCGAAGCCCATGTCGCCCGGCCGCACGCGCCCCATGATGGCGTTCAGATTCGCGCCGTCATAGTAGCAAAGGCCGCCCGCGTCATGGACGATGCGGGTGATTTTTAGGATATCGCGCTCGAAAAGGCCGAGCGTATTCGGGTTCGTCAGCATGAAGCCCGCGGTGTCGGGACCGACTGCGGCGGAAAGCGCCGCGAGATCGATTCTGCCGTCGGGCCCGGAGGGTACGTTCACGACGGAAAAACCCGCCATCGCCGCGCTCGCGGGATTCGTGCCGTGGGCCGAGTCCGGGACGATGATCTTCGTGCGGGCGGAATCTCCGCGCGAGGCATGCCACGCCTTAAAGAGCAACAGGCCGGCGAACTCGCCGTGCGCCCCCGCGGCGCAGTGGAGGTCGATCGCGTCCATGCCGGTGATTTCCCGCAGGTATTCGGCGGTTTTTTCGACTACCGCGCGGCAACCCATGACGGTAGCGTCGTCCTGAAGGGGATGAATGTCCGCGAAACCCCGGAGCGAGGCGAGCTGGTTGCCGATTTTCGGGTTGTATTTCATCGTGCACGAGCCGAGGGGATACGCGCCGTCGTTGAGGCCGAACGAGCGATTCTCGAGCGCGCCGTAGTGCCGAGACACTTCGGCCTCTCCCACTTCGGGAAGCCCGAGCGGGGAGGAGCGCACCATCGATTCGGGGAAAGAGTACGCGGGAACGTCGCACGAGGGAAGGATAGCGGACCCATGGCCCGTACCGCCCCGTTCAAAAATAAGTTTCATTGTTTTGCCACCTTCGCGCAGATACTGGCGACTTCGTCGATTTCAGCCTTCGTAACCATTTCGGTCACGCACCAAAGGATCCCGCCCGAGACGGGAAGGCCGCCGAGGATACCCCGCTCAGCGAGAAGGTCGAGCGTTCGGCGAACGTCGGGACAGGAAGTCACGAACTCGTGGAAAAACTCGCCGCGATGGGCGAGCGCGAATCCCGGAACGGCGGAAATGGCCGAGGCGGCGTAGTGCGCCTTTGAGGCGCAGTGACTCGCGACCGCGGCGATTCCGGCAGGGCCCATAACCGAAAGATAGCAGGCCGCGGTAAGCGCGTTCAGCGCCTCGTTCGAGCAGATATTGCTTAAGGCTTTTTCGCGGCGAATATGCTGCTCGCGCGCCTGAAGGGTCAAAACGAATGCCCTGCGGCCGTCATGGTCGCTCGTCTCGCCGACGATGCGTCCCGGCAGGCGCCGCGTCAAGTCGGACTTGCAGGCCATAAAGCCGAGTCCCGGTCCGCCCCACCCCATCGGGATGCCGAACGGCTGCCCCTCGCCGACGGCGATATCGGCGCCGCATTCGGCGGGCGTCTTAAACGCGGCGAGCGATATCGGGTTAACGCCGGCGATGAGCCGAGCGCCGGCGGAATGCGCGACCTCGGCGAAAGCCGCGACGTCCTCGACGACGCCGAAAAAATTGGGCCGTTCGATATACAGCGCGGCCGGGGCGCCCGAGCCCGCCGCCTGCGCGCGGAACGCTTCAAGGTCGGTCGCGCCGTCGCGGGTCGGAACGGGGATTACCTCAAGCCCGGAGCCGAAGCAATACGTTTGAATCGTTTCTATCGTCTGGGGATTCGCCGCTGATGACACGAACACGCGCGTTTTCCCGCGCTCCGCGCACATCGCGACGGCTTCCGCGGCGGCCGTCGCGCCGTCGTACACGGAAGCGTTCGCGACGTCCATGCCGGTGAGCGAGCACATCATCGTTTGGTACTCGAATATCGACTGAAGTATGCCTTGGCTGATCTCCGCCTGATACGGCGTATACGCGGTAACGAACGTCTCTTTCGCGGCTATTTGACGAACCGAGGCGGGGATATAATGCCGATAGGAGCCGGCCCCGCGAAGCACGGTGCGGTACACCGTGTTCGAGTCGGCGAGCGACTCGATGGCGCGGGCGGTCTCAAACTCGGAAAGTCCCTCGGGAATGTCGAGCGGGCGATTCAGGACGACGTCGGGGGGAACCGTCGAGTACAGTTCGTCGACGCTTTTCACCCCGCAGCGGGCGAGCATTTCCGCCTCTTCTCCCGGGGAGGCGCAGACCCAAGAGCCCATGGCGCTACGCTCCCGAACCCAAGGCGGCGAGTTTCGCGTAATCCGCCGCGGAGAGGAAGGGCTCTTTCGAACCGACGTTCGACACGCGAATCATCCAGGCTTCGTAGGGCTGTTTGTTGAGAAGTTCCGGCGAATCGAGCAAATCTGCGTTAACCGCGGAGACGGTACCGCTTACCGGGCAGAAAACGTCGGATACCGCCTTCACCGACTCAACGTCGGCGAATTTCTCGCCCGCGGTGACCGCGTCGCCGACCGACGGCAACTCGACGAACACGATGTCTCCCAGCTCGCACTGGGCGAAATCGGTTAGGCCGATCTCTAAAACTCCGCCATCAAGGGGGCGGACCCACTCATGGGTCGCCGTGTACGAAAGATTCTCGGGTAAATTCATCGCGTGCTCTCCTTATCGTTCTGGTTCTAAGTATAAACGGATGAGGTTCTTTCAAAACTCAGGAAGTTTTGAAAGAACGACCATAGCTGTACGTGGAGAAAAGTTAACAAGTCATTCGAATATAAAGGCTTGTCAACTTTTCTCCAAAGCCAATTTCAAAAATAACCGACTTTTGAAATTGGCTCGAATGATATCCGCGGGCGCGGCGCGCTACCGCTGGCGTGAATAAAACGGGAGAGCCACGACTTCAGCCGCGACCCTTTTATCCCGAATGACGACATCGACGGCGGTACCGACCGCGGAGACCGAAGTCGCCACTAAGGCCATGGCGAACGCGCCTTTCAGCGTCGGAAGCCACGAGCCGGAAGTAACGAAACCGACTTCGTTCGATCCGGCGAAAACGCGCTCGCCGCCACGAGCGATGCCGTGCCCGGTCATGCGGAGGCCGACGCGAACGCGCGTCGGCTGCGTTTTCCCGGCGAGAGCCGCCTTTCCGACGAAATCCGCCTTTTCCATTTTCACGGACCCGCCGAGCCGCGCCTCGAACGGCGTAATTGAATCGCTCATCTCGTGTCCGTAGAGCGGCATCGCGGCTTCGAGCCGAAGCGTGTCGCGGCAACCGAGCCCGCAAGGAATCGCGCCTTCGGAGGAACCCGCCGCGAGCAAACGCTCCCACAGGGTGACGGCGTCGGAGGGCGCGCAATAGAGTTCAAATCCGACTTCGCCGGTGTAGCCGGTACGGGACACGATGCAGGGAATGTCCGCGACGACGCCGCGCTCAATAAGCGTGTAATATCGCGCGGGAATGGATTCTGCCGTCGCGAGCCGACTCATAATCGCCGGGGCCAACGGGCCTTGAAGGGCGATTTGCGCGTACTCGTCGGAAAGGTCGCGGGCGACCGCGCCGGCCGCGAGATGATCGAGAATCCACGCGAAATCTTTATGTCGGTTCGCGGCGTTCACCACGAGGAAATAGCGCGTTTCTTCCATTTTGCAAACCACGAGATCATCGACGATTCCGCCCGACTCGTCACATAAAAGCGCGTACCGGACTTTTCCGATCGGCATATCCGTACAATCCGCAGAAACGAGACGATTTACCGCGGCGAGCGCCATCGATCCGGAAATTTCTATTTCTCCCATGTGCGACACGTCAAAAAGACCCGCGCGAGAGCGGACAGCCTCGTGCTCTGCTATGACGCCCGTGGCATATTGCACGGGCAACGAATAGCCCGCGAAAGAAACCAGTTTACCGCCGTGAGCGGCATGCCAATCGTATAACGGTGTGCGTATATCCACGGAAAGCTCCAAAAAAACGAGGCCACGAAAAGCAAACGCTTACCTGTTCATCAGAACGACGGCGATCGAATGCTCCGCAGCCTTTAAAAAATTAAGCAGAAACACTACTTGTCCCTGCGTCGTTGTTAGGATTTCTTTCTATTATGCATGAAAATGCTAAAATGTCAATGAAACTCCGCCGCGGCGCGAGTGTCGAAGAGGCCGTTCCAAACGAAAAAAAAACCCGTTTGCCGCTATATTCTCTATGATAACTGCCGGAAAAAATGATATAGTGTTAGAAGGAGATCAGAGATCAATGAATAAAACAGAACTTATCGACGCTATCGCGGAAGAGACCAGTTTGACGAAAAAAGATTCCGAAGCGGCGCTCAAGGCCTTTATCGCTATCGTTGGCAAAGAACTCAAGAAAGGCGGATCCGTACAGCTCGTCGGTTTCGGAACCTTCGAAGTCGGCAAACGAGCGGCCCGCACCGGTCGCAACCCCAAAACCGGCGAAACCATTAAAATCAAAGCCGCGAAAAACCCGAAATTTAAAGCCGGCAAAGGCCTTAAAGACCTCGTCAACAAGAAATAACCGAGCGCACCGGCCGGCGAGTCCGGCCGGAATTCACGATCGCGTCGTGTTCGCGCGTCTCGATTGAATCACTCAATTGAATTTATTCGTTAAATAGCGATATCTGCTGCGCAAAATGGCGCTTTTCGAGATTGTCGTCGGCGAGTACTTTATCGGCGAAGACAACAGCGTCACGAGGCGAATAGCCTGGTCGACCGAAAGTGAGGCGACCCCTTTCCCGTAATAATGGCGGGCAGCCGCCTCGATCCCGTACACGCCTTTACCCCATTCCGCGTAATTTAAATAAAGCTCGAGAATGCGATCCTTGCCGAGGAAAGCCTCCATTTCGAGCGCGACGATAATCTCAAGGTATTTTCTGACGTAATTTTTTTCGGGCACGAGAAAGAGTGTCCGCGCCGTTTGCATCGTGATGGTGCTGCCGCCGTAAACGTTTTTCCCCAGTCCCTGGTTGAGCTTCCACGCGTTTTTCATCGCCGCTAAAATGACACCGTGGTGCTCATAGAACGTGCCGTCCTCGACCTTTATGACCATTTTTCGCGTCCGCGAGGGAATTTTCTTAAGCGGCAAGTACCGACGCTTTTCAGTCGGCCACCGATAAAAAACGGTGCGATACATTTGAATTCCCGTGACCGGGGGATTCACGAAACGATAGAGGATTATGGCCGACGACGTCGCGAGGACAAAGGCGAGATGAAGGCCTACAATGCCCAGAAAGACGGCGGCGACGGCCTTTCGAAGGGTCTTCGCGCGCATAGTGTGGCGACACTGTACCCGAGCGGGCCTTATTTGTCCATCGGCTCAAGCGGCAGCTCGATGCGAAACGTCGTTCCCCGTCCCTCCTCCGATTCAACCGATAGCTTTCCGCGGTGTTTCGTGACGATAATGTCGTACGATATGCTCAGGCCGAGCCCCGTGCCCTTCCCGGGGTCCTTCGTGGTGAAAAACGGATCGAAAATTTTCTTGAGATTTTCCGAAGGAATGCCGGGGCCGTCGTCCCGAATCACTACCGTCACGCGGGAACCGGAATGCGCCGTCGAGATGGAGATTGTCCCGCGATCCGATCGCCCCTGAGAGGCGATGGCCTGCGCGGCGTTCACGACGACGTTTAAGAACACTTGGTTTATCTCGCCGCTATGCGCGTATATCTTTGGCAAATCCGCGTAATCCTTAACGACGTCCGCCACGTATTTAATCTCGTTCCACGCGACGACGAGCGTGTTCTCGAGGCCCGCGTTCACGTCGTACAGCTCGAAGTCGGCGTTTTGGCCCATGCGGGAAAAGGACATGAGGTTCGAGACGATCTTCACGATGCGACCGAACCCGTCAGCGTTCTGCGCGAAAATTTGGCCAAGCTCGCCGAACGAGTACTCAAGGTCGAATTTATTTTCGTATTCGCGCGCCGCCTCTGGATGGGAAGCGCGAAGCTCGTCCCACATGGAGGAAATGGCGCGGAAATATTTTTCCATCATGACGTGATTGCTTTTGAGAAAGCCGAGGGGATTGTTAATCTCGTGGGCGACGCCGGCGGCGAGCTGGCCGATGGAGGCGAGCTTCTCGTGCTGTACCATCACGTCCTGGGCCTGCTGATACTTGAGGTTTATTTCGGAAAGCTCGAGGTTCATCATCCACAGTTCCCGCTCGTTGTTGATGCGGTCGGTAATGTCCTTCACGAAGCCCTGAATCTCGACGATTTTTCCCTCGGAATCCCGCACGACATGCGAGGTTTCGAGGCAAAAAACCGTCGAGCCGTCGGCGCGGCGAACGATGATTTCGTGATCGGCGATGAAACCGTCGCGCCCGATTTTTTCCGCGAAAAAGCTCATGTTGTCGCCGGTTTTCAGGAAATCGGCGAACTTCCGCCCGATTACCGCGCTTCGGTCCGTAACGCCAAAGAGGCGCAAACCCGCTTGATTAATGCTCGTGAAGCGGCTTTCCGCGTCCGTGGTAAAAATCATGTCGTGCGCTGACTCGAAGAAAACCATCATGCGCCGCTCTGATCTGGCAAGCGACCGTTCGGCCGCGCGGCGCGACCGCGCCTCTACGTCCCGTTTGCGCCTAATGTCGATAAACTCGCCGATGATTTCGATGGCCGCGATGAACGATTCCTTTTGCTTGGCGTTCCAAGGCGACTCGTCCTTTCCGAGAAAGACGAAGCCCGGTTCGGTCGGCGACGCGTGAATCGGGGAAGAAATCCAAAAGCGAACCGGCGTCTCGATGCCCGGGGGCGCCCAATTCTCGAATTCGAATATTTTTTCCTTGCCTACGTGGCTCCTGACCGCCTCGAGCCAACGCCGCTTGGTAAGGCTGATGGGGAAATCCGAGCCGACGAGGCAGAAGCGAAACTCCCGGTCGGCCCGCACGTAAAAAAGCGCGCCGGCTTTCGCCCCGAACGCGTGCGCGAACGAGTCGATCGCGCCGATGTTCGCCTGCTCCGTCTCGTCATGGAGGTAAATGCGGAAAAGTTTTATCGCGAGGTCCACGCGCTGGTGCATGCCCGTCTCTCGCCTACGGGATAAGCTTCGCGGTGACGAGCGATACGTCGTCTTCGAATTCGGCCCCGCATTGACCGCGCGCTTCGGCGAGAATTCGCGCGTGATAGTCTGGGCCCTCGGGAACCTTCGCGAGAATCTGCGGGAGTTTCGCGGCGTTTCCGGCCTCGATGAGCCCGTCCGTCGCGAGGACGACAAGGTCGTTTTTCGCGACGCGCGCGATCTTATCGATGTAGAGCACGGAGTGCCCTGAGCCGATAGCGGGGCCGGCGACCGGCAATTCCTCGACGCGCCCCTCGGTAACGACGCAGGGATGCACATGGCCGGCGTTGGAATAGACGAGCGAGAGCGACCGCAAATCGAGGAAGCCGGCGAAGAAAGTGATTATCATCGAAGACGCGCCGCGGAACTCGAATTGCATGCGCGAATTTAGCCAGGAAAGAAACTCGGCGGGGGAGAAAGATTTGCCGACCATGGCGCGTAAATATTCGGGATAGATCACGGCTTTGAGGATGGCCGTCACGAAGGCGGCCTTCACGCCATGCCCGGCGACGTCGCCGATGAGCAGCAGGTAACGGTCGGAACCCATGGACACGACGTCGTAATAATCGCCGCCGCAGTACAGGCCGGGTACGGGCCGATAGGTCACGCGGAATTCGACGCCGTTCGTCGACGGAAGGTTCGGGCGCAGGATCGTCTTCTGCAGCTCGCCAGCCCACATGAGCTCCTCGGAAAGGCGTTTCGTATAGAGCTCGTTTTGCTTGCGCATCTCGCCGTGATCCCAGGCTTTCTGAATTTCCGATATGAGATACGCAGAATCCCAGGGCTTAAGCATGTAGCTAAAAATGCCCGCGCTGACGGCCTTCACGATCTCGCCCGTCTCCGAATACCCGGTGAGCAGCACGGTGACGATGCCCGGCCAGCGCCGGTGCACCTCGATAAGAAAGTCAGAACCTTTCATCTCGGGCATTTTGAGGTCGGAGACGATGAGGTCGACTTCCGCGCTCCGGTTTTCAAGTACGGTAAGGGCCTCGCGCGCGGACAGCGCGGTCACGATTTCAAGCGAGCGGGAACGCGTCCAATCGTGCAGTTCCCGCTTGAGCGACATCAGGATATTCTGCTCGTCGTCGACGAGCATGATGACCCGCGATTTTTTTTCCATCGATGTTTTCCCCTATGCAACAAACATAAGGCACCGAAACAATCAATTCAAATTTTCCCCGCCAACAGGCATCCCGCGGGGCGTAAGCCCGTCGGCGGAAACGAAATTACGAACCCATACCTTCCTTGATGGCGGCGACGTTTAACGGTACGAACTTATGCTTTGACTCGGGGAAAAAACTTTTAAGAATGTCCTCGACCGTCTCGAGGGAAAGCGCGCCGGTCCGCTTGGCGAGGGCGCCGAGCATGACCATGTTCGCGATCTTTTGATTTCCCAGGCGATCGGCGATTTCAGTCGCTGGCACGCCGACTACGCGAAAGCGCCTATCGAGCGACTCCCCGCCCGAGGTCACGCCGGCGATCGAGACGAGGGAAGAATTGATTATCATGAGCCCGCCGGGAATAAGCGTTTCGGCGCACACGGCGAGGGAATCCTGGTTCATCACGACGACGCTCGTCGCGCGCGTGACGATGGGACTCGCGATCGCGCCGTCCGAGACGATGCAGTTCGCCCGCGCGATGCCGCCGCGCTTCTCTGCCCCGTAAAACGGGTAGAAGCTCACGGACTTTCCCTCTTTCATGCCGCAGTACGACCAAATCTGCCCGAGCGAAATGATGCCTTGACCGCCGAAGCCGGCGAATACGATTTTCTCCGTCATTTTCTTTCCTCCAGCGCGGCAAGCCGTTTTTTTTCGTCCTCGATTTGGTCTTTAACCTCGCCGAGCTGGTAAAACGGCAGCATGTTGTTCTCGAGCCATTCAAGCGACTGAATCGGATCGAGCCCCCAGTTCGTCGGGCATTGCGAGACGATTTCGACCATGCTGAAGCCGACGCCGGCCATTTGGGCCTCGAAGGCCTTCTTGATGTAATTTTTCGTCTTTCGCACGTTCGCGGGCGTATTCACCGCGCCGCGCGCGAGATAGCGGGTTCCCTCGAGGGTAGAAAGCATCTCGAGCACGCGGATGGGATAGCCCATGCCCGCGGAATCGGGATCGCGCCCGTCGGGAGCGGTCGTCGCCTTTTGCCCGACGAGGGTGGTCGGCGCCATCTGGCCGCCGGTCATGCCGTAAATGGCGTTGTTCACGAATATCGTCGTGAACTTTTCGCCGCGGTTCGCCGCGTGTACCATTTCCGCCGTGCCGATCGCGGCGAGGTCGCCGTCGCCCTGATAGCAGATGACGAGATGGTCCGGAAGCGACCGCTTGATCGCGGTCGCCGCGGCGGGCGTGCGCCCGTGGGCGGGCTGCACGGTATCGGTATCGAAGTAGAGGTCGGCCCAAATGGCGCAACCGACCGGGTTCGTGATGATGGTCTTCGCCTGCAGGCCCATTTCGTCCAAGAGCTCGCAAATGACGCGCGTGATGATTCCGTGCCCGCATCCGCCGCAATATTTCGTCTGAACCGGAACGAGGGATTCCGGGTGTCCTGCGATCAGTTTCATTTATTTCCTCCCAGGATTTTTTTCGCTTCCTCGAACACTTCTTCCTCGGTCGGCGTGACGCCGCCGGCGTGGGCGATCAAATGCACGGGGCTCTTGTCGTGGATGGCGAGGCGAACGTCGTACACCATTTGCCCCATGCTCATCTCGACGACGATGAATTTTTTGCCTTGGTTCGAGAGCTTCTCCAATTCTTTCGAGGGGAACGGGAAAAGGGTGATGGGCCTAAAGAGCCCGACTTTGAGGCCCTGCTTCCGGGCTTCCTGCACGGCGCCGAGCGACACGCGGGCGGCGGTTCCGTACGCGACGAGCACGACGTCCGCGTCGGCGCACTCGACTTCCTCGAAACGGGTTTCCTCCGCCGCCACTTTTTCGTAGCGCGCGAATCGGTCGATAATCTGCTTTTCCAAACTCGCGGGAACGAGGTCGATCGAGGTGATGTGATGGGATTTTCGCCCGGTTTTCTGCTGGCCGCCGACGGCCCAGGCGGACTTATCGGGGAGGGTCGAAAGGTCGCGCATCGGCGGGAAGGAAACGCCTTCCATCATCGTGCCGATGACGCCGTCGCCCAGGATAAGGGCGGGCATCCGCCACTTGTCGGCGAGGTCGAACGCGAGATACGTCAAGTCGGCGCATTCCTGCACGCTCGCCGGGGCGAGCACGATGCAGCGGTAATCGCCGTGGCCGCCGCCGCGCGTCGACTGGAAATAGTCGCTCTGGGCCGGCGCGATCGAGCCGAGGCCCGGGCCGCCGCGCACGATATTCACGAACACGAACGGGAGATCCGCGCCAGCGGCGTAGGAAATTCCTTCCTGCTTGAGCGAAATTCCCGGGCTCGACGAACTCGTCATGGCGCGCCTGCCGCACGCGGAAGCGCCGTACACCATGTTAATCGCGGCGACTTCGCTCTCCGCCTGGATAAAAATGCGGCCCATGGACAAAAGGCGCTCGGCCATGCCGGCGATAAGCTCGTTCTGGGGCGTGATGGGATAGCCGAAATAAGCGGTGCAGCCGGCGCGTACCGCGGCCTCGGCGATCGCCTCGTTACCCTTCATCAATATTTTTTCTTCATGCGCGCTCATTGCTCACCCTCCTCAAGCTCGAAAACCGTTATTGCGGCGTCGGGGCACATTTGATAGCAGGATGTGCATGCCGTACATTTCTCCGGATGCGCAAAAACTGACGGATATACGCCGGACGGAGCCATCACGGTGTCCGCTTCCAAAACCTTAAAGGGACAGGAACGGACGCAGAGGTAGCAGCCTTTACAGCGCTCCCGATCAATCGTTACTTTGCCCCGTTTCATCAGTATTCTCCTTCAGACACACAAAAATTAGCTACAAAATGACATTTTTAATAATAATGTCATTTTAGACATATTGACAACAAACGCACAACTGATTTGTAATTTTTTATGCAACTTTTATAGACAAGACGCGTCAAAGATAGTTGCAACATATTTGATATTTTACAAGGAGAACGGATTTATGGCCATAGAGATTGTCGCGACAGGAAAATATATACCCACACGACGCGTAACGAACGACGAGCTCGCGAAGACAATCGAAACGAACGACGAATGGATCCGCTCGCATACCGGCATCGGGGCGCGGCACTTCGCCGCCGACGACGAAGCCACCAGCGACCTCGCGTATAAGGCGGCTCTCGACGCCCTTGAAGCGCTCACTCCCGGCAAAGCCGAGGAAACGGCTAAAACGATCGACCTCGTCGTGCTCACCTCATCGACGCCCGATTACGTCGGGTTTCCGGCGACCGCGTGCATCGTCCAGGATAAGCTTGGCATCCCGAAGGCAGGCGCCTTTGACGTGCTCAACGCGTGCACAGGGTTTATCACCGCCCTCGAAACCGCGTCCGCCCTCCTCCAGACAAGTTCCCGCAAGCGGGCTCTCGTCATCGGCTCGGATTGCCTTTCCCGCGTCACGAACTGGGAAGACCGGGCGACCTGCGTGCTCTTCGGCGACGCCGCCGGCGCGGTCATCCTTGAAAAAACCGACGCGCCGACGGCCGGCGCGGGAAAGCGCGGCATCATCCGCACGATTCTCGGCTCGGAAGGCTCGGGGAGCGAAGCCCTCCTGATCCGCCGCGGCGGAGCGCGCGCGCCCTGGAAAACGGGGGAAACCGTCACGAACGAGCACCTGCTCGAGATGGACGGACGCGCCGTCTATAATTTCGCCGTTAAGGCTATCACCGACACCATGACCGCCCTTCTCGAGGAAGAAGGCATCACCATGGCCGACGTCGCTCGCATCATTCCGCATCAGGCGAATAAGCGAATCGTCCAAGCCGCCGCGAAACGGCTCGGCGTCGACGAGTCGAAGTTTTTCTTAAATATGGAAGAATACGCGAATACCTCGACCGCGACGATACCGACCGCCCTCGACGAATTCGCCCGCTCGGGCGAGCTCAAAAAAGGCGATCTCATCATGACCGTCGGTTTTGGCGCCGGGCTTTCCTACGGCGGAAACCTCATCGTTTGGTAAGATAACGCAAAGAAACGTCCTCTTTTCCCTACCCTTGCAACGATCCGATATTTATGCCAATTTTAAAGGATAATCCCCGCAAGGGAAATGGGAGGAGACTGACATGAAACTCGCCAGTTTACTGAACAGCGATCTCATATTCACCAACTCGGGCGTTTCGACGCGCGAACAGGCGATCGAGCACATCATACAAAAGATGTCGAAGCTGTACTCGTTCGAAATCGATGAGGCCCGCGTGCTTGAGCTCGTGCAAAAACGGGAAGCGCTCGGCGGCACCTCGTTCGATTCCGGCATTACCGTCGCGCACGCGCGCATCGAGAATTTCGATGACCTGCTCATCGGGATTTGCGTCCCGACCAAGCCGATCGAAACCGCCGGTGCCCCGATTCGCATGGTCGTCGTCATTCTGACGAACGCCGCGGCTTCCACCATGTACTTAAACACGCTCGCCGCGTTTGTCTCGCTTTCGCAGAACGAAAGCGTTTTCCCGCGACTGCTCGCCGCGCAGCGGCCGGAAGACTTGATCGAGACCGTCACGAAGCTCGATATCAAGGTGAAAAAAGACTTGACGGTGGCCGACATCATGACGAAGAACATCGTGTCCGTCACGCCCGACACGACGATCGCCGAACTCTGCGACCTCTTCTTTCAGAACAGTTACAGTTACGTTCCCGTTCTCGACGAGAAGGGCGACTTTATCGGCGAGGTGAACATCACCGACACGATCAGGCTCGGCATCCCCGACTACGCGACGATGATCGGCAGCCTCAACTTCATTAAGACGATGGAACCGTTCGAGTCGCTCCTCAAGAACGAGAAAACGCTCACGATTAAGCAAATCATGAAAAAACCCTCGTTTATGGTCGCCGAGGACACCTCGATTCTTGAGGTCGCTCTCGAGATGACCCAAAACAAGCGCCGCCATATCGCCGTGGTGAACGGCGGCAAAATCGTCGGAATCGTCAGCACCATGGACATCCTGAATAAAGTATTGAGAGGTTAATGCATGACCCCAGCCATGTGGATAGCCATCGGGCTATTCGTCGTAATTTACGTTATCATTTCGACGGACATCGTCAATAAGACGGTCATCGCCCTCTTGGGCGCCGCCGTGTTCATTTTCTCGGGCATCGTCAAGCAAGAGACCGTGTTCACCCATATCGACTGGAACGTCATCTTCCTGCTCATCAGCATGATGATAATAGTCGGCATCACGAAGAAAACGGGACTGTTCCAGTTTATCGCGATCAAGACGGCGAAAGCGGCCAAAGGCGAGCCGGTCGTCATCATGATCCTGATGGCGCTGATCACGGGCGTTATTTCGGCCTTTCTCGATAACGTGACCACCGTGCTCATCATCATGCCGGTGCTCCTCCTTATCGCGAACGAGCTCGGCGTCACGCCGGTGCCCTTCGTCATTACGAGCGTTATCGCTTCGAACGTCGGCGGAACCGCGACCTTGATCGGCGACCCGCCGAACATCATGATCGGAAGCGCTGCGGACCTCGACTTTATCTCGTTCGTCGTGAACCTCGGGCCGCTCGTCGTCATCGTGCTCGCCGTCGTTTCCTTGGTGTACTTCATCATGTTCCGAAAGCAGCTCGTCGTGTCGAACGAGCGCAAGGCGAAGATCATGGACTTCGACGAGTCGAAATCCATCACCGACAAACCGCTGCTCGTTAAGAGTCTCGTCGTGCTCGGCCTCGTCGTCACGGGCTTCCTCCTGCACGGCATGCTCGAGATCGAGGCGTCGATCATCGCGCTCGGCGGGGCTTCCCTTCTCATGCTGCTCGCGGGAAGCCACCACGTCGAGGAATACATCCACGACGTCGAGTGGGGAACGATTTTCTTCTTTAGCGGGCTGTTCATCCTGGTCGGCGGGCTCGTCGATCTCGGCATCATGAAAATGCTCGCCAAGGCGATACTCGAGGGAACGCACTCGAACGTGCAGACCGCGTCCCTATTGCTCATATGGGTTTCGGGATTCCTTTCGGCGGTCGTCGATAACATCCCCTACGTCGCGACGATGATCCCGCTCATTCGCGATATGGGCAACACGCTCGGGCAAGCCCAGATAGAGCCGTTGTGGTGGTCGCTCGCGGTCGGTGCGTGCTTCGGCGGAAACGGTACCCTCGTCGGCGCGAGCGCGAACGTCGTATCGGTCGCCCTCGCGAACAAGAACGGTTGCAAAATCTCCTTCCTCGACTTCACGAAAGTGGGCGCGTTCATCACGGTGATCACGCTCGCGATCTCGACCCTGTACATTTACGTCCGCTATTTTGTGCTGTAAAAAGAAATGAGAGGCTCTCGGCCGGTTCTACGCCAATTGAGCGAGGACCGCGTCGAGCTCGTCGAGAAAGTCCGAGGTTTCGGGAGAGCGCGCGTCGCATTTCCCTTCCTTGAGCAATTGTTCCAGCGCTATCGACTTCCGGTACACCGCAGAGATCCCTAAATTCGCCGAAACGCCCTTTATCGAGTGAACGACGCGGTGCGATTCCTCGAAGTTACCGTCGTCAAGGCTCTTCACGAGCGCTTGGCGCGTGTCGCGGTACGAATCCGCGAATTTTCGCAGAAGCTTGACGAGTAGGGCCTCGTTGCCCCCAAGCCTCTCCATCACCTCACGAAGGTTTTCGATAAACGGGTATTTTTCTTCCATAACTTTCTCCCACGAGTGTACTACGATTCACGGAGATTTCCACGAATTCTTTATACCCAAACGGTATTTTGGTCGATTATGTTGACGGGAGAATAATCATGAGCATAACGCACCGCAACCTCGCCATCATCGTCGCAGTCGCGACGGCGCTCACGGCATGCAATACCGTCGAACCCGCTTCCGCGCCCTCGACGACGGACGCGGCACCGGCCGCGACGGTTCCCGCCGGGGAGGACTTACTGAGCCTCGTCGCCGCGGGAAAAACGGACCAAATCCGCAAGAGGTTTTCCGGTACCGAATCGGTTAACCAAAAAAACGCGCAAGGCCAAAGTCTTTTGCACATAGCCGCCCTGAGAAACGATCCCGACACCGTGCGGGTGCTCTTGAGCCTTGGCGCCGATACCGCAGCCGTCGACAACGCGGGCAATACGCCGCTCGGCGCCGCGATCGACGCGCAATGCCTCGACGCCGCGAAGGCGCTCGCCGAGGGGGGATCGAGCATATTCGCCGCGGACGCCTCAGGGCGCACCGTCTACGCGAAAGCGGCCTCCGGAAAGAACGCGCTCGCCGCCATACTCACGCCGAAAACGGCGGCTGAAACCGACGCTTCGGGAAGGACCGCCCTGCACCACGCCGCGGCCGATCTCAACGAAAACGCCGTCGCCGCGATCCTCGCGCAAAAACCGAACGCGTCGGCCAGCGACTCAGTCGGCTTAACCGCCCTGCAATACGCGTATCAGGGGTCGGATCGCGTCGAAAGCGCGCGCGTCGCCGCGACCCTCCTCCTCGCCGGCGCGGAGCCCGCGCGCGCCGAGTTTGCCTACTTCGAGACGGCGGTCATCAAAAGAAATCTTTCAATGCGGTTCGAGGAAGGCAAAACGCCGCTTCAACTCGCGAGCGAGCGGGGCCATATCGGTTTCGTCGCCTATTTGCTCGAAAAAGGCGCGACTCCGAATGTGAAAGACGTGTCGAGCTCGACGCCGCTCCATGAGGCCGTCCGGAACGGGCAAATAGAATGCGCAAAACTTCTGCTCGCAGCCGGCGCCGACCCGAACCAAAAAGACTCGGCGGGCAACACGCCGCTCCACCTCGTCATGCCGGTCGCCTCGCGCTCCGCACTTTTCTCGATGCTGCTCGCCGCCGGCGCCGACCCGAACCAGAAAGACAGCTACGGCGAAACGCCCCTGCACATCGCGGCCCGACTCGGCATGAGCGAGGACATCATCCGAGCCCTCGTATCGGCGGGGGCCGACGTGAACGAACGCAATAAAAAAGGCGTAACGCCGCTGTCGCTCGCGATCGAGCGCAAGCAAATCGCGCAGGCGGGCCTTTTCGTGACGCTCGGCTCGGACATCCACGCCGAGGACATCGACGGGAACACCGCTCTCACGAAATCCTTCGCGAGCGGGCTCGACATGGTTACCGCGGTCGTCACGAAAGACAACGTCGCCTCGCGCGACTCTCAGGGAAGGACTCCGCTCCACATCGCCGTCATTACCCGGGCGACGCCCGATATCGTCAATTACCTTCTCGCGCTCAAGGCCGACGTGAACGCCCGCGACAAAAACGGCGACACGCCGCTCCATATCGCGGTGCGGAACAACGACCGCGCGGACGGGGAAATTCTTTTGGCGCGCGGCGCCGACGTATTCAGCCCGAACGTTTCGGGCGAGTCGCCGCTCAAGGCCGCGCTGACGCGCATGGGCGGGCGGCAGGATTGGGTGCTGAACTCGAACGTGATTAAGATGACCGATGGAGCCGGCAACACGCCCCTCCATCTCGCCGCCGAGTGGCAGCTGACGGGCGTCGTGTCGTACATCGTCGATAAGGGCGGGGACTTAAACGCCCGGAACGCGAACGGGGAGACGCCGCTTTTCAACGCGGTCAAGGCCGATTCGCCGGAGACGATCCGAGCGCTTTTGGCGGAAACGTCAGAGCGCAAGGCCGACGTGAACGCCCGAGACAACCTCGGAAACACCGCCCTCCACGCGAGCATCAGCTGGGCGGCTTCCCGAGCGGCCGACGAGCTTTTGCGCTACGACGCGCAATCGAACGGGAA
>QKAR01000138.1 GCA_003246335.1 Spirochaetales bacterium | reverse complement strand
CGACGCGACCGCCGGAGGACGGATACTGGAAGGACAGGGAACTTTCCATCGACGTCTCGTACTGTCCCCCGGAAAGGGTGAAAACCGCGAACGGCGAAACGATGAATGGGTCGAGGTTGAGGTTAATCTGCGCGCCGCCGGTAAAGCGTCCCGTGACTTGCGTGGTTGAGACGAGCACGTCGTCGTACACGAGCGTCGTTCCCACGACTTGCGGAATCTGCATCGTCATGAAATAAGCGCCGAGATTTCCCCCGCCTCCGGCGAACAGGAGGGCGGAACCGCGGGAGCCGGAGATCGGCATGAATAGTAGCTTCATGTCCAGCGGTATGCCGACGCTCATAAAACCGTACTCGCTCCCCGCGAGGAACGACGCGCCCGCGTCGAGGTTCGCAGCGAAAAACCGAGAGAGATTTCTTTGCTGGTTGAGATACCAGGACGCGCCGAGCGCGTACAGGGAATCCGACCCGGACGATCCGGCGAGGCTTCCCAGGTCCGCGTCGATTTTCAGGAAAAGCGCGTCGCCGCCGGTTCTCGTGACCGTCTTGCCGGGAACGATTTCCGGGTACCCGACGGGCGGCGGGGCGATGACGAAACTGACGGAGTCATCCGCGAACGCGACGCCGACGCGGAAGACTAAAGCCGCAGTGAGAAAGACCGATGAAAACCTCTTTGCCTTCATGGTAACGCCTCCGCGCGCGCAGCGCCCGCGAGCTTTCTTAAAAGAGTTTCGCGATAACGTCCTTGAGAACGTTGTCGACGACGATCGAAGCGACATACTTCCCTTCCGGAACGACGGCGGAAGGGATATCTTTCGCGGCTTGCGCGATCAGCGCGACCGCCCGGGACTCGGGGATTTTCTCGACGTCGAGTACGAGGTTAAAATCGATCGCGCGGTCTCGATGGCTTCCGTACGCGAACTCGATAAATCGCTCTCGCCGCGAGTCGTTCTCCCTGACGATGTTTTCCGCCAAGGCACGGTCCGAGAGCCGCTTCTCCAGCATGACGCGCGTTACCCTCGCGCCGAAGGGTGCTTGAATGCGGACGTTAAGGACGTCGTCGAAACCGGCGAGCACGAGGTAGCCGCCGCGGCCGACGATGACGGCGTTGTCGCGCTGGGCAAGGGCCAAGATCGCGCGATTCATCATCTCGATGGTAAGCTGGCGCTGCTCCATTTTTTGGGAGTCGAGGCTTTCCCAAAACGCCGGGGTCGAGTCGTACACGCGCTTAAATTCCACGAGGCCGTATTGGCCGAGTAAGTCCCCGACGACGCCCTTATCGGCGAATGAGTAGCGGAGCTCTTCAGCCACGCGTTTCGCGATCTCCCTGCCGCCGCTGCCGAATTCCTGCGAAAAGGTGATGACAGCCATATTGCGCCTCCCTTCGTTCCTATCCCACCTAAAGCGTAGGACAGCCCGAAAGGCCTGTCAAATGAGGCGAGAGAGCGGGAAGGAACACGCGGGAACTTGCCTCGCCCATTCGATAAAAAAACCCGCCCGGAATGGCCCGGGCGGGTCGCGTTTTTTTTCGGATGAGGAAAACGGCGCGCGAAGCGAAAATCGCGGTGCGGCAGTGGCGCCGATGAACGGTCAGCGCTCCTCGCGGAAGAACGGCAATCCGAGGCTCTCAGGCGGCTGGTCCTCGCGCTTGTCGCGCATGCTCGTGACGACGAGGACGGCGATGGTAACCAGGTACTGGAGCATCTTGAAGAGCTCCTGGGTGCCGCGCGTTAGGCCGGGAATATAGAGATAGAGGATGTAAAGCGCGCCGAACAGGAACGCGCCGGGTATCGCCTTCCGCGAGTCCCATAGCGCGAAGATGACGACGGCTATCGCGAGCCATCCGCGGTCGCCGAAGCCGTTATTCGTCCATGTGCCGCCGAGGTATTCCATGACGAAATAGAGGCCGCCGAGCCCGGCGATCGAGCCGCCGATAATGGTCGCCGCGTATTTATACCGCGACACGCTGATGCCCGCGGCGTCCGCCGTCGCGGGGCTCTCGCCGACCGCGCGCAGGTTAAGGCCGACGCGAGTGCGCGCGATGACGAAACCGACGAGGAAAGCGAGCGCGATGGCGAGGTACGTCAAAAAGCCGTACGAGAATAAAAGCTTACCCACGACGGGAATGTCCCTCAAGAACGGAATCTGCTTTTGAAAAGCGCCCGCGGTGGCCGCGACCGAAACCTGACCGACCCCGCCGGACATCTTGGAAATCGATCCACCGAAAAAGTTGCCGAAGCCGATGCCGAAGGTAGTCAGCACGAGGCCGACGACGTTCTGGTTCGCCCGCATGGAAATCGTGAGAAAGCTGTAGACGAGGGCGCCGAGCGCCGCGCAAGAAAGGGCGCACGCGACGGATATGACCATGCCGACCAACGGCACGGGAACGGCGACGAATCGCTCGTAAAAAAATGCGCCGAGGAGGCCGGCGATGCCGCCCATGTACATGAGGCCGGGAATGCCGAGGTTAAGGTTTCCCGACTTCTCGGTCAAGATTTCCCCGGTGGACCCGAACAGGATGCTGACGCCCTGCGTTATGACTTTTTGAATGAAGACGAGTAGCACGCTCATTTATCCACCCCCGAATCCTTTTTCGCGGCGACGACCTGGAAGTTTATGAAGAACTCGCTGCCGATCAGGAAAAATAGAATGACGCCCGATAAGATGTCCGAGACGTTTTGATTGAGGCCGAACTGGGAGGCTATCTGAATCGCGCCTTTCTCCATGAACACGAGCAAGGCGGAGACGCCCGCCATCGCGTAGGGGTTAAAGTGCGACATCCACGCGACGATGATCGCGGTGAAGCCGCGGCCCCCGGCGAGGCTCGTCGAGACCGTGTGGCTCGCGCCGGAAACGACGAGGCTGCCGGCGAATCCGCACAAGGCTCCGGAAAGCGCCATGGTTCGGATAACGACCTTCTTGACGTTAATGCCGACGTAGCGCGCCGTGTTCGGGCTCTCGCCGACGACGGAGAGCTCGTACCCGTGCTTGGTATAGCGCAGGTAGAGGAAAACGAACACGGTAATCATGGTGACGAGCAAGATGTTGAGACCGTACTGCATCCCGAAAACCGACGGGAACCAGCCGGCGCCCGACGCGGAGTTGATGATGCCGACGGTGTTCGAGCCCTTCGGCTTTTCCCAAAACACGATGCAGAACGTGATGAGCTGCATGGCGACGTAATTCATCATGAGCGTGAAAAGCGTCTCGTTCGTGTTGTACCGCGCCTTAAAGAACGCGGGGATGACGCCCCAAACCATGCCCGCGAGGGCGCTCGCCGCGAAAATGCACAGGAGCAGCGCCCAATTCGGGAGGACGCCCCCGGCGTAAATCATGAGCGCAGCCGTGGCGAGCCCGCCCATCAAAATCTGGCCCTCGCCACCGATGTTCCAGAACCTCATTTTATACGCGGGCACGAGGGCCACCGAGACGACGAGCAGGGCCATCACGTCGCGAAGCGTCACCCAAACCCTTCGCGCGTTGCCCACCGCGCCGCCGACGATGCCGGCGTAAACCTGCAGCGGGTTAAGGCGCGTGACCGCGACGATGAGTAATCCGCACGCCACGAGGGAGCAAAGGACGGTTAGGAGACGGATGCCGAGGGCCTTTCCCTTCGAGATTGAATCCCGCTTGCGAATGCGCAAATCGCTTAGTTTCATGGCTGAACTCCGTTTAGTTAGTGTGTCTTCGCCGCGCTCGCGGACGTCATCAGCAAGCCGATTTCGTCCTTCGTCACCGCCGAGGCGTCCAGGTTGCCGGTCACCCGGCCGTTGTTGAGGACGAGTATCCGGTCGCAAAGCTCGAGCAAAACGTCAAGGTCCTCGATGACGCAAATGACCGCGACGCCTTTTCGCTTTTGCTCGCTCAATAGATTGTATATGGTGTAGGACGAATTGATGTCGAGGCCGCGGACCGGATAGGCCACCATGAGCACGGTGGGGTTAGACGAGATCTCGCGCCCGACCAGCACTTTCTGAACGTTTCCGCCGGAAAGGCGCCGAACGGGCGTGTCGGTGTCGGGGGCGGAAATCTGCAGCATCTCGATGATTTCCTCCGCCTTTCGCTGGGGCGATTCGCGGTCGACGAAGGGCGAGCCGCCCGCCTCGTACCCGCGAAGCATCACGTTGTCGGTAATGCCCATCGAGCCGACGAGTCCCATGCCCAATCGGTCCTCGGGAACGAACGAGAGTGCGACGCCGAGCCGACGGATAAGAAACGGTTTTTTCCCGACGAGTTCAGTCTCCGTCTCCCCGTCGCAATAGGCGATGCTTCCAGACTTCACGGGCTGGATTCCCGCGATCGCCTCCAGGAGTTCCTTCATGCCGCCGCCGGCGATGCCCGCGACGCCGAGGATTTCGCCGCTGTTCGCCGTGAACGAAACGTCGTGAAGTGAGTAGTGCCCATCGGAATTTCGGCACGAAACTTTCTCGACTTTCAGTCGGGGCGAGGGATTCACGGGGGGCGTGCGCGCGATGTCGAGGCTGACGCGCTCGCCGACCATTTTCTCGACGAGGGTCGGTATGTCGCTTTCCGACGTGACGAGCGAGCCGGCGTTCTTCCCGCGGCGCAGCACGGTGACGCGATCGGACACCTCGAGCACTTCCTGCAATTTATGCGTGATGATGATGATGGCCTTGCCGGACGCCTTCATATTCCTCAGGACGGTGAAAAGCTTCTCGGTTTCCTGCGGCGTGAGTACGGCGGTCGGCTCGTCGAGGATCAGCACGTCGGCCCCCCGATAGAGGGCCTTAATGATCTCAATCGTCTGTTTCTGCGAAACGGACATTTCGTACACTTTCTTGTCGAGATCGAGGTCGAAGCCGAACGAGTCTATGATTCCCCGGATTTTGCGCTTGATGCCGTTCATGTCGAGAACGGACTTTTCCGAGTCGAGCCCTAAAATGATGTTTTCCGCGGCGGTAAAGAGGTTCACGAGACGATAATGTTGATGGATCATCCCGATTTTCAGCGATAGGGCGTCGCGGGGCGAGCAGATGCGGACTTCTTGCCCATTCACGAAAATTTGGCCTTCGTCGGGGCGATATATCCCCGAAAGGATATTCATGAGCGTCGTTTTGCCGCTGCCGTTTTCACCAAGGACGGACAAAATCTCGTGCGCGTGAACCTCGAGGCTCACGTCGTCGTTCGCGACGACCGAGCCGAAGCGCTTGGTAATGCCGCGTAATTCAACCACCGGCGCGTTTCCCATATTCCCTGCTCCCCTGAGTAAATTTCAAAAAAAAACGTTCGTATTGAAATTGCCTTTCGACAAAATAAAAGAAGTCATTGGGTTTCAATGAATTATTTTATTTCGTCGCAAACTGTTACGGTAACTTTTCCAAAACTCGGCGAGCCATGAAAAAGATTCTCTTAGGAAAAAATGTCGGTATTCTTAGATGAAAGGACGGCCACCCGCGCGCGAGGCGCGGGCGGCAAGGAAGCGAAAAAAATTACTTCGCGGTCAGCTCTTTGATTCCGTCGATGCGGAGATCAAAGGCGGGGGCGGAGATAACCTCAGACTCGTGGAAATAGCCGTCCTTGACGAAAGCGGCGTACTTCGCGAAATCCTTGTTCGTGGAAATGAGATCCTCGATCTTCTTTCCGCCGACGGTGAACTTGGAGGTGTCGAATACCTTGAGTTTCTCGGCCTTGAGCGCGGCCTCGACCTCGGCGACCTTGGCTTTCGTCCCGGCGGCGATGATCTTGTCGTTGAGCGGGGTGACGAGAACGGCGCCCGCGGCGTAGCCCTTACTCCAATCGGTGGCGATCGGTGTTCCGGCCTTCGCGTTCTGCGCGGCGTAGGTGTAGTACATTCCCCAGTTCATCGCGGCGGAGGTAAGGGCCGCGTTCGGGGCGACGGAAGTCATGTCGACGTTGTAGCCGACGAGCGGGACCTTGTGGGCCTCGCAGGAAGTCGCGGCGCCGGTGGTGTCGGCGTGCTGGCTGATAAGGACGCAGCCGGAGGCGATAAGGGCCTCGGCGGTCTCTTTCTCGAGGGTCATGTCGGCCCAGCTGTTCGTGTAGCGAACTTCCATCGTGGCGGACGGGCAAACGCTGCGGACGCCGAGGAAGAACGAGGTGTAGCCGCTGACGACTTCCGCGTAGGGATAAGCGCCGACATAGCCGATCTTGGCGTTCGCGGCGGTAATCTTGCCGCTCGCGATCATCTCGTTGAGCTTGAGTCCGGCGACGACGCCGCCGACGTAGCGGGACTCGTACACGGCGGTGAAGAAGTTATGCATGTTCGGGAGCTTGCTCGAGGCGGCCTGGAAACCGGTCGCGTGGCAGAACTGGATGTTCGGGTATTCTTTCGCGGCCTGGATGATGTAATCCTCGTGGCCGAAGCTGGTGCCGATGATGAGTTTGCAGCCCTGTGAGGCGAGGTCGACCGCGGCGTCGTAGCAGGTCTCATCCTCGGGAATGTTCGCCTTCTCGATAACCTGCGCGTCGGTGAGCCCAAGCGCCTTTTTCATCTCCGCGACGCCCTTCATGTGGGCCTCGGTGTAGCCTTCGTTGGCGTCGCCGACGTAAATGACGCCGACCTTAAAGGCGCCGGAGTCTTTCGATCCGCCGGCAAACGTCATACCAACGGCGAAAACGGAGAGGGCAATCGCCCCAATCGCTTTTTTAAGCATAATTCAGCCTCCTTATTTAGCTGATGAAATCCGATTTAAAATAATCAAAGGAGCCTTGCGCCCAACGTCGCATTTGACGCCGCACCTGACTCCTTTGCCATTTTACAGAAATAACGTGGTGAATATACCAGTATGCATCCATGTTGTCAATCAAAGCGCCCGGCGCGGAGCGTCGCTAGAAAAGGCGGCGCGAATCCGGTATCGTAGAGAAAGGATTGGACCCTCTTGAGTTCGACCTCCGTGGCCCCGGCGCACCCGGAACCGCGGCATGACCGACTTTTTACTATAATAACGACAAACGTACCGAAGGGGAAAGGCGCGATATGGCAAAAGTGACGACGGGCATCGTTCTCGAGGGTGGCGGGCACCGCGGCATTTACTCGGCAGGCGTCCTCGACGCGCTCGCCGAGGACGGAATCGGGGTCGACGGTGTGATCGGCGCGTCGGCGGGCGCGATACACGGGGCGAGCTTCGCCTCGGGCCAGACGGGAAGGTCGATTCGCTACACGGAAAAATACTGCGCCGATCCGCGCTACATGGGACTGAGGTCCCTCCTGCGGACGGGAGACCTCTTCAACGCCGACTTCTGTTACCGCGAGATTCCCGAAGTCATCGATCCCTACGACCACGACGCGCTCGAGAAATCGCCCATCTCTCTTCACGTCGTGTGCACCGACGCCGTGTCGGGCTCGCCCGTGTACCATCGCTGCGAGACGCTTCGGGGCGGCGAGATCGATTGGCTTCGCGCGTCGGCCTCGATGCCGCTGGCCGCGCGCATGGTCGACATCGAGGGAAAAAAACTGCTCGACGGCGGCGTTTCTGACTCGATCCCCCTCGGCGCGTTCGAGCGCATGGGTTACGCGCGGAATCTCGTCGTCCTCACCCAGCCGGTCGGTTACCGGAAAAAACCGACGAAGGCGATGCCGCTCATTCGCGCCTCGCTCGGGAAATATCCCGCCCTCGTCCGCGCGATGGAAACGAGGCACGTCGAGTACAACCGAGCGCTCGACGAAATCGAGCGAAGGGCGCGCGAATCCGAGATTTTCGTGATCCGCCCCTCAACCCCCGTTGACTGCGGGAGGACGGAGCGCGACGCGGCGAAAATCCGCGCGCTCTACGAGCTCGGCCGCGCCGACGCGAATGCGAAACTCGCGGAGATCAGGCGGTTTCTAGGAAGGTAGCCCGCCCGATCGCGTCTACAGGATATCGGGCGCGAAGCCCGTCTCATCGGCGAAGTCGTCGACCGCCGCGCGCTGAAGGCGATGGAGCAAGGCTTGATCCTTGCCGCCGACCGGCTTCCCGTCGATCTCGCGGACCGACGCGCCGAGGCAACCGCAGTTCGTCACCATGATCTCGTCCGCGGACATCAGCTCGTCGACCGTGAAAACGCGCTCCTCGGCCGGGACGCCGAGTCCCGCGCAGAGCTTGAGGAAGGTGCGCCGCGCGGTGCCGGGAAGGATGAGGTTGTCGAGCGGCGGCGTTACGAAGACGCCTCCTGAGAGAATGTTCACGTTGCTGTGCGCGCATTCGGTCACGCGCGAGCCCCGGTGAAATATCGCCTCCTCGCAACCGCGCTCTGCGGCGAGCTGGGCGGCGAGCACGTTCGGGATGAGGTTAAGGGTCTTGACGTTGCAATGGAAAAACCGCGTGTCCTCGACCGTGATCGCGCGCATGGGGGCGCGAAGGTTCGTCAATCCCTCAGGCTCGGCGTAAATCATGAGGTTCGGCCTCGCGCCTGTCGGGAACGCGTGACCCCGAGGCGCCGTGCCGCGAGACGCCTGCCAATACAGGAAAGCCTCGCCGTCGGAATCGAGAAGATCGAGGCACTTCTGAAGCTCCGCGCGCAGCTCCTCTTTCGTAAGCTCGAACGGTATGCGAAGGAGGCTCAGGCTATTGAAGAAGCGGTCGACGTGATAGTCGGCCTTGTAAATTTTCCGGTTCGCCGCGTACGTCGCGTCGTACACCCCGTCGCCGAAATAATACGCGCGGTCGCACATCGGCACCGTCATCTCGGATATGGCCCCGACCTTGCCGTTATAGTACCCAACGTCGTGCATATGGTTTTCCCCTTCCTACGCGTTGAGGAAGCGCATGAGAAATTCGCGCGTCCGCTCTTCTTTCGGGTTCTCGAACACCTGGGCGGGCGGGCCGTCCTCGGCGATCGTTCCCTTATCCATGAAAATGACGCGAGACGACACGTCGCGGGCGAAGGCCATTTCGTGCGTGACGATGATCATGGTCAGCCCCTCGCGCGCGAGGTCGCGCATTACCGCGAGAACCTCGCCGACCATCTGCGGGTCGAGCGCGCTCGTCGGCTCGTCGAAAAGGAGAATTTCCGGCTCCATCGCGAGGGCGCGCGCGATCGCGACGCGCTGCTGCTGGCCGCCGGAAAGCTGCTTGGGCCGCGCGTTGATGTACGGGGCCATGCCGACTTTCGACAGGTATTTCATGGCGCGCTCGCGCGCCTCTTCCTTGCTCACCTTCAGGACCTTCCGCGTCGCGACCATGCAGTTCTCGAGCGCGCTCATGTTGTGGAAGAGGTTAAACGACTGGAAAACCATGCCGACGCGGGATCGATAGGCGTTGAGGTTAAACGTTGGCTCGAAAATATTTTGGTCGTGGAAGTAAATCTCGCCGGAGGTCGGCGTCGCGAGCAGGTTCACGCAGCGCAGCATCGTGGACTTTCCCGAGCCGGACGCGCCGATGACGCACGTGATGTCGCCGGGTGACACGGCGAAGTCGATGTCCTTGAGGACCTCGTTCATCCCGAAGCTCTTGCGCAGGTGATTGATCTTCAATATCGGGGACTGAGTTACCGGAACCATAGCCGCATGCCTCCCTCTTTCGATTTCGCTTTCTTTTTCTGGAAGATACCCGTCGGGTCCTCAAGCGGGTCCGCGAGTTGATAACTTCCTGAGCCGTCGATTTTCCGCTCAAGCAGGCGCAGGAGCAGCGCGCACGTCAGCGTCATCGCGAAGTACAGGACGCTGACGACGAAGTACACCTCGAAGTAGCGGTAGTACACGCCGGCGGCCGAGTTGCCGCTGAAAAAAAGCTCGGTCACCGAGATGACGCTCAGCACCGAGGTATCCTTAATGTTGATGATGAGGTTATTGCCGATTTGCGGCATGATGTCGCGGATAGTCTGCGGGATGATGACGCTCGTCATGATTTGCCAGTGCGTCATGCCGAGCGCCTTTCCCGCCTCGGTTTGCCCCACGTCGATGGAGTCGATCCCGCCGCGCACGGTTTCCGCCATGTACGCGCCGGTGTTGATGGAGACGACGAGGAGTCCGGCGAACATGGGGGTCATGTTGATGGCGAAGACTTCCATCGAGCCGTAGTAAATGACCATGGCCTGCACGATCATTGGCGTCCCGCGGAATACCTCGACGTAGGCGAGCATGACGAGCTGAGTCGCGCGATAGAGAATTTTCACGAGGAAGTTCGCGTTTTGCTTCGGCGCGGGCATCGTGCGAACGACGCCGACCATGAGGCCGATGACGCATCCAAAAAGCGTGCCGACTAGGGCGAGCACGAGGGTCGCGCGGCAACCGTCGAGAAAAAAACTGTGGTACTTTTGGAATAGGAATATCACCCATCCCATAAACGTCGTCGGTGCCGACATAGCGTGTTCCTCCTGTGAGCTCGGCGCGCGCCGCTTGCGGGCGCTTCTAGGTTAGCGCGACCGCGGTTACCGCGGTCGAGACGAGAATTCGGCAGAGACTTCCTCTAACAACCGGTGATCCGAAAAAATGAAAAAAGACGACAGGGCGAAGGCCTTCGCGACGGCGACCGCCTTCATCCTCGCCTCCTCTGAATTAACGAAGCGAAGGAAAGACTCCTCGTGAATGCGCGACTTTCCGTCGCCGACCCCCACGAGACCGTAAAA
Source organism: Spirochaetales bacterium (assembly GCA_003246335.1). Taxonomy (GTDB): domain Bacteria; phylum Spirochaetota; class Spirochaetia; order Treponematales; family Treponemataceae; genus Teretinema. The sequence continues at coordinate 15,050 of QKAR01000138.1, read as the reverse complement.
CGTCGGGACTAATTTGCTGACGTTCCCCAAATCGGTCGAGCCGGTCAACTCGGGAGCGTCCGATAAATCGGCGAGGCCCGCACCGCAGAGCGAGCGTCGCATAAGATCGACAAGCGCGCGGTTGACGCTGAGTTCGTCAAAGCTGTTTTCGAAGCGCGATATCTCGAGCCGCGCCCCGGTCATGAGGGCCGCGCCCCTCGCGCAGTTTTTGAGCCGCTCGGAGACGCCGTCCAACGCGGCGCGGCTCGCGGCTCGCGCGTAAAAACGGCAAGAGGCGCGAGCGGGCACGACGTTCGGCGCGTCCCCCCCGTCGGTGACGATTCCGTGAAGCCGAACGTCCGACGAGACGTGCTGGCGCAAGGCGCCGACCCCGGCGAACGTCAGGTTAACGGCGTCGAGGGCGTTTATCCCGTCCTCGGGAGCTTTCGCCGCGTGGCTCGCCTTGCCGAAAAAATCGAACTGCCACGCGTCGATCGCGAGCGAGTACACGTTCAGGCACGACGAAGAGTCCAAGTGCATTTGAAAGGCGGCGTCGACGTCGGCGAAACCGCCCGCGGCGGCGATGTCGGCCTTTCCGCCCGTCGTCTCCTCGGCCGGAGTGCCGATGACGGCGACGGTCCCGGCGAAACCGCCGGTAATTTCCGAGAGGATGAGGGCTGCGCCGACCGTCGACGCGGCGATCCAGTTATGGCCGCACGCGTGAGCGGGGCGTTTTTCGGGGCCGTAGCCGGGAAGCGCGTCGTATTCAGCGAGGAAGGCTATCGTGGGCCCTTCCCCTTTTTTTAACTCGGCGCGGAACGCGGTCGGAAGGCCGCAGTAGCCGCGCGCGACGGCGAAGCCTTTTTTCTCCAAAAGCCCGGCAAGGAATTCGCACGAGGCGAATTCACCGTTGCCGAGCTCGGGATGCGAAAAGACGAATTCGCTGACGCCGTGAATTTCGGCGGCGAGGGCGGTTGCGACCCGGTCTATTTCCGATTCGATTCGTTCAATGTCGTTTTCGGCTTTCATCAGGCCTTTCGTCCTCGCTTTCAGAATGCGTTCAGCGAAACGGCTTACATCGCGGGCTGGTGCTGAATGGCCCAGTCCATCATGCTCTCGCGGTCGGCGTCGGTGATGGTCGCGAGAACCGGGTCAATTTTCTCCTTGAGCGCGGTGTTATCCTTGGCGAGGGCACCGCACACGAGGGTCTGTTCCGGGCCGGCGGCGAAACCTTTCCCTTCGGCGAAATCGAGGACCTTCAACTCCGGGTAGGCGTTGGCGGCGGCGAGGGCGGTCGGCTTGTCGCAGGTAAGGAGGTCGCACTTTCCGGAAGTGAGGGCGACGAGCATGGTCGGGACGTCCGCGAGGGCGGGTTGGATCGTTGCTCCGGGAATCTGGTCCAGGAGGGGATACCAGGACGTGCTCTGCTGAGAAGTACACGCGGCCCCTGCGAGGTCGGCGACGCTCTGCGCGTCCTTGTACTTGCCGTCGGCTTTCACGACGGCGACGTATTTCGAGTCGTAGTACGGGGCGGTGAACAGAAGCGTCTGCTTGCGCTCCTCGGTAACGGTCATGCCGCAAATGCCCGCGTCGACCTTCCCGGAGATGATCGAGGTGGGAATCGCGGTCCACTTGGTCTGATAGACCTCGAGCTTGCAGCCGAGCGCGTCCGCGATTTTTTTCGCGACGAGAACGTCGTAGCCGTTAGCGAAGGTATTGGTCCCCGCGATCGGGACGGCGTCGTTCGAGTCGTCCGTCTGAGTCCAGTTGTAAGGCGCGTAGGCGCACTCCAGCGCAATCTTAAACACGCCGCTTTCGATCGTCGCGCCTTTTTCGGCGACGTTTTTTTTGCTGCAGCCGGCGAGACTCAGGGTTCCAACAGCCGCGAGCAGAGCAAGGCCCGCGAGCGCATACGATACACTTCCTTTTTTCATGATTACATGACCTCCAGTATTCTACGCAATAAAAAAAAGAAAAGGCGCCATCCACACCCATGCGGATAACGCCTTTGCGAAATTAACTATAGTGAGGAGCCCTTGCGGTGTCAACTGCCCCGAGCGGGCAAAGCGCGACGATACGAAAAAAACGGCATTGCGATTCCGGCGGAACCCGTATATAGTAGCGAAATGCGAGTCGTTATCGTCGGCGCCGGCACGGTCGGCATCCAAATCGCGCGCGAGTTAATCGGTGAAAAACGCGACGTAATCATTATCGAGAAAAATCCCGAGGTCGCGCGCGTCGTCGACAATCAATTGGACTGCCTCGTCATCAACGCAGACGGGACCGTCCCGGAAACGCTGCGCGAGGCCCACACCGAGACCGCGGACTGGTTTCTCGCGCTTACCGGCTCGGACGCGGTCAACATCGTCGCCTGCGGACTCGTCGCCGCGGAAAGCCGCTCGACGCGCACGATAGCCCGGGTCGAGACGCCGTTTTATTCCTCGCTGTCCGAGGCCCAGCGCAGGGCCTTCGGCCTGGACTACCTCATAAACCCCGCGTTGGAGACCGCGCGCTTTCTCGACCGCATACTCGAGGAAGGATTCGCCGAGGCCGTCGTCCCCCTTCACGGCGGGCGACTTCAGCTGAGGACGCTTACCGGCGAAACGAAATCGGAATACGTCGGCAAGACGCTCGTCGACCTGCGCCGGATGAGCGCGGCGCCGTTCCTCGTCGTCGCGATTTTTCGGAACGGCTCGATAATCGTCCCCCGGGGCGACAGCGTCGTCGAGTCGACGGACCGCCTGTACGTGCTCGGCGAGCCCAACATTCTCGACGCCCTCCTCGGAAAGGTCGACGGCATCGGCGACGCGACGAGAAAAATTCTCATACTCGGCTCGACGCGGGTCGCCGAGCGGCTCATCGATTGCCTTTCGGGGATGGACGCGCGGAAAAGCGGCGCGAAAGGCGCGGCGCGATCCCCGTTCCGGAAGAAAACCGACATAACGCTCATGGACCCATCCTCCGCCGAGTGCGGCAGGCTCGCGCGAATCTACCAAAACATTTCAATCCTGCTCGGGGATAGCTCGGACGAGGGAGCGCTCGAGAGCGCCGGGGTCGCGCGCGCGGACCTTTTCGTCGGCGCGACGGATTCGCAGTCGCGCAACATAATCACCGCCCAGCTCTCCAAAAACCTCGGCGCGAAAAAAGCCATCGCGATCACGATGAACCATCGATACCAATCGCTCGGGCAGGCCCTCGACATCGACTCGATCGTTTGCTTGAACGACGCCGTCGTTTCGTCGGTGCTCGGCATCGTGCGAAAGGCGCATATCCGGACGATTCACGCCTTTTACGAGGAAGACGTCGAGATCGTCGAGCTTGAGGTTTCCGACGCGTCTCCCGTCGCGAACCGGATACTGAAGGATATCGAATTTCCCCGGGAGTCGCTCATCGCCTTCATCGTCCGCGGCGAATCGGTTATCGTGCCGTCCGGCGCGTCGACGGTGGAGATAGGCGACGTCATCGGCATCGTCGCGCGAAAGAAAGACATCGCCGTCCTCGAAGGCATATTCGGTGGCCCCGATGGAAATTAAATCGGTCCTGCGGGCGCTCGCGGTTCTCCTCGCGATCGTGTCCGCCTTCATGACGCTCTGCCTCGTCGCGGGAGTCGCGATCGGCGAGGGCACGCGGCCCCTCCTCTGGTTCGGGGCCCCCAGCGCGTTCGGGTTCGCCCTATTCGCGCTTTCCCTCACCGTAAGCCGCGCGAAAGTCCTTCTCTCGCCGAAAACCGGCTATCTTTTCGTGACGCTATCCTGGATATTCGCGTCGGCTCTCGGCTCCGTGCCGTTCGTCATATCGGGCTATATCCCGTCGTGGACCGACGCGCTCTTCGAGACCATGTCCGGCTTCACGACGACCGGCGCTTCGATTCTCTCCGACATCGAGGCCCTCCCCTCCTCTCTCCTCTTGTGGCGCGCGACGACGCATTGGATGGGCGGCATGGGGATCGTCGTCCTCACCGTCGCCATCTTCCCGCTGCTCGGCATAAACGGCCGCGCGCTCATGGAAGCCGAGTCGCCCGGCCCGCAAATCGACAAGTTCACGCCGAGGCTATCCCAAACCGCGTCGATTCTTTGGCTCATCTACTGCGGACTCACCGCCGTTCTCGTGGCGCTCCTGCTCGCCGGCGGCATGGGCCCGATCGACGCGATAAGCCACGCGTTCGCCACGATGGGCACCGGCGGCTACTCGACGAGAAACGCGTCGGTCGCGGCGTACCACTCCGCCTATATCGACGGCGTCATCACGGCGTTCATGCTACTCGCGGGCGCGAACTTCGCGCTCTATTGGAAAATTCTCCGGGGAAATTTCCGGGCCGCGCTGTCGGATTCCGAGCTTCGGCTTTACCTCTCAATCGTCGCGATATCGGTCGCCCTCGTCGCGGGAAACCTCTTGGCCTCAGGGACGTACGGATCGCCCGCGCGGGCGATCCGCTTTGCCGCGTTCCAGGTCGCGACGATCATCACCACGACGGGATTCGCGACGGCCGACTACCTGCAATGGCCGTACTTCTCGCAGGCGATACTTTTCGCGCTCATGTTCGTCGGCGGTTGCGCGGGCTCCACGGCCGGCGGCATTAAGGTGGGAAGGATTTTAACGCTTTTCAAGATGGGCGCGTCGGAAATGAAATTCCTGCTCAACCCGCGCGGCGTGTACGGGGTGTTCGTCAACCGGCAATACGTGCGCAAGACCGCGGTGTACGACATCGCCGCGATGGTATTCCTGTATTTCGCGACAGCCGCCGTCTCTACCCTCGTCGTCGCCGCCGGCGGGTACGATATTTTGACGAGCCTTTCTTCGACGATGGCGACGCTCGGGAACATCGGACCGGGCTTCGGCCGGGTCGGCCCCGCCTTTAACTACGCGCTTTTCCCGGATTGGATCAAGGCCTGGTTCGTCTTCGTCATGCTCCTTGGCAGGCTCGAGGTGTATACGGTGCTCGTGCTTTTCACGAAGGATTTTTGGAAAAGATAGGCGCGGCGAAGGCGCGAGTCGGCGACTAAGGCCGCGCGAACTCGCGCCCTTTCCGGCGAAACGGGTCAGTCGAGCGAGCCCTTGTCCGAAAGACCCCGCAGCGTATCGATGATTTTCGAGGAATACTCGAGCAGGGCATCGAATTTTTCTTCGTTGCTTTCCCGGCTGCCCGACCCGGCGTTCTGGATAATCTCGCGAACGGTGCGATGCATGATTTCATGGTCCGTTACCAAGGCGTTAAAAGAGGCCGTACCCCGAAGCTTCGCCGTCGCGTCCGAGGCGATCCATTTTCCCAGATGGCAGGAGTGGTGATCGATGACGGAAGAGGGATCCACGTCCAGCGTGCCGTCGATGGCGCCGCGGGCCCTCACCACCCACAGCAAATGCTGCAGCATGATCGGCGCGACGTTTAAGGCACGTTTCGGCCCCGAGGCGGAAAATTCCGCATCTTGAAAGTCGCTTATCTTCGCGATCGCCGACTCGTATTTCAGGAACACCTCGGAAATGTCGAGGAATACCATATTGAGCTCTTGGGCAACGCTGGCGATTTTCCCGGTCTCGTCGTTGCTCTTGGCCCCGTCGTCCACGATGCGTCGCATGGACGAGCCGATTTCGTTCGAGCTGACGATGATCTCCGCCGCGCCGGACTTAATCGTATCGGTCACGTTTTTGAGCGAGAGTGACGCGGTGACGATTTCCGCGCTGCCGACCTCGAGCTCCTCGGTGGCGGCGTGAATTTCCGCGAACGCGCCCGACATGCCGCCCGCCTCGCCGACGACCTCCCCGTAAACGCGCGAGGTCTCAGCGCCCCGACCCATCGCGTTTTTCACGCTTTCTATCATTGACTTCAGCGAGGTTCCGATGAGCTTCGCGTTCTTCGTCGTCGACTCGGAAAGGTTCCGGATCTCGGCGGCGACAACGGCGAAGCCCTTTCCCGCCTCGCCCGCGTGGGCCGCCTCGATCGCGGCGTTCATGGAAAGCAGGTTCGTCTGAGCGGCGATCGCGTTAATCACGCCGGTAATCTCCGAAACAGCCTGAATGTTCGCGTTGATCTCGTCGATGGCCTTTCCCATCTCCACCATCGAACGCTCTCCCTCGCGTGTCTTCGCGAGCAGGCGATCAACCGACTCGCGTTTTTTCGCGGTGATGTCCCGCACGTTTTTTATGGAAGCGTCCATTTGCTCCACCGCGGCGGAAGTCTGGGAGACAGAGCCGGATTGCAGGTCGATTTGGGTACCGAGCGACTGCAGGGTTCGGTTGATTTGCTCGATGGCCGCCATGCCGCTCATGATCTCGCGCTCGAGCGCGCTCACGTGCTCGTGAATGGACCGAACGCTCCCGTTGATGCGGGTTGCCGTGTAAATCGAGTCCTTGAGCTTCATGGCGAATGAGATCGAATGCCCGCGGCTTTCGGCGACGAGCTCGACGGTCTTGCCCCGCGAAACCTGGCACGCGAGCATATGATTATCGAGCAACGTCACGGTCTGGTCCCAACCCGAAGCTGACTTCGCCGCGCGACCCTCGAGTCGCTTGAGCACCACGCGGTCGAGCGACGCCCGTTCGCGGGCGTCGCGGGTGAAGACGAACGCTATGAGCGCGACATCGGCGGCGAAAGAGGCGATCAGCGCCCACGTCAAAAAAGGCGAAAGCGGCGGAATAAAAGCGAACGCCAAAAGGCAAAGCTTTGCGGCAACCTGCTCGGCGAGCAGCGGATAGATTTTTTTCAATCCTCGCACGTCCATGAAATCCTCCCGATTATGTTCTAAGGCGGATCACTCCGCCGTGGCTCCACTGGATTCTCCGTATACGGTGATCGAGCCGCGATTCGCTTTCGACGCGTAAAGGGCTTGATCGCTATTCGAAATGAGCGTTGACGGGGGCATCCCGGTCTCATACCGCGCGATGCCGAAACTCGCCGTCATAGGTCGGCTAAACGGCGGGCGCAGGCTAAACTGCAGAAAATCAGACTGAACGACCCGACAGGCCTCAAGGACTTCCGATAGGGACTTGCCCCGGAACAACAGGCAGAATTCGTCGCCGCCGTAGCGAAACGCCGTTTCTTCCCCGCACTCGTCGGCGAGAATTTTCGCGAAACCCGAGAGGCATCGATCGCCCACGAGATGGCCGAGCTCGTCGTTCAGAGACTTAAAATGATCGAGGTCGATCAGGGCGAATACGTACTCGGTGCCCGAAAAATCCTCTTCCATATCCTTAATCGCGTTTCGGAATCCCAATCGGTTATTGATGCCGGTGAGCTCGTCGGTCAGCAATTTCCGCTGAAGGTGCAGCCGCTCGATTTCCTTGCGCACGCTCGCCGCGTTTTTCAGCTTTTCGAAATAAATGATGACCATGCACACGAGATAAAACCCGACGAGAAAAAAGACCGCTATGAGAAAATTGGTAAGTCGCATACCGTCCGCGGAAACGAGGGGCTTATCCGGGTCCCAGCGCAGGAATAGCTCCGAGAAAATCAAAAGGGCGAACGAATAAAGGGAGGTCGCCGTCGTGAGCGAGTAATGCGCGTAAATGGTGGTAAGGAGGATCGCTCCCGCGAACAGGAAAAAAAGGGCGGTAAACACGCCATGTATCGTGAAAAGAATGAAACAAATCTCGACGAACATGAGCGAGACGACGTAAATTTTCGCCGTTTGGGATACTTTGGGAAGGCCGAGAACTATTGCCTCTATGAGGATGCAAACGCTATTTAGGCCGGCGGGAACGATAAGGTATTTGAGGAAATACCTCGACGGGGTCAAGTGAATTTCTCCCGCCGAGTTTATCAAGAGGCTGAGCCCGCATTCAACGACGAAGGCTAGGATTACTAAACCGACCGAAATCCGAAAATGAAGCGTGAGCCATCGCGCGTCAACTTTTTGAAACTCTTGCTCGATTTCCGCGATCAGCGAACGTTCCATGCAACCCCTTCCACCGCGCTAACCGGGCGTCGACGCCAACAGGCGCCGACGAACCGTTATTTAGCCCGCTCGGTAAAGGATCCGTCGCGGGTATCAAGCATGATTTTCGTGCCGATATCGCAGAAAAGCGGGACTTGCACGACAAAGCCGGTGTCGAGCGTGGCGGCCTTCGTCGCCTTACCGGAGGTATCGCCCTTAATTCCCGGTTCGCAGTACGTAATTTCGCGAACGACCTGGACGGGAGTCTTGATCCCGACGGGCTTGCCTTCGTAGAACGTCAGCTCGACCGTGAATTCGTCGCCGGCCGCGATGTAATTGACGTTATCGCCGAGGTCTTCGGTCGATATCTCGAACTGCTCGTAGGTCTCATCGTCCATGAAAACGTACGACTCGCCGTCGATGTAGGAAAGCTTGACCTTATGGATATCGAGATCGACTTCCTGGAATTTTTCTGACGAATCGAAACCGGCATCCATGGTCTGCCCGGTAACGATATTCTTGATTCTCATGCGGAACACCATGGATCCGCGGCCGCTCTTGTTGCCGAGCATGCGCTGTACGATCATTGGATCGTTGCCGTTCATGAATACGACGCCGACCTTAAGTTCTGAAGCTGCTAACATAGTATCTCTCTCAAAAAAAGTGAAGGAATACACCGCCAACAAGCGGTTCTATGATTCTACCGCATTTCGCGCATAAATGTCAGTAGGTTCCGCGCGAGATTGCCGATATTTCCAACGTCGCGGGAGAACGCGGCGAAAGAGTCGCCGAGGCCGGCGTCGCTTGATTCGAGCAGTCGCCGCACGGCGCCGCGATGGGCGCTCGCGCCAACGCTTGCAACGCGGACCCCATTGAGCCAAAGCGTCGCCTCCTCATAATCGGCGAAAAGACCGCTCGGGAGACGGCCTCGCAATAAATCCAAAAAAGCCCGAACCTTCGGCAGCTGCCCGGACAGGGCAGCGTCGCCCGCTTTTCCCTCGGGATACCCCGCCTCGGTCTCGCCGTCCGCCGGGAAGGGATAGCAATGCCACAAGAATGGATTTCCCGAAAGCGTCGCGCGCGAAAGGCTTTCCTCTCCGCGAATCACGAGAAAATCGCACGCCGCGATCAGCGAGTCCCATCGGTCCTGCCGAATCATGGGAAGCACGACGACGGGAAACGGCTTTCCCGCGCGTTCCCACGCCGAGAGGAACGAGGCTTGGCCGCGACCTGCCGCGGAGAACGCGACGAACGGCCGGACGCGCGCGAAAGAAGCGAAATCGTCGATGAGTTCGGTAAAGTCGCGCTCATAGCTGAACACGAGGGCCCAAAACAATTCGGCGGCGTCGCCGCGCGAAGGATCGCGCGGATCGAATTTCAGCGTTCCCTCGGATTTCAACCACGCAAGGATTGACCGCCTCGTTCCGGCCCGGCCGTCGGGCGTCGCGCACGCGTGCACGAGGTCGGAAAAAACGGGATCGCGCAGGAGGCCGCCGGTACCCGCGACGAAACCGGGCATGAACATGAATTTTCGCACGAACGCCGAGCGGGTCGGCGACGGCAGGCGATGAAACTCAACGGCCCAGGGTTCAGCCGTAAGGTACTCGACGTCCACGATGACGCGGGGAGTCTCGTCGGAAGCGTCGAATAAGAGCGATTCAAACCACTCGGGCCGACCGCAGGCGTAGCATTCCAAAACGAATCGTGGTCGATCCTCGGAAAACGCGCGCATCGCGAGCGCGTCGGGCTCGTCCCAGCGAACGACGGTAATGCCGGATACCGACTGCGACGCCGCGCGCGGGTTTACGCCGGGATAGATGAGGGAGTAGGACGAAAGGTCGTCGACGATGAGGCGGACGGAAGGCTGTTCCGGTTGGGCCAACAAAGAGAGGCAGAGGCGGTGGCAAAAACCGATATCGCCAAAGTTATCGACGACTTTGCAGAGGACGTCGACGGTCATTTACGGAGAACGATGTTTTTTGGATTTGATCCGACAGGACGAGGTGGGAAAGAATGCCGCCCCGCCGATCGCGCGCAAACGGGCGGCATGACGAAACGGCTTACTTGCTCGTGACGGCGTTCGCTATGAGCGGCTTCACGGATTTCGCGGCGGCGGTTTTTTTCGCGGTGGGCTTCTTCGCAGCGACTTTCTTCGCGGCGGCGGGCTTCTTCGCAGCAGCGGGTTTCTTCGCGGCGGCGGTCTTGGCCTTTTCCTCCGCCTTAACTTCGGCGGCGAGAAGTTTCTCGATCGCGGCGATATCAGCGGTCAGCTTCGTCGTTTTCGCTTTGAGTGCGGCAACTTTCGTTGCAAGTGCTTTTACGGACATAGATACTCCTTATGAATTACTTACTTATTAATTCATAACCCTTTTCATTTTTTTTTCAAGGGGGCACTGGCTTCGCGCGCGATTTTATCGCCGTTTTTTCGTCATATTTCGCGCGATTTTTTTTTCGCCGGCCCGCCAGCGGTCGACGGGAGGTTTATTGACCGATTCGCGCATTGTGCGCTAATTTTTTTTCCATGAAGCACCCCCGTTTTTTTTCGATCGCAGCGATCGCTTTTTTAGCCTGCACCTCCTGCGCTACCCATCTCGTCGAGGCCGCCTATGGGCCGCCGACCGAAGACCCGACGAAACGGGCGATTCCCCTTCAAGACCGCGCGGGCGAAGACATTAACGGTTTTTTGCCGAAAGAGGTCGTCGTTAAAACGCGCACGCAGACTTTCTGCCGAGACTACGAATTCATCGTCGTCGACGGTCGGATTTACTATAAGGGGAGGTCGACGGCGAAGAAATCCCCCAAATGGAAGTTGCTGACTAAAACCGGACTCCCCCACGCCACCTCGATTCAGTTCCGCGCCCCGAGGCGCATCGTCGAGATATCCGCGGACGCCGACACGCTCGTCGCCTTCTCCGACGAGGGGCGCATGTACCAATGCTACTTCGAGCAGGCAACCGTCACGAAACCGTTTACCTGGATCGACCGTTTCGGCTGGCCGGCTAAGCTCCCGCTCGCGCAAAACGATCTCGTCGCGGACAACCGCGGCTGGTCGATCGGCGTGAGGCGGAAGGACGTCCTATGGTACGAGGACGCGAACGGCAACCAGCATCATTACGGAACGATGGGCATCGAGACGATTTATTTTCTGACGAAGGACGGGCAGGAAATCCGATACGCCGACACGGGCCTGCCGCCTGACTTCAGTCACGGGATTCTCGGCCCCGAGCGGGGCGCTTTCGTCGCGCGCGCCCTTTCCGCGAGCGGTTCCACCATTTTCCTCATCAACGACGCGGGGGAGATGTACACGCGCCTCGCGGATTTCGACACGCTCGGAAGCGACCCAATGTTTTACACCTACACGTACCGCAAGGAAAGGCAGCCGCTTCCCGGCAGCGATTACGCGACGAATTTCACCGCCTGGGCGCTTCCCTCCGAAGACTGGAAAAAACAGCCATCCATCAAACTCTCGGGGCCCGCGCGCATCACCGATAAAATTTCCATACACCAAACGGGACGGGGAAATTTCGCGCGAACGCTCCGCGTCGCCGGCGTTTCCGAGGAAGGCGCGACGGGTTATTGGGAAAAGCCGCTCGCCGGGGAAAGCTGGGCCTTCGTTCCCTCGGAGCTCACGCTGGGCGAAGGCGATTTTCTCTCGGCCGGGGCAAAAGCGGGGGAAGTCGGGGGGCGAGGCGAGAGAACGGAAATCTCGTACGATGGATACTTCGCGCAAAACGGGAATCGGCTTGCCGACGTTACCGCGTCGATACCCGATTTCTCGCCCGTCGAGGGCGACTGCCATCTCGTCGTCGCGCGCGGGGCCGAGTCACGGACCATTCGACTTTTTCCCGTGGAAATATGGTCGTACGTGACGCGCTACAACCCGGGATTCGACGGGACATCGCGGTATTACTTCGTCACCATGGAGGCGCCCTCCTCCCTTCTCGACGGGACGACGCCGGAATTCCGCGCCGTGCTCGAGCAGCTCATCGAGGGACGCGATCTCGCGCTTTTCTCCTGTCGCGCGAAAGGAACGAACGCGTGGCTTAAAATCGACATCGGATCGACGAGCGCGTTCCTCACCCGCGGGGGACTTCCGGAAACCGATCCCTCGATTTTCGCCGAGACTGACTTGGGCATCGATCCCGTCGTGAAGCGCGGAATGGATCCCGAGCTCCAGCTCGCCGACGCCGACGCGCTGACGATCCGGCGGCGAAGCGAAATCGAGCGCGTCATCGCGCTGAACAAGGAATACCGCGCGACGCTTCGGAGGGAAATAAAAAAGTACGCCGCGTACCGTGGCGTCGCGGGACTTTCGCGACTCGGCTACGGAACGTTCGACTTGGTCGCGACCGTCACGATGCTCGATCAACTGGAATTCCCGAAGTTTAAGACGATGACGAGCTACAGCGGCGATATCATGACAAAAAACCTCGAGGAATTCACGTACTTGTCGGAGTCGAAAGAATGGGTGTACTCGCACATCCTCGATATCGTCGACGTGAGAATCGAGGCATACGAATCCGTCATCAACGCCTTTAATCGCGGTCAAATCTCGGCGGCACCCACGCCAGCCGCGCGAAATTCCTTCCCCGAGTACTTCGCGGACATCTCCCTTCCCTCGCGCGTCGCGGAGAAAGGCGGTGGGGGAGCGTCCGTTTCAACGCTCGAGACGAGCCCGCTGTTTCCCATACTCATGTACGAGAGAGCCGACGCGAAAGTCATCATCGAGCTAAAAGGCGCCGCGCGCAAAATCGCGTACCGCAACGGGGTTGACGCAAGCGCGGCCCCGTTCTCTTGCCCCGTCGCTTTTCATTCATTTACCGGGACTCTCGCCGGTGCCGCGCAAGATACCCGTTTCGGCGACGGGGAGTTCCAATGGGATGGGCAGACGATGAAAATTTGGGTAAAAAGGGGTTTATTCGCGCGTAAATTGGTATTTGAGGGCGCGCCGAGCGAATAATCTTCGCTTGACAGCTCGCCCAAGATCACCCTAAGGTAGGTATATTCCCATCAAAAAACATTTGGAGGTCATTTATTGAAGGTAGGACTATTTGGATTTGGCCGAACCGGCCGACTCGTCGCCGACGAGATCATTAAGGACAAAGACTGTACGCTGAGCTGGGTCGTTCGCGCGACGACGCAGAATAACCATGACTTCGCGAGCGACCTTCTCGGATACCCTCAATTAAAAGAAGGACGGTTTTTCACGAAGGAAGAGGCGCTTGCGCCAAACTTTTTCGAAACCAATCCCGTTGACGCCATCATCGATTTCTCGTCAAGCCAAGCCGTATACGAATACGCGCACGCGGCCAAGCTCGACATCAGGATCGTTTCGGCCATCTCGCACTATGAACCCAAGGAATTGGATTTTTTCAAGGGTTTATCGACTCACACCGCCGTTCTCCATTCGGCGAACATCACGCTCGGCATCAATTTTCTGCTCGTCGCGTCGCAGGTACTCCAGCAAATCGTCCCGCACGCCGACATCGAGATCGTCGAGGAGCACTTCAGGGAAAAGAAAAACGTCTCCGGCTCCGCGCTCAAGCTCGCGGATAAACTCGGCCTCGACCCGGTGACGCACGTCAATTCCATCCGCGTCGGGGGTATTCTCGGCAAGCACGAAGTCGTTTTCGGCCTGCCGAACCAAACGATCAGGCTCACGCACGACGTCATTTCCCGAGGGGCTTTCGCGACCGGGGCGCTGTTCGCCGCGCGATACCTCATGGGCGCGCCGAAAGGTTTTTACAACATGGAAGACATCATGCGCGAGACCTTTATCGAGAAAATATCCGTGGATCGCATCTTGGTGTAGCGAACTTCGCGCGATCTTGATTCTTTTATTCGGGAAATATACAATAATCGCAATTTTTCGGAGAGCATCGTCACGGTTGTTTCTTTGGCCAGGATACGTCCGGGCAAAGGTCGATTTCGCAATGGCGCGAGATCGCCGCGCAGATATTTCCCTATCCGCATATTTCCCGAATACTGTCCCAAGCCCCGTGACCCTTACGGAGGTTTTCGCTATGCAAAATATCGGTTATTACAACGGCAAGTCCGGCCCGATCGAGTCCATGATGATTCCCATGAACGATCGCGTCGTGTATTTCGGCGACGGCGTGTACGACGCGACCTACGCGGTCGAACACAGCATTTTCGCCATCAACGACCACATCGACCGCTTTTACTCTAGCTGCAAAAAGCTCGAGATCCCCTTCAACATGCCGAAGTCCGAGCTTGAGAGCATTCTGCAGAAGCTCGTCGACCAGGTGGACGACTCCGTGAGCCACATGGTGTACTGGCAGGCGACGCGGGGAACCGGCATGCGCAATCACGCGTTCCCCGACGCGTCCGTGCCGGCGAACCTGCTCGTGACCGTCCGCCCCGCGCCGCTTCGCGCGATCGACCGGACGCTGAAGCTCATTTCCATGGAAGACACGCGCTTCCTCCATTGCGACATTAAGACGCTCAACCTCATCCCGAGCGTTATCGCGAGCCAGCGCGCCAAGGAAGCCGGCTGCGACGAAACCGTGTTCCACCGCGGCGAGCGCGTCACCGAATGCGCGCACAGCAACGTGCACATCATCCAGGGCGACACGTTCCGCACCGCCCCGCTCGATAACCTCATTCTCCCGGGCACCGCGCGAAAGCACATCATCCGCCTCGCCGAGGCCGCCGGCATCAAAGTGCTCGAGAAAGCTTTCACCATGGACGAACTTCGCGCCGCCGACGAAATCATCGTGTCGAGCGCGGGCACGCTGTGCAACGCCGCGGTCGAGCTCGACGGCAAGAAAGTCGGCGGGAAGTCGCAGAAGGTGCTTAAAACGCTCCAGGACGCCTGCGTTAAAGATTTTGAGGATTATACCAAGGCGAGCTTCGCAAGGTACGCGAAGTGAACCAGCAGGACCTTACCGAATATAATGTCGGGCAGAATCTCGACGATCTCTCGAACCTCGACCCCCGCGGATACGGCGTTTGCCGCATCCTATACGAGGGCGCGCGCAAGCTCGCCGGGGAACCGCTCTCGATGCACGCGGCGCGACGGCTTAAAAAACTCGTGAAAAAGGACGACGTCGTCGTCATCATGACCGGCTTCGTCCTCCTGCCGAACAAAAAAGCGGAGACGGACGGCATGATCAGCACGATGATTTTCGCGCGCGCGCTGGCGAAGGCCTTCGAGGCGCGACCGCTCATCGTGTGCCCGGA